>NZ_JBEZFJ010000006.1:0-14640 GCF_040649335.1 Micromonospora sp. NPDC048986
ACGCGATCGTCCAACAAGACGGAGCTGCTGGCGCAACTCGGCGCCGAGCCGATCCTGTGCGACGTCTTCCGCACGCCGCACGCCGCACGCCGCACGCCGCACGCCGCGCATGATCGCACCCGATCCAGGTTGTAGTGCCCTCCGATCACGACGAGGGGACTCTTTCCAGGTTCCAGCGCGATCATCGACGCGGCACCCGAGACGAGCGCGCTCACGGCGGGAGGCGGCCGCGTATCCGGGTGGCCCGCCCGGGCCCTGAGCGGCTGAGCGCCTGAGCGCCTGAGCGGCTGAGCGGCTGAGCGGCTGGGCGGCTGGGCGGCTGGGCAGCGCTTGCCGAAGCCGTGGCCGCGGCCGAGGACGGCCGATTCCGGGAGATGCGTTCTCGGCACCCGCCCTCCGGTGGTGGCATTGCCCCAGAGCCCGCACCACCAGGGAATCAGGGGATATGCTTGCTTGTTCAAGCAATTAAGGATGGTTCCAGGAGAGGTTCAGAACCGGAGGTACTGACATGAATCGTCTCGAAGGACGCGCCGCACTGGTCACCGGCTCGACGAGCGGAATTGGACGCGGTGTGGCGGAGGCGATGGCCCGCGAGGGCGCCGTCGTCGTCGTGACCGGACTCGGCGCGGAGCAGGGCGCTCAGGTCGTCGACGGAATCGTCGCAGAGGGCGGCGTCGCCCACTTCATCGAGGCGGACCTCTCTGCGGGCGGCGTCGAGATCCGCCGCCTCGCACACGAGGCGACCACCCTGGCGGGTCGGCCGATCGACATCCTGGTCAACAACGCGGCCTTTCTCGTGCCGCCGCACCCCATGACGGAGTCGACCGAGGAACAGATCGACAAGGTGCTCGAGGTCAACGTCAAGGCCCCGTTCCTTCTGACGGCGGCCCTGGTACCCGGCATGGTGGAGCACGGCGGCGGCTCCGTGATCAACATTGGCTCGATCGGCGGCGTGGACGGAATCAAGTTCACTTCGCTGTACGGCGCCAGCAAGGCAGGCCTGCACTCGCTGACGAGGTCGTGGGCCGCGGAGCTGGCCGCCGACGGTGTGCGGGTGAACACCGTCGCCCCCGGACCGACCATCACGCAGGGGAACGAAGACCTCCGGCCTCTCCTGGAGAAGCTCGCCGAGAGCAACCCGGACAGGCGTACGGGCAACGTCCAGGACACCGCCGCTGCCGTGATCTTCCTTGCCAGTGCGGACGCCTCACACATCCACGGTGTGCTCCTCCCGGTGGACGGCGGGGCCCTCGCGATCTGAGGACCGGCCGGCTCGGCGCGTCGGCGCGCCGAGCCGGCGTCGACCGGATCTCCAGTCCCCACGCGCGTCGGGGCGGCGCGCACGTCGAGCGATCCACACTGATCTGAATCAGTCAGACCCCGGGCTGCCTGGAGGTCACCACAGTCGCCCCGGGTACGCGGGGCACCCGCCGCGATGGCCGGGAGGCACTGACGGACCTACTTGAGCTGCCCTGCGGTGAGGCCCGCCTGCACCTGCCGTTGGAACGCCACATAGACGGCGAGCACCGGGAGCACCGCGATGCTCAGCCCGGCGAACAGTCGAGCGTAGTCGCCGGCGTACCCCTGGCTGACCGACAGCGCGAACAGCCCCTGCGCCAGCATCCACTTGGACTCGTCGCCCTGCAACAGCACCTGCGGCAACAGGAACTGGTTCCAGTGGCTGAGGAAGTTGAAGATCGCTACGCTGATCATTCCCGGACGCGCCATGGGCAGCATCACCCGGAAGAAGAGCCGGAAGTGACCGCAGCCGTCGACAAGCGCGGCCTCCGCCACCGAGGTCGGCAGGGTCCGGAAGAAGGCGGTCAGGAAGAACACGGTGAACGGCAGCGAGTAGGCCGCGTACACGAGGATCAGCCCGAGCCAGGTGTTGAAGAGACCGGCGTTGCGGACCACGAAGAAGAGCGGCACCAGGGCGAGGAACACCGGGAACATCAGGCCGCCGACGAACAGGTAGTAGACAACCTGGCGGCCGCGGAAGTCGTAGCGGGCGAAGACGTACGCGGCGGTGGCACCCATCAGCATGGTGAGGCTGACCGAGCCGGTCACCACCACCAGGCTGTTGAGGAAGTACCTCCCGATGTGCGCGCCGGTCCAGGCCCGCGCCCAGTTGTCCAGGTGCAGCGCGCCGGGGAGCCCCCAGGGGTCGGCGAGGATCTCACCGTTGGTCTTGAACGAGCTGATGAACATCCACAGCAGTGGCAGTACGGTGAGCAGGCCCCACAGCAGCAGGAAGCCGTGCGAGAGGGCGTTGGCCACGCCGAGTTCGCGGCGCACCGGGCGGTCACGACTGGTGAGCGGGGTCGCGGCGGTCGCTGTGGGCTGATCCAGAGTGGTCACGAGTACTCAATCCGTTCGCGCCGGCCGATGCGCAGCGACAGCACCGCCACCGAGAGGGTCAGGAAGAACATCACCACGCCGATCGCCGAGGCGTAGCCGAACTTGGTCTCGCTGCCGAAGGCGGTGTCGTACATGCGTACGCCGATCACGTCGGTGGAGAAGTTCGGCCCGCCGTTCGTCATCAACTGCACGAGGATGAACCCGTCCAGGGCGAAGATGGCCAGGTAGACCCAGGCGACCTGGACGGTGTCCCAGAGCAGCGGCAGGGTGACCCGGCGCAGGGTGGTGAACCGGGACGCGCCGTCGAGCAGGACTGCCTCGTAGATCTCCTTCGGCACAGCCGACATCGCCGCGCCGAACAGCACCACGTAGAAGCCGACGTTGCTCCAGACCATCACCGCCAGCACGCACCAGAAGGCGGTCGCCGGGTCGCCGAGCCAGGTCGGAGCGGACAGGCCGAGGCCGTGCAGAGCGGTGGTGAGCAGCCCCTTGTTGGGGTGGTACACCTCCTTCCACAGCAGCGCGATGATCACCACGGAGAGCACCTGCGGGAAGAAGTAGACGGTGCGGTAGAGCGCGCCGCCGCGCACGCCGGTGACGCCGGCACTGCCCTTGCGTCCGCCCATGGCGAGCATGGTGGCGAAGAAGAGCCCGAGCACGATGGTCAGCACCGGCACCAGGGCCAGCAGGATCGCGTTGTTCTTCAACGCGTTCCACACGTAGTCGTCGTGCCAGAGGGTCTTGAAGTTGGCCAGGCCGACCGGGTTGGCGTCGGCCGAGTAGCCGAGCCAGTCGGTGGTGGAGATCTGGAACGCCTGAAAGTACGGCGAGACGACGAAGAACACGTACAGCAGCACCGGTGGCACCAGGAACGTGACGATCAGCGGCCACTTGCCATGTTTCACGGGAGGGACCTCTCCGAGGGGGGACGGCCGGTGGGGGTGGATCTCTCCCCCCACCGGCCGGGCGGTCAGGCCGCTCGCTTGTACTTCTTGATCGAGCTGTCCTGGGCGATCGAGTCGGCGCCCTTCTGGCACTGTTCGAGGAACTCGGCGGGGCCGATCCGGCCGCTGAAGAACTCGCCGCACGCGGCGTCGACGAGGTTGCGCTCCAACTTGCGGTAGTAGTTGTTGTAGACCCAGTTGAAGCCGTTGGCGCCGGACGCGTCGAGGGCCTTGACCACTGTGTTCAGCCCGTACGGCAGCTCGACTCCCTCGCTGGCGCCGGCGACGACGGTGAGGCTGGCGACCTTCCTGGTGAAGTCCTGGGCGCCCTTCTTGGACAGCATGGTCCGGAAGTACTCCAGACCGCCGGCGACGTTGCGGGCCTTGGCCGGCACCAGGAACGGTTCACCGGCGGTGCCGCGGATCGCCTCGAACGGCAGTTTGTCGCCGCTGCCCAGGCTCGGCGTCGGCGCGATGGTCATGTTGAATCCGGCCGGGGTGACGTCCTTCTGCTCGCTCTCCAGCCAGGAGCCGCAGGAGATGAAGGCGGCCTTGCCCTGGCACCAGGCGGTCTGCGACTGCTTGTGGTCCAGGCCGGGCGAGCCTTCCAGGATGTACTTGTCCTTGACGATCTGGTGCCAGGCGTCGGCCGCAGCCTTCATCGAGTCGGACTTCCAGGCGTTCGGCTCCAGGTTGTCGAGCGCGAGGGCCACCGACGGGCCGCCGAACTTGATCGCGGTGGAGATCAGCGGCCAGCTCATGTAGCGCGGGTGCAGGCCGGCGTACGTCCAGGGGGCGATGCCGGCGGCCTTGATCTGCTTGCAGAGCGCGATGTGCTCCTCCCAGGTCTTCGCGTACTCCCACTTGCGTTCGGTGAACAGCTTGTTGGAGTACCAGATGCCGTAGGCGGTGTAGGTGTAGTTGAGCACCAGGAACTTGCCGTCGTAGGAGCCGATCTCGACAGCACCGGGCAGCAGGGTGTCCTTGACGGTCTTGCCGGGCGCGTCGAGGCTCGGGGCGGCGAGCAGCTCACCGAGGTCGGCGAGTGCGTTCTGGCTGACCAGGCCGTTGAAGTCGATCTGGCCGGTGCCGGAGTTGTTGACCACGTCCGGCGGGGAGCCGTCGACGAAGCGGGGCTGGAGGGTCTTGCTGATCTCCTGGGTGGAGGAGTGCTTGATCTTCGCCTTCGGGTACTTCTCGGTGTACATGGCCTCGTGGGCCTTGGCGTACTCCTCACCGAACCCACCGCCGAAGATCACCACTTCGAGGGGGGCGTCCTCCTTCACGCCGAGCGGGTTCTGCGCGCTCTTGGTGCCCTGGTAGGTCTCCGCATCGTTGTCACCGCCACCGCCGGTGGCGCAGCCGGACAGCAGACCGGCGGCGGGGGTGGCCAGGAGGCCGGCGGCGGCGCTGCGCCGCAGGATGTCACGCCTGTTCATGGGTTCTCCTCGGGTCGGGTCGGGCGGATCGCCGGTCTGTGGGGGGAGGCGTCCGCCGCGCGAGGGGCGGTAGTTCTCTTCAGTTCATGCTCTGTTGCTGAAGAATTTCTACGACAGCCGGGCTCGGACTTCAAGTCCTGACTGTCGAACCGTTATCACCACCGGCCGCAGGGATCGACGCCGCCGGGCCGTCGCACCCCGAGAATCCGGGGGTACGCCGACGAAGGCCGGCCCACCTCGCGGCGGGCCGGCCTGGTGTTGTCGGCGGCGAGCGTCAGGTCTGGGTGGGGAACCCGAGGTTGACCCCGCCGTGGCGCGGATCCAACCAGCGGCTGGTGACGACCTTGCCCCGGGTGAAGAAGCGCACCCCGTCCTCGCCGTGCGCGTGCAGGTCACCGAAGAGTGACGACTTCCAGCCGCCGAACGAGTGGTACGCCATCGGCACCGGAATGGGCACGTTGATCCCGACCATGCCCACCTCCACCTCGTGCTGGTAGCGCCGGGCCGCCCCGCCATCGTTCGTGAAGATCGCCGTGCCGTTGCCGTACGGGCTGGCGTTGACCAGGTCCACCGCCTCGTCGTACGAGCCGACCCGGACCACGCTCAGCACCGGCCCGAAGATCTCGTCGGTGTAGATCGACATGTCCGGGGTCACCCTGTCGAACAGCGTCGGGCCGAGCCAGAAACCGTCCGGGTCGCCGTCCGGCGTCACGTCCCGCCCATCCACCACCGGCACCGCGCCGGCGGCGACACCCGCGTCCACGTAGGAGCGCACAGTCGCCGCGTGCGCGGCGGTCACCAACGGGCCCATGTCGCAGCCCCGTCGGCCGTCGCCGGTGCGCAGACCGGTCACCCGCGCGGCGATCCGCTCGACCAGCGCGTCCGCCACCGGCTCCACCGCCACCAGCACCGAAATGGCCATGCACCGCTCCCCCGCCGAGCCGAACCCGGCGTTGACCGCCGCGTCGGCCGCCAGGTCCAGATCGGCGTCCGGGAGCACCACCATGTGGTTCTTCGCCCCACCGAGCGCCTGCACCCGCTTGCCGGCTGCCGTTGCGCGTTGGTAGACGTACCGGGCGATCGGCGTCGAGCCGACGAACGACACCGCCCGCACCTCCGGGTGCTCCAGCAACGCGTCGACCGCCTCCTTGTCACCGTTGACCACGTTGAGCACCCCGTCGGGCAGGCCCGCCTCGGCGAACCACTCGGCCAGCAGCAGCGCCGCGCTCGGGTCCTTCTCACTCGGCTTGAGCACCACCGCGTTGCCGCAGGCCACCGCCACCGGCACGAACCACAGCGGCACCATCACCGGGAAGTTGAACGGGGAGATCACCGCGACCACGCCGAGCGGCTGCCGGATGGTGTACGAGTCGACCTCGGTGGACACGTTCTCGCTGAACGCACCGCGCAACGCCGACGGCAGGCCACACGCGTACTCGATGACCTCCAGGCCGCGCTGCACCTCGCCGGCGGCGTCGGCGAGCACCTTGCCGTGCTCGGCGGTGATCACCTCGGCGAGCCGGTCCCGCCGGGCGTGCACCAACTCCCGAAAGGCGAACAGCACAGCGGACCGCCGCGCCAGCGACGCGTCCCGCCAGGCCCGCGCCGCGCGGGCGGCGGCCTGCACCGCCACGTCGACGTCCGCCGTCGAGGCCAACTCGACAGCTGCGGTACGCCGACCGGTCGCCGGGTCGAACACGTCGCCGCGCCGCTCGGAGGTGCCTTCCACCCGCTTGCCGTCGATGAAGTGACCGATGCTCATGCCGCCACCCCCGCCGCCGAACGGATCGCGTCGACGAGGATCGCCAGGCCCTCACGGGCCTCCTCCTCGGTCAACGTCAACGGTGGACCCATCCGCAGCACGTTGCCGTGCAGCCCGCCCTTGCCGGTCAGCAGGCCACCGTTGCGGGCGGCTTCGAAGACCCGGTTGGTCAGCGCCGGGTCCGGCTCACCGCCGCCCGGACGGACGAACTCGACGCCGAGCATCAGCCCCTTTCCGCGTACCTCGGCGACGCAGTCGAGCCCGCCCACTGCGGACCGCAGGCCGTCGGCGAGGATCGCGCCGACGCGGGCCGCGTTCGCCTGGAGGTCGTGCGCGATCAGATAGTCGAGCACCGCGTTGCCGGCCGCCGTGGAGATCGGGTTGCCGCCGAAGGTGGAGAAGCTGATGGCCGGCACCGACTCCAGCACCTCGGCCCGGCCGACCACCCCGGCCAGTGCGAAACCGTTGCCGATGCCCTTGGCGAAGGTGAGCAGGTCGGGGGTGACGCCGTGCGCCTGGTAACCCCAGAAGTGCTCCCCGGTACGCCCCCAGCCGGTCTGCACCTCGTCGGCGATGAACAGAATGCCGTGCTCGTCGAGGACCTTCTTCCAGCCGGCGAAGAGTCCGTCCGGCGGGTGCACGAAACCACCCACGCCCTGGATCGGCTCGGCGATGAGCGCGGCCACGTCACCGGCGGTCTGGGTGGCCAGCACCTCGCGCAGGTCCTCCACCGCCGCGTCGACCTGCTCGTCGGCGCCGAGCCGGGCCAGCAGGCCGCGCAGCCGGTCACCGGAGTGCAGCCAGGCCACCTGGAGCGGGTTGAGGCCGCTGGCCGACCAGTTGCGGTTGCCGGTGACGCCCATCGCCGCGTACGACCGGCCGTGGTAACTGTTGCGCACGGCCAGGATCTGGTGCGAGCGGCGGTGGTTGGTGGCGACCAGCAGCGCCGCCTCGTTCGCCTCGGTGCCGGAGTTGGTGAAGAACACCCGGGCGTCCGGGATGCCGGAGCGCTGGGCGATCTTCTCGGCCAGCTCCACCTGTTGACGGATCAGGTAGAGCGTCGAGGTGTGCACGATGCCGGTGGCGAGCTGCCGCTCGACGGCCTCCCGGATCTCCGGGATGTCGTACCCGATCATGTTGGTCAGCACGCCGCCGAAGAAGTCCAGGTAGCTGCGCCCCTGCGCGTCGGTGACCCGGCGACCCGAGCCGGAGACCAGTTCGAGTGGCTCGGCGTAGTACAACGGCATCCAGGACGGGAGCACGGCCCGGTGCCGGGCCAGCAGGTCGTCGGTCATCGTGGCAACCCTTCAGCGGCATTCGTGGATATCGCACGCTCCCACCGCCGACCGATGCGAACAACTGTCAGCCTGTAGCGCATGGGCACCCCTACCTGACAGCACGTCAACGCTTTCCACGGCCATGGTCATTCTCGACCGCCGATTTCAGCAGCGTTGACGGCTAACTTCCACTCGATCCGCAGCCTGGCCACCCACCGCTACAGTGGGTCGGTCCACTGTCGCCCGGGAGGCACGCGGTGCGCATCGAAGAGACGATCGCCGAGCTGGAGCGCGTCGCCGCGCGCGAGGTGGGCCGGGGCAGCGAGGCGCTGGCAGCGCCAGCGGCCGGTGGACTGCTGGCCGCCGCCCGGTCACTCGCCACCGCCGCGTCGCCCGACGCCGCGGTGTTCACCGGGTTCTTCATCCCCGGCGCCGAACCACCCGCCGCGGAGACCGACGGCCCGCTCGGCGCGGTCCAGATCGCCGCCGCCCTGCGCCTGCTCGGTGGCCAGTGCCGGATCGTCACCGACGAGCCCTGCGCCCCGGTGGTCGAGGCGGCCGTCGCCGCCGCCGCGCCGGGCCTGCCTGTCGACGTCGCGCCGCTGCGGGAGTACGAGGAGTGGGCAGCAGTCCTCCGCCCCGGGTACGGCCGGCTGACCCACCTCATCGCCTGCGAACGGGTCGGGCCCGGGGTGGACGGCCGGCCCCGCAACATGCGCGGCGAGGACATCGGCGTGCACACCGCACCCCTGGACCGGCTCTACACCTGCGGGTCGGCGTACCGCATCGGCATCGGCGACGGGGGCAACGAACTCGGCATGGGCCGCCTACCGGCGGACCTGATCGGACGGGTGGTCGCCTCGGGCGAGCGGATCCGGTGCGTGGTGGGCGCTGACGCGCTGCTCGTCGGCGGCACTTCCAACTGGGCCGCCGCCGCCCTCGTCGGCGCACTGTCGTTGCTGCGCCCGGAGGTGCCGGAGCTTCGGACACTGCTGGAGCCCGCCTGGTCGTCCGACCTGCTGACAGCGATGGTGCGCGCGGGCGCGGTGGACGGCGTACGCCGCCGCCCCACGCTCAGCGTCGACGGCCTCGACTGGCCCGCGTACGCCGAACCGCTCACCCGGATCGCCGAGCTGGTCAGGGCAGGCCGGTAGGCGTCTGAGGCTCGGTCGCCGGCCGCAGTGCCCTCGGCGGGCGGCTCGCCGCTCGGGCGTGCGCGACCTGGCGGGGGCGCAACGGCAGGTGCAGGGCGGCGGCGACCACCGCGAAGGCCGCCCAGCCGGCACCGAGCGCCGCAGCCGACGAGACGTCCTGAAGGTAGTGGTACGCGGTGAGGAAGCCGACCAGCGCGAGGCTGTTGCGGGCGAAGTGCCGACTGAACTCCGCCAACTGCCGGCGGGCCTCGACGGCGACCAGCACCCCCGAGTACGGGAACGTCACCACCATGCCGCGCAGCACCGCGCCGAGCAGCGCGGTGAGGACCGCCCCAACGAAGATCACCACCAGCTTGAGCAACACCGGCAACCCGTCCGGGCGGGTCTCCGCGACGGCGACCGCCTCGTCGGCGCAAGCGCCACGGCGGCGGGCGCGACGGCGCAGCCACAGGATGGCCGCCAGCCAGAGCACCAGCGTGACGGCGAGGGCCGCCTCGAACGGAATGTCGACGGCCAACAGCCCGGCGCTCAGCGCCACGTAAACGGCGATCCCCGCGACGTCGGCGAGCAGGATCGGCCAACGCCACAGCTGGTGGGTGACCGCCACGGTGACGAAGAAGAGGTTGAGCCCGAGCACGCCGAGCACCTGCGCGCCGTCCACCCGGTACTCGGTGGTGACCAGGGCGAGCGTCATCGGCAGCGGCAGGCTGTAGACCAGCGCGCGCAGCCGGACGGAGCGGATCACGCTGACCGCCCAGACCACGGCCGTCACCAGCAGGACCGCGCTCCACGTCATGGCTCACCCGTTCCCGCCCCGGTGGGGGCCGTCAGTCCTGGAAGGTCGCGGCGTTCGCGCAGAGGTCGAACACGCGGGTGAGCCGAGCGACGTCCGTCCGGTTGACCGAGAACTGATTCTCGCCGATCTCGCCGTGCGCGGTCATGTGGGCCTCCCAACAGCTCGACCCGTCCCAGAGTGTCAAGTTCACGTGCAGATGCGGACTCACCACCCCGAGGGGCAGCAGACCCACTCGCGCCCCGGCCGCGCGCTGCTTCTCCACCAGTGCGGACAGATCGTCGGTCAGCGTGGCGTAGACGAAGACCCGGGTTATCTGGACACCCCGTTGCAGGGCCTCCACGTTGGCCTCCCAGTAGCGGCGGCCGATCTCACTGCGCCACCAGCTCAACTCGCCGCTCACCCGGGGCATCACGTTGGTCAACCCGTCCAGCCGGCGTACGCAGGCGCGGGTCGCGCCGACCAGATCCTCGTCCTCGTCACCGCGCCGGATGATCCGACCGTCCGCGAGCTGCTCGGCCTCCAACCGGAACTGCTCGTAGCGGCGCTGCGCCTCCACCGCGACCCGGGTGCCCGCGTGCTGCTCGGCAGCCGACCGCATGGCCCCGGCCAGCTCCGTGGTGGTGCGGACCAGCCAGGGCGGGCCGTCCAACAGCGTGCGCAGGTGGAAGCGACGCTCCGCGCGGGCCAGCGAGTCGACCAACAGCGAGATGGTGATGCCCATCAGGCCGGCCAACAGCGACTCCACCCCGGAGGCGGCGTTGCTGAGGTCGAGCACGATGCTGAGGGTGATCGACAGCGTGATGCCGACCAACGCCACCGGATCGGTGTGCGCCACCAACCGGACGAAGCCGGCGGTGGAGCCGCCCTCCCGCAACCGCTGACGGGCCACGTCACGGGTCATCGAGATCCCCCAATCAGCCGTTCCCGCCAGCGTAGACAGCGACCACAACCAGAGGCCCCACCGCAGCGGGCCGGTAGCATCCGGCTGTGCACAGAGCGGGCGCGGCGGCGTCGAGCGCGACGGACGACGAGCGGATCACGGCGGAGGTCCGGACCTGGGTCTGCTCCACCCCGCTCCGCGGCCTGGTCGCCCACTTCGGCGGCAGCTGGCCCGACGGTGACCTCACCGACGTGCTCCGCTTCCTCGACGACTTCTCCGCCCGCCACTGGGACTTCCGGGGCGGCCGGGAACGGCCCGACGCCCGGGAGCCCGACCTCGACCCGGCCACCGCGACACTGGTGCTCGACGCGGCTGCCGCGCTCGGGCTGATCCACCCGGTGCCGCCGGCCCGGTCGGCGTACGCCCACCTGGTGGTGCTCGGCGGCCTGGCGCACGCCTGCGTACGCCGCGTCGGCTACGCCGCGCACCTGCTCCGCGCCGGCCTGCCGGTCAGCGGCGAGGTCGCCGTCCTGGGCAGCTTCCGGCCACTGTCGGACTGGGAACGCCGCACCCTCGCCGAGGCGGGCCTGCCGGCCGACGAGACCGAGGTGGACGTGCTGGACACAGCAGTCCGCCGGGTGTTCGAGGTGGGAACCCCGGCCGAGCAGGACGGCGTCGACGCCGGCCACCCGCACCACTCCTGGTCGTCGCGGACCTACCGACCGGACGGGCTGCCGCCGGTCCGGGTGCTGGCCGCGCCGTCCAGCGAACCGGACCAGCGGCGGGCCCACACCGCCGACACCCAGCGGTTCTGGGCCGGCCACGTCCGGCTCGCGCCGGACGACGAGGTCCTGATGGTCACCGCACCGATCTACGTGCCGTTCCAGCACTGCGACGCGCTGCGCACGCTGGCCGTGCCGTACGGGTGCGCCATCGACACGGTCGGGGTGGACCCGACGCTTGCCGACCTGGCGGTGCTGCCCGAGCAGACCCTCACGCCGGGGCGCTACCTCCAGGAGATCCGCTCGGCGATCCGCTCGATGCGTGCCCTGCACGCCGGGCTTCACCAGCGTTGACGCGAGGAGGCCCGGGCCGGGCCGGGCTCAGCGGGCGGTGTCGGCGACGGCCTGGGCGAAGACCTCGGAGCGGTGCTCGAAGTTGCGGAACCGGCCGTAGCTGGGCGCGGCCGGGGACAGCAGCACCACCCCGCCGGCCGGGGTCACCTCGCGGGACAGCCGGACCGCGTCCACCAGGTCGTCGACCAGTTCGGTACGCACCTTCGGCAGGCCGGCGAGCACCTCGACGATGCGGGTGCCGCTGTCCGGAATCCCGATCACCGTCAGCTCCCGCTCGGCCAGGTGCTCGGCCAACGGCGTGTAGTCCAGACCCCGGTCGTTTCCCCCGACGATCACCGTCAACGGCCGCCCGTCGTACGCGTCGATGGCGTGCATTGCCGCGTACGGGCTGGTGGCCAGCGTGTCGTCGACGAACGTCAGCCCGGACGGGTCGGTGATCTCGGTGAGCCGGTGGGCCAGCCCCTGGAATTCGGCGACCGCGACGGCAAGGTGGTCCTTACCGGCCACCACGTCCACGCCGAGCGCGTCGAGCACGGCGAGCGCGACACAGAGGTTGCCCTCGTTGTGCCGGCCGACCAGCGGCAGCACCGCACGCGGGAAGAGCGGCTGGTCACCGAGGTGGAACCACAGCGTGCCGTCGACGCCGGTGGCGACGTGCGTGGTGTCGGGGCGACCGGCGCGGACCGCCGGCAGCTCACCCAGCTCCGCGGCGAGCCGCGGGTCGCCACCGTTGACAACTATCGTCTGCGGGTCGTGGGCGAGCAGGTTGAGCTTGTCCCGGTAGTACTCCCGTTCCCCACCGTGCGCGTCCAGGTGCTCGGGGAAGAGCGCGGTGACCACCGCCACCCGGGGCGAGTCGGTGAGGTCGCTGCACTGGTAGCTGGACAGCTCCAGCACGTACAGCTCCGCCTCCGGCAGGTCCAGGGTCGGCACCCCGATGTTGCCGCCGAAGACGTTCGGCCGGCCCATCGCGGTGAGCAGATGACTGATCAGGCTGGAGGTGGTGCTCTTGCCCTTGCTGCCGGTGACCCCGACGGTGCGCGCGGCGTGGTCGGCCATCCACAACGCGGTGCCCTGGGTCACCAGGATCCCGCGGCGGCGCAGCTCGATCAGCCACGGGTGGGTCTGTGGCACACCCGGAGAGCGGACCACGACGTCCGCGGCGGCCAGCCGTTCGAAGCCCGCCTCGCCGGTGACCAGCGGCGCCGCCTCGGCCAGTGGGCCGTCCCAGGGCAGCGACAGGAAGTTCGCGCTGTCGTCGACGGCGACCAGCTCGGCCGGGCCGTGCGCGGCGATGGCGGTCACAGCGGCCCGGCCCTCCCGACCGGTGCCCCAGACGGCAACGGTACGTCCGCGCAGGTCAGAAAGGCGCACGGGGCTCTCCTCGGGGGTCACGGCGGCGGCTGGCAGGGCCCGGTCCGGACACGGCCGGACGAACCAGGGCCTAGTATGGCGTGTGCCCAACGAGCAGCTCCGGCGGATGGACGCCTTCACCTTCCCGTCCTACTCGATCGACTTCGCCACCGGCGAGGTCTTGTTCGACTACGCCCTTACCGGCCCGGCCGCTGAGCAGCGGTTCACCGAGGTGATCACGCTTCCGCTGCCGGCGGAGCCGCCCTCCGACGAGACGGTGGCGACGCTCAACCGGGTGCTGGAGGTGCTGCACCTCGTCGCCGGGGTCAGCTACTACAAGGCCGCCGCGCCGCCCCGACTCCTGCTGCCGACGCCGCTGGGCGCGGCCACCGTCGACTACGTCACGGCCGTCTACACAAAGGGCCTCGCGGAGTACGCGTACCGCAACCAACTGCCGCACGTGCTCGGGCTGCGCCCGGAGGTGCCGGCCGGCACGCCGGGGTCACCCCGGGTGTACGACGACTCGGACCGTCGCCCGCTGTCGGCGGTCGGCGGCGGTAAGGACTCGATCGTCAGCCTGGAGGCGCTGCGCCGCGCCGAGCTGGACCCGGTGCCGTTCTCGGTCAACCCGAACCACGTGATCGTCGCCGTCAACGAGGCGTCCGGGCTGGTTCCGCTGGCCGCCCGGCGGCGCATCGACCCGGTGCTGTTCGACCTGAACGCGGCCGGCGCGCTGAACGGGCACATCCCGGTCACCGCCATCAACTCCCTGATCGCGGTGGCCACCGCCGTCCTGCACGGGCTGGGCCCGGTGGTGATGTCCAACGAGCGTTCGGCGTCCGACCCGAACCTGGTCTGGAACGGCCACGAGATCAACCACCAGTGGTCCAAGGGCGTCGAGGCGGAGGGGCTGCTGCGCGCGTCGCTGGGCGAGCACGCCGGCCTGACCGACCCGTACTTCTCCCTGCTGCGGTCGCTGTCCGAGCTGCACATCGCCCGGCTGTTCGCCGAGTTCACCCGGTACGACGACGTGGTGACCAGCTGCAACCAGGCGTTCAAGCTGCGCGACGCGAGTGAGCGCTGGTGCCGCGACTGCCCGAAGTGCCGCTTCGTCTTCCTGGCCATGGCGCCGTTCATGCCGCGGGAGCGGGTCACCCACATCTTCGGTGGTGACCTGCTGGCCGACGAGTCGCAGATCCCCGGCTACCGCGAGTTGCTGGGCGTGGACGGGCACAAGCCGTTCGAGTGTGTGGGCGAGGTCGAGGAGTCGGTGGTGGCCCTCGGCCTGCTCGCCGAGCAGGACCAGTGGCGCGACGCCCCGGTGATCCAGGCCCTGGTCGACGCCGTCCCGGAGACCGCCTGGTCGGCAGTGGCCAACTCGGACGTCTTCACCCCCGGCGGCCCCAACCACATCCCCCCCACCTACGCAAAAGCCCTGACCACCCTCACCTGACTCGGAAGCGGACCCACTTCCCCCGTCCCGCCCCGCCCCGCCCCGCCCCGCCCCGCACCGCACCGCACCGCACCGCACCGCACCGCACCGCACCGCACCGCACCGCACCGCACCGCACCGCACCGCACCGCACCGCACCGCACCGCAC
>NZ_JBEZFJ010000006.1:14733-359914 GCF_040649335.1 Micromonospora sp. NPDC048986
CGCACCGCACCGCACCGCACCGCACCGCACCGCACCGCACCGCACCGCACCGCACCGCACCGCACCGCACCGCACCGCACCGCACCGCACCGCACCGCACCAGGGAGTGTGCCCCTGCTCCTTTGGAGCTGATGTCGTAAACGAATCAGGGCACGATTGACCCGCGCCGCGCCGCGCCGCGCCGGGCCGCGCCGCGCCGCGCCCAGCCGCGCCGAGCCGAGCCGAGCCGAGCGATTCGTTTACGACATCAACTCGATAGCGTCCCGGCCTCCTATGCCCACCCCTACGCCAGGCCGACCCCGCACGCGTCGATCATGGCGTTGTGGTGGGCGCAATAGACGTTTTCGCGACGTTTGCCCCCCACCACAACTCCTTGATCGACGCGGGCGGGGGTGGGGCGGGGCGGGGGTGGGGCAGGGTGGAGTCCGGCCCTGGGGTTAGGGGGTGCGGACTGCTTCCAGGGCCAGTAGGGCCACGTGTAGGGAGAGGCTGGCCTCTACCGAGTCCAGGTCCACGTCGAGGATGCGGGCGATGCGGGCCAGGCGTTCGTAGAAGGCCGGCCGGGACAGGTGGGCGGCGGCGGCGCCGGCGGACTTGTTGCGCCCCTGCTCCAGGTAGGCGCGCAGGGTGTCGAGCAGCCGTTCCCGGGGGTGCCGGGCGTCGTACTCCAGGAGCGCGCCGAGTTCGCGCTCCACGAACGTCTGTAGGCGGGGCTCGTCGCGCAGCAGGTGCAGCAGCCCGGCCAGACCGACGTGCGGCAGCCGGAAGATCGGCAGGTCACGCCGGTCCCGCCGGGCCGCCTCGGCGATCTGCCGCGCCTCGACCAGCGACCGTCGGGCTTCCCGCAGTGTGCCCACTCCGGAGCCGGCGGCCACGATCACGCCACCCTGGCCAGCTCCCCGGAACGGGTCGACACCGGCCCCCGACCGAGCGGCCTCGACACCGAACGCCGCGCGGGTCGGATCCACGCCGAAGCCCGTGCGGGCCGGATCGACGCCGACTGCCGCACGGGAAGCGTCGGCTGCGGAGCGGGACACGTCGACGCCGGAGGCGGCCCGCGCCGGTTCGACACCGGGTGCCGGTCGGCCGGTGCCGGCGTCGAGGCGTACCTGACGAAGGGCGCTGGCGAACGCGGACAGCGCGCGGTCCTCGGCGGCCGGGTCCGGCAGGGCCAGCAGCGCGCCCACCGAGTTGTCGTCGACGGCGCTGGTCAGCGCGGTCAGTTTCGCCTCCCGCAGGGCCTGGCCGACCGCCTCGGAGAGATCGCGTAGCCGGGCCTGGCTGGCCTCGGGGCCGACCTCCCCGGCGGGGTCGTCGGCGCGGTGCCGGACCATCACGCCGACCAGGTGCCGCCGGTCGAGCACCACGCCGAGCGCCTTTGCCCGCAGCCCCACCTCGTCCACCGGGCGGGAGTGGTCGAGCAGCGCGGTGAGCAGAGTGCGGTGGATCTGCCGCTCCAGGCCCTCGGCGTCGCGGCGGATCAGCCGGCCGAGCGCGAGAGTGGACGCGGCCCGCTCGATCAGGATGGTGAGCCGGGTGGGCGAGCCCGCCGTCGGTTCGACGGCCTGGGCGCCGGGCACGTCGCCGCTGGCCGGCCAGCGCAGCAGCAGCCGACCCCAGTCCTGCCCCCGGGCGCCGACGGTGGTCACCAGCCAGCCGCTGTCCGGGTCGTACGCGGTCCGCCCGGCCGGGCGGATCCGCCGGGAGTGCTGCTCCCAGCCGTCCAGCAGCAGCTCGGCGCTCTCGCCCGCCGGGTCGTACCCGAGCACCTGCCGGGACAGGTTCTCCAGCACCACTGGGCAACCGGACAGCTCGGCGGTCTGTCGGATCACCTCGGCGGCGTCGGCGCCCTCCACCGACAGGTCGTTGAACCGCTGGTGGATCTCCTCGGTGGCGCGCAGTTCGGTGAGCTGCGCGTCGACGATCAGCGCGTGCACCGCCTCGGTGATCCGGACGAACGGGGTGGCCCGGCGCAGCTCCACCAGGGGCAACCCACGCCGCTCGGCGGCGGCGGCCATCACCCGGGGCACCCCGCTGCCGTACCGGCGGCCCAGCTCGACGACGAGCCCGGAGACTCCGACGTCGGCGAGGTCACCGATGAACGCGCGCAACCCGGCGTCGTCAGCGGGCAGACCGATGCCGGTGGTGAGCACCAGTTCGCCACCGCCGAGCAGGGTGGCGATGTCCGGCACCTCGGCGACGTGCACCCAGCGGACGGGTCGGTCCAGCCCTTCGTCGCCGGCGACCACGCGGGGCGCGCCGTGGCGGACCGGGTCCAGGGCGAGGACCTCACGGACGGTAGGGAACACGGCCGACACGCTACCGTCCGTGACGCCGGAACTCGACTTGCCACCGGCGCGAGGGGTCAGTCGACGCCGAACTCCATAGCGGCGCGGTCGAGCGCCTCGTCCTCAGCCGAGGCGACGCCCCGGGAGGCGATGGCTTCCGCGCCGCCCTCGGGCATCGCGCCGATCAACCCGGTCGAGGCGGCCTGCGCCGCGCCGATCATCCGCTGCGGGTTCCCGCCGCCGACCAGGCCGAGGGAGGCGTACTGCTCCAGCTTCGACCGCGAGTCGGCGATGTCCAGGTTGCGCATGGTGAGCTGGCCGATCCGGTCCGACGGGCCGAACGCCGAGTCCTCGGTACGCTCCATCGACAGCTTGTCCGGGTGGTAGCTGAACGACGGGCCGGTGGTGTCCAGGATCGAGTAGTCCTCGCCCCGGCGCAGCCGCAGCGTCACCTCGCCGGTGACCGCCGTGCCGACCCACCGCTGCAACGACTCGCGCAGCATCAGCGCCTGCGGGTCCAGCCAGCGGCCCTCGTACATCAGCCGACCGAGGCGGCGACCCTCGTTGTGGTAGTTCGCCAGGGTGTCCTCGTTGTGGATGGCGTTGACCAGCCGCTCGTACGCGTAGTGCAGCAGCGCCATACCGGGCGCCTCGTAGATCCCCCGGCTCTTGGCCTCGATGATCCGGTTCTCGATCTGGTCGGACATGCCCAGGCCGTGCCGGCCGCCGATGGCGTTGGCCTCCAGCACCAGGTCGACGGCGCTGCCGAACTCCTTGCCGTTGATGGTGACCGGGCGACCCTGGTCGAAGCCGATGGTGACGTCCTCGGTCGGGATCTCCACCGACGGGTCCCAGAACCGGACGCCCATGATCGGGTTGACAGTCTCGATGCCGGTGTCGAGGTGCTCCAGGGTCTTCGCCTCGTGCGTGGCGCCCCAGATGTTGGCGTCGGTCGAGTACGCCTTCTCGGTGCTGTCCCGGTAGGGCAGGCCGCGCTCCAGCAGCCACTCGGACATCTCCTTACGCCCACCCAGCTCGGTGACGAAGGCGGTGTCGAGCCACGGCTTGTAGATGCGCAGCATCGGGTTGGCCAGCAGGCCGTAGCGGTAGAACCGCTCGATGTCGTTGCCCTTGAAGGTCGAGCCGTCGCCCCAGATCTGGACGTCGTCGGCGACCATCGCGCGTACCAGCAGGGTGCCGGTCACGGCGCGGCCCAGCGGGGTGGTGTTGAAGTAGGCCCGTCCGCCGGTGCGGATGTGGAAGGCCCCGCAGGTCAGCGCGGCCAGGCCCTCCTCGACCAGGGCGGCGCGGCAGTCGACCAGGCGGCCAAGCTCGGCGCCGTAGCTGAGCGCACGACCGGGCACCGAGGCGATGTCGGGCTCGTCGTACTGGCCGATGTCGGCGGTGTAGGCGCAGGGAATGGCGCCCTTGTCGCGCATCCACGCGACAGCGACCGAGGTGTCGAGGCCGCCGGAGAAGGCGATGCCGACACGTTCGCCGGTGGGCAGGGAGGTGAGAACCTTGGACACGGGGAAAATTATGCAATAGAACGCATGGCCATGCAAGCTGATGCGGTCTACTCGCCGCCAAACGGCGGGTCGTCGCGTCCCAGCTCCCAGAACGCCACCGCCGCCGCGGCGGCCACGTTCAACGAATCGACGCCGCGCCGCATCGGCAGCACCACCCGCACGTCGCTGGCGGCCTGGGCCGCCGCGGTGAGGCCGGGGCCCTCCGCGCCGAGCAGCAACGCCGCCCGCTCCCGCTGCGCCGGGGTCAACCGCTGGATCGGTACGGCGTCCGGCGCGGGCGTCATGGCGAGCACCGTGAAGCCGGCCTCCCGTACCTGGTCCAGGCCCTCGGGCCAGCTGTCGAGCTTCGCGTACGGCATCGCGAAGACCTCGCCCATGCTGACCCGGACACTGCGCCGGTAGAGCGGGTCGGCGCAGGTCGGCGAGAGCAGCACCGCGTCGACACCGAGCGCGGCGGCCCCCCGGAAGATCGCGCCCAGGTTGGTGTGGTTGTTCACGTCCTCCAGGACGACGACCCGGCGCGCGGTGGCGAGCACCTCGGCCGCCGTCGGCAGCGGCCGGCGGTGGAACGACGCCAGCACCCCCCGGTGTACGTGGAAGCCGGTGGCCCGTTGCAGCACGTCCTGGGTCGCGGCGTACACCGGAGCGTCGCCGGTGTCCAGGTCGGCGAGCTGGTCGACCCGCTTGGCGTCGACCAGGTACGACCGGGCCGGATAGCCCGCGCGCAACGCCCGGCGCAGCACCAGCTCCCCCTCGGCGATGAACAGGCCGTGCGGCGGTTCCCAGCGGGTGCGCAGCTCGACGTCGGTGAGCGCCCGGTAGTCGGCGATCCGGTCGTCGTCAGGGTCGGTGATCTGGTGTACGGGCACCGGACGATTCTGCCGGACGCCGGGCAGCGCGCTCCGACGCCCGCTCGACGATGTGTTTTGTCCGAATAAGAAGGGGAATGACCGGCGTAGCATCGGACGCGACGGGAAGGACCAACCAGGTGAGCGCAGACGACACCACGCCGGACGAAGCGGGCGCTCTGCCCCGGCGTCCGACCGTCGCCGACCACATCGTGTCGCGGCTGTTCAGCTGGGGTGTGCACCGCTACTTCGGCTACCCCGGCGACGGCATCAACGGCATGACCTCCGCCCTGCAACGCACCAACGGGCGGGCCCAGTTCATCCAGGTCCGCCACGAGGAGACCGCCGGGTTCGCCGCCTCCGCGCACGTCAAGTACGGCGGCGGGCCGCTGGGCTGCGCCCTGGTCACCAGCGGGCCGGGCGCGATCCACCTGCTCAACGGCCTGTACGACGCGAAGCTCGACCACCAACCGGTGATCGCCCTGGTCGGGCACACAGCGACCACCGCCGAGGGGGGCGGCTACTACCAGGAGGTGGACCTGCTCGCCCTCTACAAGGACGTGGCAGCGGCGTTCCTGGCCCAGCTCGACAATCCGGCGCAGGTCCGCCACCTGGTCGACAGGGCGTGCCGGACGGCGTTGGCCCGGCGTACCGTCACCGCCCTGGTCCTACCCCTGGACATCCAGGACGAGCCGGCCGTGCCGAACCCGCCGCACGCGCACGGCTACTACCAGACCAGCAACGCGCCGAGCAGCACACCGACAGTGCCACCGGAGGCCGACGTACGCCGGGCGGCCGAGGTCCTGCGCGGCGGGCAGCGGGTGGCCATGCTGGTCGGCCAGGGCGCCCTCGGCGCGCGCGACGAGGTCCGCGAGATCGCTGATCGGCTCGGGGCCGGCGTGGCCACCGCGCTGCTCGGCTTCACCGCCGTCGACCACCGCGAACCGTGGGTGACCGGCGCGATCGGACTGCTCGGCACCCGACCGAGCTGGCAGTTGATGAGCGGCTGCGACAGGCTGCTGATCGTGGGCAGCAACATGCCGTACTCGGAGTTCTACCCGCCGCCCGGGCAGGCCCGCGCGGTGCAGATCGACGTGGACGGCACCCAGCTCGGGCTGCGCTACCCGACCGAGGTGAACCTGACCGGCGACGCCCGCCCCACCCTGCGGGCGCTGCTGAACGAGCTGGGCCCCGGCCCCGCGCCGACCGCCTGGCGGGCGGAGGTCACCGAGGCCACCTCGGCGTGGCGTCGGGTGCAACACGACCTGGCCGAGCAGACCGCCGACCCGGTCAACCCGCAGTTGCTGTTCCACACGCTGAACGAACGGCTGCCCGACGACGTGCTGCTCGCCGTCGACTGCGGCACCACCACCGCCTGGTACGCCCGACACATCCAGGTACGCCCCAGCATGCTGGCCAGCCTCTCCGGCACGCTGCTGTCCATGGGCGGCGCCATGCCGTACGCGCTGAGCGCCAAGTTCGCCCACCCGGACCGGCCGCTGGTCGCGTTGATCGGCGACGGCGCCATGCAGATGAACGGCGTCAACGAGCTGATCACCGTGGCGAAGTACTGGCGCGGCTGGGCCGACCCACGCTTCGTGGTGCTGGTGCTCAACAACCGGGATCTGGCGTTCGTCAGCTGGGAACAGCGCTCCACCGAGGGGACACCGATGTTCCCGGACAGCCAGCAGTTGCCGGACATCGCCTACCACCAGTGGGCGGAGGTGCTCGGGCTGCACGGCGAGTTGATCGACTCACCGGATCAGGTACGCGACGTCTGGGACCGGGCGCTCACGGCCGACCGACCGGTGGTGATCAACGCCCTGGTCGACCCGGCGGAGCTGATGCTGCCACCGCACTTCACAGTCGAGCAGGCCCGTAAGACCGCCGCCGCGGTGCTACGCGGCGACACCGACTGGGCCGGAATCATCCGCCGCGGCATCCCCGCCACAGTGGCCAGCTACCGCCCCCGCCGCCGCCAACCCTGAAACCACGCCCCATCCCGCGCCCGCCCCGCCCCGCCCCGCTCCGCCCCGCTCCGCCCCCGCGATCTTGCACTTCCTGCACCGACAAGAGCCGCAAGAGGGTCCAATTCGGCGACCGAAAGTGCAAGATCGCGGGGGCGGGAGGGGTGAGGTCGGGGTGGGAGGGGCGGGGGTCAGCCTCGGCGATTCAGCCAGCGTTCCAGCGGGGAAAGGCGATCGTCGTCCCGGGCTCGCGGGCCTTGCGGGGCAGCGGGTGCCCGCTCCACCGGGCGGTGCGGGTCGCCGGCCAGCTCGTGGCTCGGTGCGGCGAACGCCTTCTCCGGTTGGCCCTTCACTGCGGTGGCGATGACCCGGGCGACCGCGTCGATCACCTTTGTCTGCACCGCCGAGCCCACCGAGTCGGCCGGGTCGTCCGGGTTGGCGGCGATACCGGCCACCGCGACCTGCGGGGTGAAGCCGACGAACGTCTCGGTGGAGTTCTGCTCCGAGCTACCCGTCTTACCAGCCACCGGTCGGCCGTCGAGGATGTCGTTCACACCGGTGGCGGTGCCACCGTTGCACTGCCCGAACGCCGACTGCTGACCCACCGGGCAGCGCGCCGCGTCGGTCGCGGCACGGGCGACGTCGGCGTCGAGCACCCGCTTGCAGGAGGGCTGCCCCACCGGCACCTTCGTGCCGTCCGGGCCGGTCACCGAGACCACCGGGACCGGCGTGCAGTAGGTGCCGTCGGCGGCCACCGTGGCGTACGCGTTGGCCAGGTCCAGCGGGGTGGTGGCCGCCACGCCCAGGGTGAACGAACCCCAGTTAGCGGCGTTGTTCTTGGCGAAGGCGGCGTCCGAGTCGGCGCGGAACGTGATGCCGAGCCGTTGCGCCATCTTGACCACCTTGTCCTGGCCGACCTGTTCGGCCAGCCAGACGAAGTAGGTGTTCACCGAGCGGCCGAAGCCGTCCCACATCATCCGGTACCCGTCCATCCAGTCCGGGTTGGCGTTCGCCGGGCACCAGTGGCCGTCACAGCTGCCCGGCCCCTCGGCGGCGTACCGGGTGGGCAGTTTGGCGGGCGCGTCGAAACCGGTGGAGAGGGTACGGCCCGACTCCAGCGCGGCGAGCATGGTGAACAGCTTGAACGTGGAACCCGCCTGGTACCCGTCGACGCTGGCTCCGCCGGAGATCAGCGGGTTGACGGTGTTCGGGTAGTTCGCCTGCCCGGCCGGGTTGTCGGCGAGGCTGTAGTGCCTGTTGACTGCCATCGCCAACACCCGCCCGGTGCCCGGCTGGACCGCCGCGATCGGCAGGGCGCGCTTGTTGTCGTAGGAGTAGACCTTGGTGGCCTGCTGCTGCCCGGTGGCCTGGATCTTCGGGTCCAGCGAAGTGACCACCGTGTAGCCGCCCGACCGCAGTGCCTGCTCGCGCTCCGCGACGGTGGCACCGAAGGCCGGCTGGGTCAGCCACCACTGGCGCAGGTAGTCACAGAAGAAACCCCAGTCGTCGTGGCCCTGGGAGACGGCGGTGCAGCCGTTGGGCTGGGCGGTGGGGTGCAGGGCCAGCGGCTCCGCCTTGGCCTGGGCGGCCTGCGCGGCGGTGATCGCGTTGGTGGCGACCATCGAGTCCAGCACGTACGACCGGCGGGCCAGCGCCTCGTCCTTGTCGCCGCTGATCGGGCTGTACGCGTCCGGGGACTGCACCAGACCGGCCAGCAGGGCCGACTCGGCGAGGGTCAGCTGCGCCGGAGGCTTGCCGAAGTACCGCTGGCTGGCCGCCGCGATGCCGTACGCCCCGGAGCCGAAGTAGGCGATGTTCAGGTACCTGTCGAGGATCTCGTCCTTGCCGAGGCTCTTGTCCAGCGCACTCGCGTACCGGATCTCCTGGATCTTGCGGCCCACGGTCGGATCGGTGGCGGCGGCGCGTTCCTCGGCGGTGCGGGTGGGATCGGTCTTGAGCACGTTACGGACGTACTGCATGGTCAGCGTCGAGCCGCCCTGCTCGGTGCCGCCACCCTTGACGTTGGCCACCAACGCCCGGGCCAGGCCGCGCAGGTCCGCGCCACCGTGGTCGTAGAAGCGCCGGTCCTCGGCCGCCACTATCGCCTGCCGCATGACCGGGGCGATCTCCGACAGGGGGACGTCGGTGCGGTTCACGTCGTAGAACGTGGTGATCAGCGTCTTGCCGTCGTTGGCGTAGAGGTACGAACGCTGCGGCGTGGCCGGGGTCTTCAGCGAGGCCGGCAACGCGGCGTACGACCCGAGCGCGGAGCGGGCGGTGAGCCCGAGCAGCAGGTTGCCCGGCAGCGCGGCGACTGCCAGGACGAGCCCGGCCAACACGCCGGCGAGCAGCACTGTGAACAGCCGCGACAGCGGCGAGCGGGGGGCGGCCATGCAACCCAGGATTGCCATGAAAGCCGCCAACCGACCACCCCCACCCCGCGATTGTCAGCAACTTCACGCCCACCCACCAGCCAACTCCCACCCCACCCCTCCGACCCGGCCGGGCGCGGACCCGGCGATTGACCCGCGTTGATCATGAAGTTATTGCCACGACACGCCGCAGCCGAGCGCAATAACTTCATGATCAACGGGCGCGAGGGGGGTGGGGTGGGTGGGGTGTGGGGGGTGGGGGTGGGTTAGGGGTTTGGGGTACTCAGGCTGGCGGTGGCGGCGTCTCTGGCGGTTTCGCGGGGCATCAGGCGGCCGGAGCGGTAGCCGATGCCGATGCCGGCGATCAGCACGAAGATCGCGCCGAAGGTCTGCAACGAGCCGATCAGAGCACCGCCGAGGCCGAGCAGCGGCGCAGCGATGATCAACATGACGCCGTCGCCGAGGCTGAAGGTGCCCGAGCGGGCCACCGCCCACCCGGTGAGGAACCAGCCCGCGCTGTAGAACGTCGCGCCGAGCAGGACCAGCGACCGCGCGGTGGTGCCGAAGACCGGCGTCTGCTCCTCGAACCCGGCGAACGGCAGCATCAGCACGGTGCCGGCGATGCTGACCAGCAGCCCGGCGGCGGCCACCCGGCGGCTGCGGGTCGCGGCCAGCAGCCCGGTGAGGGCCAGCAGCGCGAGCAGGCCGAGCCAGACCGCGGCCACCCAGCCGATCAGGTACACCGCCCGGCCGTTGGCCGGATAGGGGTCGTTGCCCACGCCTCCGTCGCTGGCCATCGCCACCGCGCCGTAGAGGATGGCGTACGCGGGCAGCAGCCAGACCGCCGCCCGCGCGAACCGGCGCACCGACCACGCCCAACTGGCGTTCGTGGCGGGAGCGCCCGGGGTCGGCTCACCGACGAAGGGCAGTACACCGAACCCGCCACCGCTGCGCCGCGAGCCCAGTGGGGCGACCGGGTCATGTGCGCCGGGCACCGGGGCCGAGGACCACATCCGATTCGCCGGATCCTTCATGCGTCACCTCGCTCGTCGTCGAGCGGTGCACCGACGCGCCGGGGCGCCCCGATTGCCTGGTCACCACCCGTCCTAGGACCGATCGTGGCAGGCGTCGGAGCGCCCCATGAGTCTTTCTCGTATTAACCCGTGATCAGCCGCGCTCAGGCTGGTCGGCCGGGTCCTCGACGAGGCTGGTCGGCGACACCGGCTCCGGTGCGGGCAGCCCCTGCCGCCCCTTGCCGCCGGTGGCCTGCGCCTCGGCGACGCGTACCTCGTCGTGGATCTGCTGGGCCGCGTCCGCCGCGGCCTGCGCCGCCTCCGCGGCCTCGCGCTCGACCTGGCTCGCCTGGTCCGCGGCCTCCGGTGCGGGCAGGTCCCCGACCATCTGGCTCAGCCCACCGAGCGCGCCACCCATCCCCTCCAGGGCCTTGGTCAGCTCGGCCGGGACGATCCAGACCTTGTTGGCGCTGCCCTGGGCGATCTGCGGCAGAGCCTGCAAGTACTGGTACGCGAGCACCTTCTGACTCGGGTTGGCCTGGTGGATCGCGTCGAAGACCGTACGGATCGCCTTCGCCTGACCCTCGGCCTGCAGGATCCGGGCCTGGCGGTCACCGTCGGCGCGCAGCACCGCCGACTGCTTGTCACCCTCGGCGGTGAGGATCACCGACTGCTTGTGACCCTCGGCGGTCAGGATCGCCGCGCGGCGGTCCCGCTCGGCGCGCATCTGCTTCTCCATCGAGTCGCGGATGCTGGCCGGCGGCTCGATCGCCTTGATCTCGACCCGGGTCACCTTGATGCCCCAGCGGCCGGTGGTCTCGTCCAGCACACCCGAGAGGTGCCGGTTGATCTCGTCCCGGCTGGTCAGCGCCCGCTCCAGATCGAGCGAACCGATCACGTTACGCAACGTGGTGACGGTCAGCTGCTCGATGGCCTGGAGGAAGCTGGAGATCTCGTAGGTCGCCCGGACCGAGTCGACCACCTTGAAGTAGAGGACAGTGTCGATCGAGACCACCAGGTTGTCCGAGGTGATCACCGGCTGCGGCGGGAAGCTGACCACCTGCTCCCGCATGTCGACCTTGGTACGGACCGCGTCGATGAACGGCACCAGCAGGTTGAGGCCGGGGCTGAGGGTGCGCTTGTACTTGCCGAGCCGTTCCACCACGTCCTGGCGCTGCTGCGGCACGATCCGTACCGCCTTGGCCAGCGTTATCACGGCGATCAACGCCACCGCGATCACCACCACCCCGATTAAGGTCATCCCGTTCACCCTCTCGATTCCGGCAGCTCGCCGGCGGAAGAAACATCGTCCTGCCACACCAGGGCTGTCGCGCCCCGGACCTTTATCACCCGAACCCGTTGACCGGGGTCGTAGACCTGTGTCGTGTCGTACGACCGGGCGCTCCACAACTCACCGTCGATCTTGACGAGACCCTGCTCGGCGTCCACCCGTTCCAGCACCAGCGCCGTGGAGCCCTCGATCGCCTCCACGCCGAACGGTTGCTCGCCACTCTCCAGCGCGGAGCGGCTGTGCCGCCGGATAACCGGTCGGACCACCACCAGGCTCAGCGCCGACACCACGGCGAAGACCAGCGCCTGCACGGCGACCGGCGCGCCCAGGGCGGCAGCACCGGCGGCGGCGAACGCACCGGCCCCGAACATGATCAGAAATAGCGTCGTCGTGAAAATCTCGGCGACGGCCAGCAGCACACCCAAAACGATCCACACCACGGCGTCCACCCCCCGATCGTGACACGCAAATGCACGCGCGGCCTCCTCGCGAAGATCAGTAGGCTCTGCGAGACCCTTTCCGGCCCGTCAGAACACGACGAATCGGCGGCCCGACCCGAGGAGACTCCGTTGACCCTGCTACCCGAGACCGCCCGACAGATCGACACCCGGGTCGCCCAGGCACAGGCCGACGGTCACACCCCGTCACTGGTGCTGGGCGTGGTCCGCGACGGCACGCTGGCGCATGTGGCGGTCGCCGGCGAACACCCCCGCCCGGATGTCGACCTGCAGTACCGGGTGGGCTCGATCAGCAAGACGATGACCGCCACCCTGATCATGCAGTTGCGCGACGCCGGCCAACTGGCAGTGGACGACCGGCTGGAGCAGCACCTGCCGGGCACCGGTGTGGGCACGCTCACAGTGCGCCAACTGCTCGGCCACGCCAGCGGCATCCAACGCGAACCCGAGGGCGACTGGTGGGAGCGGGCGGCGGGCGTCGATCTCAGCACACTGCTCGCCGGGGTCGACGCCGACAAGATCGCTTACCCGCCACACCGCGCGTACCACTACTCCAACCTGGCGTACGGGCTGCTCGGCGGGTTGCTCGAACGGCTCACCGGGAAACAGTGGGCCGACCTGCTCGACGAACGGATCCTCACCCCGCTGGGCCTGCGCCGCACCACCTACGCGGCCACCGAGCCGTACGCCCGTGGCTACGTCGTCCACCCCTGGCACGGCACCTTGCGCGAGGAACCCCGTACCGACACCGGCGCCATGGCCCCCGCCGGCCAACTCTGGTCGACGATCGAGGACCTGGGACGCTGGGCCGCGTTCCTGGCCGACCCCGACCCGGCGGTGCTGGCCGGCGAGACGCTGACCGAGATGTGTGCCCCCGTGGTGATCAGCGATCTCGACTCCTGGACCGGCGGGCACGGCCTGGGGCTGGAGCTCTACCGTGACGGCGAGCGTGTGTACGTCGGGCACGGCGGCTCGATGCCCGGGTACGTGGCCGCCCTCGTGGTGCACCGAGCCAGCCGCACCGCAGTGGTCGGCTTCGCCAACTCGTACGGCTTCCCGATCACCGGGCTCGGCCGCCAGCTACTCACCACGGTGCTGGACGCCGAACCGGCGTTCACGCAGCCGTGGCGACCGGCCACCGCCGCGCCGGGCGCCGAGTTGGCCGAGCTGACCGGCCGCTGGTGGTGGATGGGCACTTCGCTGGACCTGAGCTGGGACGCTGGTGACCTGCTGGCCCACGTACGCGGTGAGCGGGTGAGCCGGTTCATCGCCGAGGGGACGGACCGCTGGCGGGGACGTTCCGGCCCGGAGAACGGCGAGATCCTGTCGGTGCTGCGCGACGACAACGGACTGGCGCGGGCTGTCGACATCGCCACGTTCCTCTTCACCCGCAGCCCGGACGAGGTTCCCTGAACCGCCGCTGCGCGGATTCGGCGGACCAGGCGGTCAGGCCGGCTCGGTGACGAAGTCGATGAGGCGTTCCATGGCGTTGATCAGCGGGGTCTCCACGTCGGCGAAGCTGTTCACCCGGGACAGGATGTGCCGCCACATGTCGGTCGGCTCGGCCACCCCGAGGGCCGCGCAGACGCCCTCCTTCCACGGCCGCCCCGGCGGCACCACAGGCCAGGCCGCGATGCCCAACGCGGCCGGCTTGACCGCCTGCCACACGTCCACGTAGGGATGCCCGGTCACCAGCACGTGCGGCGAGTTCACCCGGGCGACGATCCGGCTCTCCTTGCTGCCCGGCACCAGGTGGTCGACGAGCACGCCGAGGCGTCGGGTCGGGCCGGGACCGAAGTCGCGTACCTCGGCGTCGAGGGCGTCGATGCCGTCCAACGGCTCGACCACCACGCCCTCGATCCGTAGGTCGTCGCCCCAGATCCGCTCGACCAGCGCGGCGTCGTGGATGCCCTCCACCCAGATTCGGCTGGCCTTCGCCACCTGGGCCCGGACGTTGTCCACGGCGACCGAGCCGGACGCGGTCCGCCGACGGGCCGCCGGCACCGCGGCGCGGGTCGGGCGGCGCAGCGTCACCGGACGACCGTCGAGCAGGAACGCCGCCGGCAGCAGCGGGAAGTTGCGCCGCCTACCGTGCCGGTCCTCCAACACCACAGCTCCGGCCTCGAAGCCCACCACCGCTCCGCAGAACCCGGAGTCGGCATCCTCGACCACGAGTTCCGGTTCGGCGTCCACCTCGGGGGTGACCTTGCGCCGTCGCCAGTCGCCCGCCAACACGTCCTCGCCGTATCGCCCCGCCATGTCGATCACGCTAAACCCAGCCCCCACTCACCTCGCCCCCGACACACCGCGCCACGCCCACAGCCGCCCCGCCACCCCATCCCCTCCGCCGATCATGCAGTTGTGGTGCCTCACAGAACACTCGCGATCGGGAGTTGTCCCCCACCACGACCCCATGATCGACCTGAGCCGCGGGTGGGCGGCGGGGTGATGGCGGGGGGTGGGCGCAGGTCAGGCAGGATGGGGCGAACAGGGCAGTTGGGGGCAGGCCGGGCGACCGGAGCGGCAGCCGAGACAGGGCCGGTCGTGACCACGTACCCTTTCGGCATGTCCACCCCCGCAACGGGCGCGGCCACGCTCGCGCCGCGCCGGTCCAGCCGGTTCGTTGCCTGGGTGCGCGCGTGGCGCGCCGGGTTGGTGCCCTACGACGAGGTCGCCGACGCCATCGCCGGCGACGAGGAACACCTCGTTGCGGACGCCCCGGGCACCTGGACCGACGTCCCGCTGGGCGCCGCGCTGCCCACCCTGGCCAAGCTCTCCCCGGACGAGATCCGCCTGGTGCTGCCCGCGCCGGGCGACCCCCGGGGTCTGCCCGGCCCCGGGGACTTCGCCGGTGCGGCGCTGGTCACGGGCGAGGCGGTCGTCGCCGGTGGGCTCGGGCTGATCCCCCAGGTGCGGCTGCACACCTCCGGCTCCGGAGACTGCTTCGAGACGGTGCTCTGGCGGGTCTACCCGCTGCCAGCCAACGCCCACGCCGCGTCACTCTCGTTGCCTGGCGCCGCCGAGGCGGAGGCCGAGTTGGCCGCCGCGCTGGCCGAGACGACCGCCGTGCTGACCCGCCTCGACGTCGCCCAGTGGCGGCCCGAGCTGGCCGGTGCGCTGGCTGCGCTCCGCCGCCCGGACGGCACCACCGACCTCCCACCGGGCTTCGACCCGCGGGCCCGCCGGCTCTTCGCCAGGGCCGCGGTGCTCGACCGGGTGCTGGCGTTGGCCGGGCACGCCGCCCCGGGTGGTGCGATCAACAACTACGAGGCGCAGCAACGGGACGCGGCACTTCGCCCCCTGACCGCTGCCTGCCGGCAGGCGCTGGTGGCCGCCTGCAACGCCCCCCTGCGCCCCTGATCAGCCCGTCCCACGAGCACCGCAACACCGCCGTCCGGACCGCGACGACCAACCGCGACGCGCGCCGGCACCGCCCCACCACACCCATGATCGTGCTCGATCCAGGATGTAGTGGCCTCCCACCGCAGGGTCACCACTAAATCCTGGTTCAAGCACGATCATCAGCGCTAGCGCACCGCGCGGGCGAGGAGGACCGGGGCAGGTCAGATCTCGTCGAGCAGGTCAGCGACCGAGTTGATGATCCGCGACGGGCGGTACGGGTAGCGCTCCGCCTCGGTGCGGCTGCTGATCCCGGTGAGCACCAGGATGGTCTCCAGCCCAGCCTCCAGGCCGCACAGGATGTCGGTGTCCATCCGGTCACCGATCATCGCGGTGCTCTCCGAGTGCGCGTTGATGGTGTTCAGCGCCGAGCGCATCATCATCGGGTTGGGTTTGCCCACGAAGTACGGCTCGACCCCGGTCGCCTTGGAGATCATGGCGGCGACCGAGCCGGCGGCGGGTAGCGCGCCTTCCACGGACGGGCCGGTCACGTCGGGGTTGGTGCAGATGAACCGGGCGCCGTCGTTGATCAGGCGGACGGCCTTGGTGATCGCCTCGAAGCTGTAGGTGCGGGTCTCGCCGAGCACCACGTAGTCGGGGGCGAAGTCGGTCAGCACGTAGCCGACGGCGTGCAGCGCCGTGGTCAGCCCGGCCTCACCGATGACGTACGCGGTGCCACCCGGCCGCTGGTCGGCGAGGAACTGGCCGGTGGCCAGGGCGGAGGACCAGATCGACTCCTCCGGCACGTCCAGCCCCATCCGGCTGAGCCGGGCCGTCAGGTCCCGTGGGGTGTAGATCGAGTTGTTGGTCAGCACCAGGAACGGCTTGCCGGAGGCGCGCATCCGGTTGATGAACTCCGGCGCGCCGGGCACCGGCTGGCCCTCGTGCACCAGCACGCCGTCCATGTCGGTCAGCCAACTCTGCACGGGCTTACGGTCATGCATGATGATCCTCAGAGGTCAGGGGCGACGGGTCGGCACGCAACAGACGGTGGGGCAGGTGTCCCACATGGGCAGCTCGCCCAGGCGGCGGCGTAGCTGCGCGCCGTCCGGGTCGGTCCGCTCGGTGACCAGCTCACGCACCATGGTCACGAAACGCGGGTCGGTGCCCGGCGTGCCGGCCCGGACGAAGTCCAGGCCGAGCTGCTTCGCCGTCTCCAGCGCCTCGGTGTCCAGGTCCCACACGACCTCCAGGTGATCGGAGACGAACCCGATCGGGCTGACCACCACCCCGGTGGTGCCGCCCTGCGCGAGGACGGCCAGGTGGTCGTTGATGTCCGGCTCCAGCCACGGCACCTGCGGTGGGCCGGAGCGGCTCTGCCAGACCAGGTCGTACCCCAGGTCGGGTGCGGCGGCAGCGGCGACGAGCCGGGCGGTCTCGTGCAGCTGGGCCTCGTACCGGCCGCCGTGCGGGCCGGCGTTGGCAGCCATCGAGTTGGGGATGGAGTGGGCGGTGAAGACCAGCCGGGTGGTGTCCCGCTTCGCCGGGTCGAGCTGGTCCAGCGCCGCCCGGACCGCGTCGACGTGCGGCTCGACGAAGCCGGGGTGGTCCCAGAACTGACGCAGCTTCTCGATCACCGGGGCGTCCGGGCCGACGGCGGCACGGGCGGCGGCGATGTCCTCCTGGTACTGCCGGCAGGACGAGTAGCCGCCGTAGGCGCTGGTGACGAAGGCCAACGCCCGGGTGACCCCGTCGTCGCGCATCTGGGTCACCGTGTCGGCGAGCATCGGGTCCCAGTTGCGGTTGCCCCAGTAGATGGGCAGGTCGAGACCGTGCGCGGCGAAGTCGGCGCGGACGGCGGACAGCAGGTCCCGGCACTGCTGGTTGATCGGGGACACCCCACCGAAGTGCTGGTAGTGCTCGGCGACCTCGACCAGTCGTTCGGGAGGCACACCCCGACCCCGGGTCACGTTCTGCAGAAACGGCATCACGTCCTCGGGCCGTTCGGGCCCACCGAAGGACACCAGCACCAGCGCGTCGTACGACATGGGGTCATTCTCGCCCCTCGGCCGGGACGTCCCGGCGACGCCCCCTGGTCCGGACGCGTAGATCACGCGGACGGTGACCAGGGAGCGTCACGGTGCGGCGTCAGGAACCGATGGCGTGGTAGCCGCCGTCGACGTGAACGATCTCGCCGGTGGTGGCCGGGAACCAGTCGGAGAGCAGCGCCAGGCAGGCCCGCGCGGCGGGCTCCTGGTCGGTGAGGCTCCAGCCCAGCGGGGCGCGCTCGGCCCAGGCTTCCTCGAACTGGTCGAAGCCGGGGATCGACTTCGCGGCGATGGTGCGCAGCGGCCCGGCGGCGACCAGGTTGCTGCGGATGCCCTGCTTGCCCAGGTGCAGCGCCAGGTAGCGGGACGCGGACTCCAGGCCGGCCTTGGCCACGCCCATCCAGTCGTAGACCGGCCACGCCTTCGTCGCGTCGAAGGTCAGGCCGACGACCGCGCCGCCGGGCGACATCAGCGGCAGCGCCGCCATCGCCAGGGACTTGTACGAGAAGGTGGACACGTGCAGGGCGGTCGCCACGTCCTCCCAGGGCGCGTCGAGGAATCCGCCGCCCAGGCAGCTCTGCGGGGCGAAGCCGATCGAGTGCACGACACCGTCGAGGCCGTCGACGTGTTCGCGTACCCGGTCGGCGAGGCCGGCCAGGTGTTCGGTGTTGGTGACGTCCACCTCGATGACCGGCGCCGGCTCGGGCAGCCGCTTGGCGATCCGCTCGACCAGGGAGAGCCGGCCGTAGCCGGTGAGCACGACCTGCGCGCCGTTCTCCTGAGCGAGCTTCGCCACCGAGAAGGCGATCGAGGCGTCGGTGATGACACCGGTGACGAGCAGTCGCTTACCGGCGAGCAGTCCGGACATCGCTGATTTCCTCCGTAGTCAAAAGGGTTAGTGGCCCATGCCGAGGCCGCCGTCGACCGGGATGACGGCGCCGGAGACGTACCCGGCGCTGTCGGAGGCCAGCCAGGTGACCACGGCGGCGACCTCGTCCGGGCTGGCCATCCGGCCGGCCGGGATGGACTTGAGGATCTCCGCCTTGCGGTCGCCGGAGAGGCCGGCGGTCATGTCGGTGTCGATGAAGCCGGGTGCCACCACGTTCGCGGTGATGTTGCGGCTGCCCAGCTCCCTGGTGATCGAGCGGGCGACGCCGACGAGGCCGGCCTTGCTGGCGGCGTAGTTGACCTGCCCGGCGCCGCCGGCGAGGCCGACCACCGAGGAGATGAAGATCATGCGGCCCCACTTGGCGCGGAGCATCTTGCCGGAGGCCCGCTTCGCGACCCGGAACGCGCCGGTGAGGTTGGTGTCCACCACGTCGGTGAATTGCTCCTCGGACATCCGCAGCAGCAGCGTGTCGGCGGTCATGCCGGCGTTGGCGACCAGCACCTCGACCGGGCCCAGCTCGGCCTCGATGGCGGCGAACGCGGCGTCGATCGAGGCGGCGTCGGTGACGTCGGCGCGGACGCCGAACAGCCCGTCGGGTGCGTCGCCGCTGCGGTGGGTGACCGCCACCCGGTCGCCCTGCTTGGCGAAGGCCTGCGCGATGGCCAGGCCGATTCCCCGGTTGCCCCCGGTCACCAGCACGGTACGGGCCACTGTTCCCCCTTGCGAATGGTCAGCACGGACGCGTCGGAGCCTAGGCGTTACCGGCAGGTAAGCGCTAACGGGAGTCGCGTCACACCGGGGTACGACACGGGGATCAACCCCTGGTGGCACGCCTCGTGGCGGGGTCGGCCCGTAGCCTCCGGGTGGTGAACCGGCATCCGATCGCGGTGGCCCTGCGGGCTCTGCGGCAGACAGTGCTCGGCCCGGACGCCCGGCCCGAACGGCCGTTGCTGGCCCGTTGGCCCGGGCCGGCCCGTTACGCCGCGCCGGTCGGTCTGCTCGCCGCGCTCGGCCTCTTCCTGATCACGTTGACCGTGGAGAGCGACTGGGGTCTGCCGCCGCCGATCGCGCTGCTGTTCGCGGCGATGACGGTGGCGCCGCTGCTGGCGCTGCCCCGGCGTCCGCTGCTGGCCTGGCGGCTGACGGTGCTGGCCCTGCTGATCTGCACCTTCAACGCCCCCGCCGACCAGGCCTGGCCGTGGACCCCGCCGCTGGCGCTCGGGTCGATCGCTGTGGTGGCGGTGGTCTTCGCACGGGTCGACCGGCCGGTGCTGGTCTGGGTGGTGGCGATCAGCACGGTGCCGGTGCTCACCCTGGTCCATCCCGACAACCGGGTCCCCGTCCTGCTGATGCTCGGCGCGCTGGCGATCGTGGGCGACCTGATCCGCCGCAACCGGCTGTCCCGGCACGCCCTGGCGGCGCAGGCCGAGCTGAGCGAACGGGAGCAGGAGCGCCGCGCGGTGCTGGAGGAACGCACCCGGATCGCCCGGGAGCTGCACGACGTGGTGGCCCACCACATGTCGTTGATCGCGGTGCAGGCGGAGACCGCCCCGTACCGGCTGACGGACGTACCGGCCCCGGCAGCCGCGGAGTTCGTCGCCATCGCCGCGTCGGCCCGTGACGCGCTGACCGACATGCGGCGGCTGTTGGGGGTGCTGCGCAGCGAGACGACCGGGCCGCAGACCGCCCCGCAGCCGGACCTCTCCGACCTGGGCGCGATGGTGGACGCGGCACGCCGGGCCGGGCTGCCGGTCACACTGGACGCCCAGCCGGTGGACGACGACCGGGTGCCCGCCCCGGTCGGGCTGGCCGCGTACCGCATCGTGCAGGAGGGCCTGGCCAACGCGGCCCGCCACGCGGCCGGCGCCGCGGTGCGGGTCACCGTCCGCGTCGGCCGGTCCGGTCTGGGGGTACGCGTCGAGAACTCCCCGGCCGACGTCCGACCGACAGCCGACGGCGGCTCCGGGCACGGGCTGACCGGCATGCGGGAGCGGGCCACCTCGCTGGGCGGTACGTTCACCGCCGGGCCGCTGCCCGACGGGGGTTACGCGGTGGCGGCCGAGTTGCCGTACGACGTGGAGGGCGGGGACCGATGATCCGGGTGCTGATCGCCGACGACCAGGCGATGGTCCGGCAGGGTTTCGGCGCGCTGCTCGCCGCCCAACCGGACCTGCTGGTCGTGGGGGACGCCGCCGACGGCGCGCAGGCGGTGGCCGCCGCCCGCCACCTCGACCCGGACGTGGTGCTGATGGACGTGCGGATGCCGGTCATGGACGGGCTGGAGGCCACCCGCAAGCTGCTCGGTGACCGGTCGACGCAGCGACCGCGGGTGCTCATCCTCACCACCTTCGACCTGGACGACTACGTGTACGAGGCGCTGCGCGCCGGGGCCAGCGGGTTCCTGCTCAAGGACGCTCCGGCGGCCGACCTGGTGCAGGCGGTGCGGGTGGTGGCGGCCGGCGACGCGCTGCTCGCCCCGGGGGTGACCCGCCGGTTGATCGCCGAGTTCGCGGCCCGCCCGGACCGCCGCCGCCCCCGCCCCACCGACCTGGCCGGGCTCACCCCCCGCGAGACCGAGGTGCTGCGGTTGATCGCCCGGGGCCGCAACAACGCGGAGATCGCGGGTGACCTGGTGGTGGCCGAGCAGACGGTGAAGACGCACGTCGGGCGGATCCTGGCCAAGCTGGGGCTGCGCGACCGGGCCCAGGCCGTGGTGCTGGCGTACGAGACGGGTCTGGTGGCCGCCGGCGAGTAGCCCTGTGGGGCCAGCCCGGGAACGGCTCCGCGGGACGACGACCGAGTCCCGCCCCTGGGCGCACTCTCCCCTTCGGACGACATTCCGGAGGGAGAACGTGATGCGACGACGAGGTGCCGGCGGGGTGGCGATGGCCGCGCTGCTCGGCGTGAACCTGGTTCTGCCGACCCGACCCGAGCCGGCCACTGCGGTGGGGTTCGTCGAGGCGTACCCGGTGACGGCGGCGGCGATGCGCGCGGCCGGCCCCCCGTACGCGGACTGGGCTGCCGACGGACGCCGGTTCCTGCTGTTCGACGAGCGCGGTGACGGTCGCGCGGTCGAGGTGTTCGGCGACCTCGCCGACGCGGACCGGATCGCGGTGCTGGTGCCGGGGGTCGGCAGCACCCTCGCCGACTTCGACACCGGGTTGGGCGGGGTGGCCCGGCGGGCGCCGGCGGTGCAGGCCGGGCAGCTCTACCGGGAGCTGCGGGCGAGCGAGCCGGCGGCGCGGGTAGCGGTGCTGGCCTGGCTCGGCTACGACCCGCCCGACGGGGTGTTGACCGCCGCCGGTGGTGTCAGCGCGCGGCGCGGCGCGGCCGGGTTGGCCGCACTGCTGCGGGAACTGGCCGGGCGGCGTCCGGGCGCGACGATCACGCTGGTCGGGCACAGCTACGGGGCGCTGGTGGTGGCGCTGGCGGCGGCGGACGCCCCGGCCCAGGTCACCGACGTGGTCAGCCTCGGCGGTGTCGGCGCTGGGGTGCAGCGCGCCGACGACCTGCCCGGTGGGCGGCGGTTCTGGGCGGCCGAGGCGCCGACCGACTGGATCCGCCGGGTACCGCCGGTGCGCCTGCCCGGCCTGGGTTTCGGCCGGCGGCCCGGCGATCCGGCGTTCGGTGCCCGGCCCCTGCCGGTGGGTGGGGTGGCGGGGCACGACGGCTACCTCGCGTCGGGCAGCGCCGCGCTGGGCGCGGTGGCGGCGGTAGTGCTGGGCGGCGTCGACGTCGACCGGATCGGGGACGCCCGGTGAGCCGGGACCGTGCCGTCGACGCGCTGCGGGCGTACGCCATCGGCGGGGTGGTGCTCGGGCACTGGCTGGTCACCGGCCTGGTGCTGGGCGGCGACGGCGGGCTGCACCAGGCCAGCCCGCTGACCGCCCTGCCCGACCTGGCCCCGGCGACCTGGGTGTTGCAGACGCTCGGGTTGTTCTTCTTCACCGCCGGGTTCGGCTCGACCCGGTCGCTTGCCCGCCACCCGGGCGGCGCGGGTGGTTGGCTGGCGGGGCGGCTGCGCCGGCTGCTGCTGCCCACTGTGGCGCTGCTCGGCGTGGGTGCCGCCGTGCTGCTCGCCGCCACCGTGGTCGGCACCTCGGACGACACGCTCGCCGTCGCGCTGCGGCTGGCGGTCAGCCCGCTGTGGTTCCTGCTACCGCTGGTGATCCTGGTCGCGGTGACCGGCCCGCTGCGCGTCGCCGTACGCCGGTGGGGGGTGGCGCGGTGCGGGGCGCCGGCGGTGGCCGTGGTGGCCGCTGTCGACCTGGCCGTCCGGCTGCTGCCGGCCGGCGCCGATCTGCCCCCGGTCACCGTGCTGGCGGCCTGGTCGGTGCCGTACCTGCTGGGTGTGGCGCACGCCGACGGGCGGCTGGACGGCCGGCGGGCGGGCGGCACGTTGGCCGCCGGTGGGGCGGTCGCGCTGGCGGCGCTGCTGGCGCTGGGCTACCCGGTGAGCGCTGTCGGCGTGCCCGGGGCCGGGGTGTCCAACCTGAACCCGCCGTCGCTGCTGGTCGTGGCGCTGGCGGTGACCCAGGTCGGGCTGGGGCTGTTGGCCCGGCCGGCGCTGCACCGGCTGCTGACCCGGCCGCTGCCGGGCCGGGCGGTGACCGAGGTGAACCGCTCCGCGGTCCGGATCTACCTGTGGCACCAGCCGGTGCTGGTGGCGGTGACCGCGCTCACCGCGCGCGGCGGGCTGGCGCTGCCCGGTCTGCACACCGCCCCGGACGGGCCGGGGTGGGTGCTGGCGCGCTGCTGCTGGCTGCCGTTGCTCGCCGTGGTGCTGGTCACCGTGGTGCGGGTGGGGCGGCCGAGGTCGCCCCACCAAGGCGTACGCGCTGGTGGCGGGCGGCGTCGCCAACCGGGCGGTGGAGGGGCCGCCGGCCGGTCGGCCGAGTGCGTTCCGCCGGTGCCGCAGGTGTACGATCATCGACGTTCCGGCCCGCCCGACTTGCAGGAGGTGATCGCTGTGCGAGATAGCGATCCTCCCAGTCGTGGCCGGGCCGATGGTCAGTCCCGCTGAGCCACGACTCAGTCTGGTGAGCTGACCCCGCTCCGCTCCCCACCACGTCGGCACCCGCCGAGGTGAGTGTGCCGCGCCGCCCGGTCCCGGGCGGTCGCCGGGAGCCGCCCGGTCACGACTTCGTGTGCGCGTCCCCACCCCCTGCGGTCCGCCCCCGCACGCGGACCGTCCAGCCGCCACCCGGAGCCGTCATGAGCCGCTACGTCGCCCCGCTGGGCTTCACCCTCGCCGCCGTCTGGGTGGCCATCGTCTTCGTGCTCGCCGGTGGCGGTCACTGACCACTCCGGATCGGCAGTGTCGCTGGCCGGCGCTGCCCCGCGCTGGCGCCGGCGGCGGTCCGTGACCGCCGCCGGCACGCCGGCTACAACATCCGGGACGACCAGAGCAGACTGAACGCGCCAGCGCAGAGCGCCAGCAGCAACGCCACCCCGGCGTACCACTGGGTCACCTCACGCGGCTCGGTGCGGAACCCGATCGAGCTGCCCATGTCCTGATAGACCTGCTTCAGCTCGCTCACCGAGGCCGCCTCGTAGAAGTAACCCTCGGTCGTCTCGGCCAACTCGGCGAGGGCCATCCGGTCCACCGGCACCCGCTGCAACTGCCCGCCGATGTCGACCTGGCCGGTGTCGGTGCCGAAGGCGATGGTGGAGACCGGAACGTTCGCGGCCTGCGCGGCCGCCGCCGCCTCCTCCACCGCCCGACCGGAGGTCCGGAAGCCGTCGGAGAGCAGCACGATCCGTGCTGGCGGGATGCCCTCCGCGCCGTCGGTCGGCACCGACCGGATCGCCTCCAGACAGGTGAACACCGCCTCGCCGGTGGCTGTCGCCTCGGCCAGCACCAGCCCGTCGATGGCGCTGGTCACCGCGTCCCGGTCCTTGCCCGGCGGCACCAGCACGTTGGCCGCCTTGGCGAACGACACGAGACCCAGGTTGTAGCTCTCCGGCAGCTCACTGACGAACTGCTTGGCCGCCTCCTGGGCCGCCTCCAGCCGGTTGGGCGCCACGTCGTCGGCCTGCATCGACAACGACACGTCGATGGCGAGCATCACTGTGGCCCGCTCCAGCGGCTCCTTGGTGTCCACAGCGGGACGGGCCAGCGCGGTGGCCAGCACCAGCAGGCAGAGCAGGAACGCGGTCGCCGGGACGTGCCGACGCCAGCCCAGCCCCTTCGGCGCGACGGTACGCAGCAGGTCCACATTGGTGAACCGCATCGCGTACGCCCGGCGGTGCAACTGCCGCCAGACGTAGAACGCGGCGAGGGCGAAGACCGGCAGCACAGCCAGCAGCCACCACGGTTGCAGAAAACGGATCATCGTGTCGTCCCCCGGGTACGCGCGTGCCGCTGCGCGGCCACGAATCGCACCATGTCCAGCAGCCAGTCTCGGTCGGTACGCAGACGCAGGTGGGCCGCGCCGGCGCCGCGCAGGGCGGCGGCGATCGTGGCCCGTTGGGCGGTGGCCGCCTCGGCGTAGCGCTGCCGCAACCGCGGGTCGGCGGTCTGCACCTCGTGCAGCTCGCCGCTCTCCGGGTCGACCACCGGCAACACGCCCACGTCGGGCAGCTCCAGCTCACGCGGGTCGACCACCTCGATCGCCAGCACGTCGTGGCGGACGCGCAGCTTGCGCATCGGCCGCGCCCACTGCTCGGCCGGCGCGAGGAAGTCCGAGACCACCACCGCCACACCGCGACGGCGGGGCGGACGGTTGAGCATCTCGATCAGGGCGCCGAGATCACCACGGCCGGGTTGGATGGCGGTGCCGGCGACGGCACGCAGCAGGCCCTGCGCCTCCTTGCGTCCGGAGCGCGCCGGCAGCCGGGTGAGCACCCCGGGCCCGGCCGGCGGTGGTCCGCCGCGCCAGCGTCGGGCCGGGGCGGACACCCCGCCACCGGTGCCGATCACGGCGCCGATCCGGTTACCCCCGCGCACCGTCAGGTGGGTGATGGCGGCCGCGGCGGCCACCACCACCTCCCGTTTGAGCCACTGCCCGGTCCCGAAGTCCAGGCTGGCGGAGAGGTCGAGCGCGAGCCAGGTCTCCAGTTCCCGGTCGGCGACCGTACGCCGCACGTGCGGTGTGGTGGTCCGGGCCGTGACCGGCCAGTCCATCCGGCGCACGTCGTCGCCGGGGCGGTACTCCCGGGACTCTCCCGCCTCACTGCCCGGTCCGGGCAGCAGGCCGGCGTAGTCGCCCTGGAGCAGACCGTCGAGCTTGCGGGTGACGAGCAGCTGAAGCCGGGACAGCACGGCCTCGCTACGGTCGGCGAGGGGGGCCGGACGAGGGGTGGCTGAGGTCACGGGCGCTGCCCGGGCCAGCCAGCGCCCGGTGGCGGCGCGATCGTCGGCGGGGTGGCCTGCTGCCGGGGAGCGACAGCGGGAAGCGGGATCGTCGACATCACCCGCTGCACGATGTGGTCGGCGGGTACGTCGTCGGCGAGCGCGTCGTAGCTGAGCACCAACCGGTGCCGCAGGATGTCCGGCGCGATGTCCTGCACGTCCTGTGGCAGCGCGTAGTCACGCCCGCGCAGCAGCGCCAGGGCGCGGGTGGCCCGGACCAGACCGAGCGAGGCGCGCGGGCTGGCCCCGTACTGGATCAGTTGCGCGACGTCGGGCATGCCGTGCTCGGCCGGGGCCCGGGTGGCCAGCACCAACCGGACCGCGTAGTCGACAAGGGCGTTGTGCACGAAGACCTGGTCCGCCTTGCGTTGCAGGGCGATCAGCTCCGGGGTGTCGAACACCGCCGTCGGCTCGGGCGCGGCCACGCCCATCCGGTAGACGATCTCCCGCTCCTCCGCGTCGGTCGGGTAGCCCACCACGATCTTCATGAGGAACCGGTCGCGCTGCGCCTCCGGCAGCGGGTAGACACCCTCCTGCTCGATCGGGTTCTGGGTGGCCATCACCAGGAACGGGTCCGGCACCCGGTGGCTCTCCCCACCGATGGACACCTGCCGCTCACTCATGACCTCCAGCAGCGCCGACTGCACCTTCGCCGGCGCCCGGTTGATCTCGTCGGCGAGCAGGAAGTTGACGAAGACCGGGCCCAACTCGACGTCGAACTTCTCGCTGGACTGCCGGTAGATCCGGGTGCCCATGATGTCGGCGGGCACCAGGTCCGGGGTGAACTGGACCCGGGCGAAGGACCCACCGACGACCTTGGCGAGGGTCTCCACAGCCAGGGTCTTGGCCACCCCGGGTACGCCTTCGAGCAGGCAGTGACCGCGGGCGAGCAACGCGACGAACATCCGCTCCACCATCCGGTCCTGCCCGACGATCACACGTTTGATCTCGAACAGGCCCTTCTCCAGCAGGCTGGCGTCCTGCGCGGGTGTGGTCACCGGGGCGGGTGCCGCTCCGTTCGGCGTCGGGGCGTCGGGCATGGTCGGCTGGGCCACCGGTCCTCCACAGCGTTTGTCGGTCGTCGCGGCTCGTGCGGTATCAAGACTCGCACGCCTTGCTGAGTGTCGAGGTGGGGAGAAGCCGATTATGGCCGCGTCGTCCCCACCGGCCGAATCGCGCATCGAGGGTGTGCACGGACCGGCCCACCGCGTGTACGATTCACCCCGTCGCCGGGCGGCTCCCCCCGTGGTCGCCCGGCGCTCAACCTCTCCGTCCCGCCGCCCTAGACTGGCCGGGATGAGCATCCCCTCCCCCGCCGGTGAGGCCCTGGTCTGTTCGGCCCGGGGCTGCCGGTCCGCCGCCGTCTGGGCGCTGGAGTGGAACAATCCCCGTCTGCACGACGCCGATCGGCGCAAGACCTGGTTGGCCTGCGCCGAGCACCGGGGCAGCCTCGGTGACTTCCTCGACGCTCGAGGCTTCCTGCGTGCCGTCACTCCGGTGCCCGGATCGCCTACGCTCGACCTGTGAGCGGCGACCCTCCGGCTTCCCCCGGCCCCACCTCCCCGTCCTGGCCGCCCACCCCGGCCACCGCACCACCCGGCGTCGACCCGCCGCCCGGCGCGTTCCCGGCGCCCGGCACGCTCGGCCCGGAGCCCACCGCGCCGGCCGCCTCAACGCCTGCCCCGCTGCCACCGGGCGCGCTGCCGCCCGGTCACCGGCCGGCACCCGCCGCCGACCAGCGCGCGCCCGACCTGCCGCCCCCGGGCCTCCTGCCGCCCGAGCCCGGCGCGCTGCTGACGGCCGCGCCGGGGGGTCGGGGTCCACTGGAGCCCTGGCCGGACACCGTCAACTGGCAGCCGATCTCGACCGACCTGATCTGGGTGGAGCTGATCCGGCTGGCGATCGTGGTCGCCATCGGGCTGGCGGTGACCGGGGTCGGCTGGGCGTTCAGCGGTCACTGGTTGTTCGGGCTCGCCGTGGCCGTCGTGCTGGTGCTCGGCGCGTGGCGGGCCGTCGCGATCGTCCGCGCGGTCCGGGCCTGGGGGTACGCCGAGCGGGAGAACGACCTGCTGGTGCGGCACGGGCTGCTGGTCCGCCGGCTCTCCATCGTGCCCTACTCGCGGATGCAGTTCGTCGACGTCAGCGCCGGGCCGTTGGAGCGCGCCTTCGACCTGGCCACTGTGCAGTTGCACACCGCGGCGGCGGCGAGCGACGCCCGGGTGCCCGGGCTGCGTCCGGCGGAGGCGTCGCGGCTGCGCGATCGACTCACCGCGCTCGGCGAGGACCGGGCGGAGGGGCTGTGAACCCCCGCGCGGGCAGCCGCCGACCGCGCCGAGGGCCGCGCCGATGAGCGACGGGTCCCCCGAGCCGCGCACCGTGCCACCCACCGGCCCGACGCCACCGGGGCCGGTGCTGCCCGCTGGCACGGCATCGTCTGGCACGGCATCGCCTGGGCCGGTGCCGCCCGGCGCGCCCGCGCCGTGGCCGGCACCAGCGGGCGGGGGCGAGGGCGAGCCCCGGCAGCGACTGCACCCGCTCAGCCCGGTGCTGCACGGCGCCAAGTCCCTGGTCGTGGTCATCGCCGGGCTGTCCTGGTCGACGCTGTCCCGGGTGGGCTTCGGCTGGTTCGCCGCCATGGTGGCGGTGCTGGCGCTCGGCGCGACGGTGCTGTCGGTGATCAGCTGGTACAACACCGGCTACCACGTCGTCGGCCGGGAACTACGGGTGTACGAGGGGCTGCTCTGGCGGCGTACCCGGGCCATCCCGTTGGAACGGTTGCAGGCCGTGGAGGTGGTCCGGCCGCTGCTCGCCCAGCTCACCGGCCTGGCCGAGCTGCGCCTGGAAGTGGTCGGCGGAGGCAAGACCGAGGCGCCACTGGCGTACCTCGGCGTCGCCGACGCGGCGGTGCTGCGCGAGCGTCTGCTGGCGCTGGCCGGGCGGGTGGCGCAGCAGCCCGCGCCCGGCGACGCGGCGGCCCCGGTGGCCCCGGGTGCGACGGCGCCACCGACGGCCGTACCGGGCCGGCCACTGCACGCGGTACGCAACCAGAACCTGCTGATCAGCCAACTGCTCACCCCGCAGGCGTTTCTGCTCCCGTTCGGTGTGGCCTTCGTCGTGGTGCAGTTCCTCACCGCCGGTTCGTGGTCGTTCGTCGCGGTGGCGAGCACACTGACCGCGATGGCGGGTGTCCTGCTGCAGCCGATCCGCCGGGTCCTCGACGACTGGAACTTCCGGCTGGCCCGCGACGGCGGCACGCTGCGGGTGCACAACGGCCTGCTGGAGACGCGGGCGCAGACCGTGCCGCTGGAGCGGGTGCAGACCGTGCGGGCCACCTGGCCGTTGCTGTGGCGGATGAAGGGCTGGCTGCGGCTGCGGCTGGAGGTGGCCGGTTACTCCGTCGCGGAGGCCGACGACCGCAACCGGCCCGACCGGCTGCTGCCGGTCGGCGACCTGCCGACGGCGACGATGATCGTCGCCGAGGTGCTTCCCGGGGTACGCCTCGACGCGCTCAACCTGAGCCCGCCGCCGCGGCGGACCCGTTGGCTGCACCCGCTGGGCCGTGCCGCGTTCGGCGCGGGGCTGTTCGAGCGGGTGTTCGCCACCCGGTCCGGGCGGCTCACCAGGCAGTTGGTGATCGTGCCGTACGCCCGGATCCAGAGCGTGCGAGTGGTCCAGGGGCCCATCCAGCGCCGTCTCGGGTTGGCCACCGTCCACGCCGACACCGCGGGCGGCTCCGGCGCCACAGCCCAGGACCGCGACCTGGCAGAGGCCTGGGCCCTGGCAGCGGACCTGACCACAAGAGCACATCAAGCCCGCAGCCAACTCTGACCCCGCCACGGCCCACGCCATTGCTATATATATCGCCGCACGATATATATAGACCATGGACATCAGTGAGCAGACGTTCCTGATCCTCTCCGCCCTCGCCGACCAACCCCGCCACGGCTACGCGTTGGTGACAGAGGTCGACGAGATGACCAACGGCAGGATCCGGCTACGCGCCGGCACCCTCTACGGGGCCCTCGACCGCCTCGTCACCCAGGGGCTCATCGCTCCCGACCACGACGAGGTGGAGAAGGGCCGGCTGCGTCGTTTCTACACATTGACCGACGCGGGGGCAGACGCCATCCGCGCCGAGAGCCAACGGATGGTGACCGCGGTCCGGCTCGCCGAGGAACGCCTCAACAAGCGTGCCGCCCGCAACGCCCCGCGCCTCGGGACCATCGGATGAGCCCGGACATGAGCCCCCTGGAACGACGATATCGGCGGCTGCTGCGGCTGCTGCCAGCCACGCACCGCAGCGCCCGCGGCGAGGAACTGCTCGGACTGCTGCTCGACCTCGACGACGGCCGCCGGCACCCCAGCTGGCACGAGACACTGAACATCATCGCCCTGGCGATCCGGCTGCGACTCACCACGCCCGTCACCACCACGGCCCTGACCACCGGGCTCACCGCCCTGCTCGTCGCCGCCGGCACCCAGCCCGCCGGTCACACCCTGGACCTGTTCACCGGCGCCGTCCTCGCCACCGACATGTCGGCCATCATCGCCAGCTGGCCGCAGCTGGCCGCTCTCGGCCTGCTGCCCCTCGCGCCACTGATCGCCTGGCTGTGCGGCGCGACCCGGACCGCCCTCACCCTGCAGGCGATATTCCTGACGGTCACCGTAGGTTGGTTCGTCATCGACGTGCTCGGCGGCACCGGCCTGGGAATCAACCCCGGCCAACAACTCTTCGCGTACGCCCCACCGGCCCTGACCCTCGCCCTGCTCGCGGTCGCCGCCCGCGAGCGGTGGGCCGCGCCCCGGCCGCGCCCGTTCTGGTGGGCCCTCGTCCCGCTCGGGATCCTCGCCTGGAAGGGCACCGGAGAGTGGGGACGCCACGGCGTCTACGTTCCCGACGCCGTGCCGACGGCCATCGGGGTCCTCACCGCCGCCACAGTCGCTGTCGGAGCCGCCTTCGCGCTCCGCCGCCACCGGCCCGCCGTCATCGTCGGCGTCGGGCTCACCGGCTTCGTCGCCGGATGGCTCATCCCCGACCCGCTGCTCTCCAACACGGCGATGCGGCACTTCGACGGTCAACCGCTGCCACTGGCGATCCTCATCATGATGATCGCCGCCACCGTGGCCGGCATCAGTCGGCTCACTCGTCGCCTCAAGCCCGAGGCGCGAGCGCTGCTACCCGATGAACCAGTGCTGCCCTGAACACCAGCTTCGGCTCGGAACGACCGACCCTGACGGGACCAGGGCGTGTGTCAAAGCCTCGGTCGAGCCGAGGCGGAGTCCAGGCGACGACGGGCGGCCAGGGGCTTTGACACACGCCCTAACGGTCGGCGGGGATCGCGGGGTGGGTGGTGGTGTCCGGTTCCCGTGGGGCGGGCGGCTCGGGCTCGCCGGGCGGAGGATCGGTGGGCTGCTGCGTGGGCAGTGCCGCCGTGGCGCTCGGGTGGCGGGCCCGCCAGGCCGCCCAGCCGCGCTCCGCCAGACCGACCACCAGGAAGGTCAGCCCCACGTAGGCCCAGCCGACCAACACGTCGATCACGTAGTGCTCACCCGAGTAGACCAGGGTGAAGGTCATCGCCAGCGGGTACGCGAGCAGCAGCGGCCACCAGCGACGACGGGTGGCGGTCAGGAAGAACAGCACCACGAACAACGCCCACGCGGTGTGCAGCGAGGGCATCGCGGCGACCGGGTTGGAGGCGATCTGACCGGCGTTGAGGACGTTGCCGGCGCCGTGCATGCCGAACGCCTTCCAACCCCGGGTCGAGATCCGGGCGACCTCGGTGAGCAGGCCGTTCTGCGCCGCCCACCAGGGCGGCGCGGCCGGGTAGATGAAGTAGGTGACCAGACCGGCCGCGCAGAGGAAGCCCCAGCGCCGCATGTACGCGGCCCAGCGGTGCCGGTCGCGCAACCAGAGCACCGCGGCGGCGGCCAGCGCCACCACGAAGTGGGAGAAGTACACCCAGCTCGCGGCGACATCCCACCAGTGCACCTGCGGGTGGTAGAGGTGCTGCTGCAACCAGACGGTGGGCACCTCACCGCCGGTGGCCCAGCCGAACATGAACCGGTCGGCGACGATCAGCTCCATCGCGTGCGGCGTGGCCCCGTTGTCGGCGAACCCGCGCGAGAGGTTGTAGATCACGAACAGCAGCACCACCGGCACCCAGTCCCGGGCGAAACGCAGGTGGCTGCGCCACGGCCGTTCGCTGTTCCAGGCGATGGTCGCGAGCCAGATCCAGACGAAGGCGTACGCCGGGTCGGTGGGCAGCCCGATGGCCAGCCACGCGGCGACGAAGGCGACCGCCCAGACGGTCATCGCGACGACGCGCCGACGACCCCCGTCCGGGGACGCGGGCGGGTCGGTCCGGGCGGGGGGCTGGGGGTCAGTCACGACGGCCATCGGGGTCAAGGTTAACGACGGGTACGGCATCGACCGACGGGGACCACCCGTTGCACGTCGGGGTGGTGGCGCCCGGATCGTCGGGCGCGTGCTCGACGCGTCCGGCGAGCACCTAGGCTGACGACCATGCAGGAGCAGCCCGAGCCGGCCTTCGCGCCGGGCCTGACCGCCCAGGTCGAGTTGACGGTCACCGACGCGGACACCGCGCAGGCGGTCGGTTCCGGGGACGTACCGGTGCTGGGCACTCCCCGGGTGCTGGCGCTGGCCGAGGCGGCCACCGTCGCGGCCACGGCGACCGGGATGCCAGCCGGTTCGACGACAGTCGGCACCCGTGTCGAGTTGGAGCACCTGGCACCGACAGTGGTCGGCCGGACGGTCCGCGCGCAGGCGCTGCTGGCGACCGTCGACGGTCGCCGCCTGTCGTTCGAGGTCACTGTCAGTGACGGTGACCAGACGGTGGCCCGGGGCCGGGTGGACCGGGTCCTGGTCGACCGGGAACGCTTCGTCGAACGGGCCGGGCGGGCGTCGTGAACGCCGCTTTCGTCGAGGTCGCCGACCGGGTGCACGTGCTGGCCGAACCGCTGCTGCGGGTCAACGTCACGCTGGTCGTCGGCGACGACGAGGCGCTACTGGTGGACACGCTCTCCTCGGCCGCCCAGGCCACCGAGCTGGCCGAGGCAGTCCGGGCGGTCACCGACCGCCCGCTGACGCTCGTCAACACCCACCACCACTACGACCACTGCTTCGGCAACGCCGTCCTGGCCGGCGACCCACCCCGCCCGGTGTACGCGCACGAACTGGCCGCCACCGCCCTGCGCGAGGAGCCTGAGCGGCTGCGCCGGGAGGCGTACGAGGAGTTGCGCGCGGAGCACCCGGGGCTCGCCGCCGAACTGGCCGACACCCCGCTGCTCGCCCCCACGCACACCGTGCACGTCGAGACGGTCCTCGACCTCGGCGGTCGACGGGTGCTGCTGCGCCACCCGGGGCGGGGGCACACCGAGGCCGACCTTGTGGTGCACGTGCCGGACGCCGACGTGTTGGTGGCCGGGGACCTGGTGGAGCAGAGCGGCCCGCCCGCCTTCGAGGACTCGTACCCGTTGCAGTGGCCGGACGCGGTCGCGGACCTGCTGCGACTCACCACCGCGCGCACCGTGGTGATCCCGGGCCACGGCGACCCGGTGGACGTCGACTTCGTCCGGGCGCAGCACGCGGAGCTGGCGAAACTGGCCTGGCTGATCCGGGCCGCGCACACCGGCAGCGCCCCGCCGGAGCGGGTGGCGGCCGAGGCCCCTTTCGGGGCCCGCCCGGCCCTGGTCGCCGCCCACCGCGGCTACCTCCAGCTGAACGGTGACGCCTGACCCGCCTACGCCGAGGCACGTCGCCACTGCTGGTGGGTGCCGGTGCCACACGTCCACTGGGCGAGGCGGGCACCGTCGGTGGCGGCGGCGTTGGGCACCTCCAGGCACTTGCCGCTGTGCCGGGCGACGAGCTGCACGTACCCCGAGCCGAGATCCTGCACGCGCCACTGCTGGTTGGTGCCGCCGTTGCAGCTCCACTGGATCACGCGGACCCCGTCGCCGGTTGCTGTCGCGCCGCCGGACACGTCGAGGCACTTGCCGCTGTGCACGCTGACCACCGCCTGGTAACCGCCACCCGCGTCCTGGAAGCGCCACCGCTGGTTGGGCTGACCGTTCGCAGCCCACTGCACGATCTCCGCACCGTCGGTGGTCGCGTTGTTGTAGACGTCCAGCAGCTTGCCGCTGTGTCGCGCGGTGAGGGTGTACGTGCTCGGCACCGGCACCGTGGTGTCCGGAGTCAGCCGGTACAGCCCGGCTCCGTGGGCCGGTAGCGACCGGGTGAGGGTGCCGGTCACCGTGCCGAGGGCCGCGCCGGACCACAGGTCGGTCACGGCGGCCGACCCGATCCCGAGGTCGGCGAGATTCACCGACACCTGCGCCGCGCTGCTGTCCCGGTTGAACAGGGCGACGTACCGATCGGTGCTGCCCGGCACGTCGGCGACCCACACCTGCCGGCTGCCACCGTAGAGCTGACGGTTGTTGGTGCTGTTCTGGTTGACTCCCAGAACCGCGGCGTTGGTCATCAGCGCCAGCTCCGCGGCGCGGTTCTCGACCAGGTTGCCGCCCCACATCAACGGCGCCCGGTTGATCGCCCAGAGTGACATCAGGGTGCGCTGCTCGTCGGCTGTCAGATTGGAGTATCGCGGCGAGCCAACCGGCCCGTACTTGGAGAGCCGGCCGATCGGGATCATGTCGGCGTCGGGCCACGCCCCGGTGGCGCGGTACGGGGTCCAGTTGCGCAGTTGATCGAAGAGCGCATCCACTGACGACCAGTTGTCCCACAGATCGTTGACGATCCGCCACATGTGCGCGTTGGCCTGGACGTGCGCGCCGCTGGCCAGCGAGGTCGGGCCGGGTGACAGGCTCAACACCATCGGGCGGCCGCTGCGCTGGATGGCCAGTCGGTACCCCTCGACCTCCGACTGCCGGTACGTCGGGGCGGCGATGTCGTCCACCTTCACGTAGTCGACCCCCCAGGACGCCAGCAACTGGAACATCGAGTCCAGGTAGGTCTGCGCGCAGGGGTTGGACATGTTCAGGCCCCACATCAGGTTGAGCCAGGCCGCGGTGGTGGTGTTGTTGATCTGGTTGGCGCGGCAGGTGGTCCCGAGGATCGGCACGTTGTCGGCGACCGCCTGGCGGGGAATGCCTCGCATCAGGTGGACGCCGAACTTCAGCCCCTGCGCGTGGACGTAGTCGGCGAGCGGCTTGAACCCGTTCTCACCGGCGGCAGAGGGAAACCGGGTGGTGTCCGGCAGCAGCCGTCCGTTTGCGTCCATCCGGAGCCGGGGTTGCAGGTTCGCGTCCTGGTTGGGGCTGTTGTTGTGCCGACCGGGGTAGTACCAGGCCCAGTCGATCACCACGTACTCCCAGCCGAACTGACGCAGGTTGGCGCCCATGTAGTCGGCGTTGGCCCGGACGTCGGCCTCGGTGACGCTCCAGTTGAACGAGTCGTAGCTGTTCCACCCCATCGGCGGGGTGTCGGCCACCCCGTTGTCCCACGCCTTCGCCCGCTCGGGCCGGTCGGCGACCACCATCCCGGCAGCCACGAGCAGCATGACCAGCAGGGCCGCGACGCGGCGAAACAACAGAGGCACCAAAACCACCCGCATCAGAACCTCCCCGACGACGCCCACGTTTCCATCGTGCATCGTCGATGTTAACGCTCACAAATTCCCGAGGTCAACCCCCTCCCCCACCCCCGCCAGCACCCCCCGACGCCACCCCGCCCACCCCCTCCCCCCGCCCTGCCCGCCCCGCGTTGCCCGCGTTGCCCCACCCCCGTCCCCGTCGATCATGGAGTTGTGGTGGGTCGTAAAAGCCGCAAATATTCGGCATTCGGGCACCACAAGTCCATGATCGACTGGGCGGGGCAGTGCGGGGCGAGGGCAGCGCGGGGTGGGGTTAGGGGTTGAAGCGGTTTTGGACGGCGGTGCGGGTGGGCATGGCGGTGGCGCCGCCCGGGGATTCGCAGACCAGGCCGGCGACCCGCAGCGCGAAGGCGACCCGGTCGACCCAACCCGACGGGCTCTCCGGTTCGCCGTCGACGAGCAGGTCGGCGATCAGCGCGGCCATCACGGAGTCACCCGCGCCGGTGGCGTCGATGGCGTCGACGGTGGGGGCCGGCACCCGGACCGGGTCGGCTTCGGCGGCGGCCAGCACCGCACCGGCCGCGCCGAGCGTCACGACCACAGTGCCCGCCCCCAACTCACGCAGGTACGCCGCCACCCCCTCGACCGGCTCGCCGGGATAGAGCAGCACCGCGTCGGCGGCGCTCAGCTTGACCAGGTGCGCGCCGGCGGCGAACTCGGCGACCACCTCGCGCAGCCCGTCCAGCGCGGCTGGCCCGTTCAGCAGGCGGGGACGTACGTTCGGGTCGAAGACCCGCAGGCCGGCGGCGAGCGACCAGGCACGGCGGGCGGCGGCCAGCGTGTCGGGTTGGAGCAGCACGATCGAGCCGCAGTAGAGCACGTCGGCGCCCTCCAGCAGCGCCAGGTCCAGATCGTCGGGGCCGAGCAGTCCGTAGGAGGCCGGCTCGCCGTAGAAACGGAAGTCCGGCTCCGGCCCGGCGTACGTGACCACCGCGAGCGTGGTCGGTGCCGGGACCGTGATCGCACCTGCCACCCCGACGTCGGCCGCGGTGAGGAAGTCGCGGATCCTGCCGCCCAGCGCGTCGTCACCGAGCGAGCCGACGAACTGTGCCGCACCGCCGAGTCGGGCCACGCCGACGGCGACGTTGAGTGGCCCGCCGCCGATGGCCTGCCGATAGACCCGTTCCCCGTCGATTTCGCTGTCGAGCAGGTCGACGAGCGCTTCGCCGAGCACCACCGCGTACCCCATGCCGATCCTCTCGTCGTCGCCACCGGCTGCCGCTCGCCGAGCCGATCTCCGTGGCACCAGGCTGGCACAACGCACGGCCCGATGGGCGCCGAAGGCCACGCACCGACGTGCGCGCTACCCCGGCCGGTGGATCGGCCCGTCGACAGCCGCGAGGGGGTGGCCGGTGCCACCCCACCGGGCCGCGACGATCTGCGCGGCCACACTCACTGCGGTCTCCTCCGGGGTACGACCACCGAGGTCCAACCCGATCGGGGAGGCGAGCCGGGCGAGCTGCGCCGGGCTGAGCCCCGCCTCACTCAGCAGCTTGTGTCGCTCGTCGTGGGTGCGCCGTGAACCCATCGCGCCGACGTACGCCAGCGGGTGGCGCAGCGCCAGCTCCAGCAACGGCACGTCGAACCTGGGGTCGTGGGTGAGCACGCACAGCACTGTCCGCTCGTCGAGCCGACCGGCCGCCAACTCGGTACGCAGGTAGCGGTGCGGCCACTGCACCACCACCTCGTCCGCTTCGGGAAAGCGCCGCGCGGTGGCGAAGACCGGCCGGGCGTCGCAGACGGTGACCCGGTAGCCGAGGAACGCGCCGATCCGGGCCACCGCGGCGGCGAAGTCGATCGCACCGAAGACGATCATCCGGGGCGGGTTGGCGTACGCGGTCACGAAGAGGCCGATGCCGCCGCCCCGGCGCTGCCCGTGGTACCCGTACCGGAGCATTGCGCTGCGTCCGGCGGCGAGCAGCCCGAGGGCGTCGGCGCTGGCCGCGTCGTCGAGCCGGTCGTCGCCGAGCGAGCCGACGGACCCCTCGTCGGTCAGCACCAGCCGCCGGCCGAGCCGCCGGGCCGGGTCGGCCGATCCGCCGTCCGAAGAATTGCCGGCGTCGGCGGCCACGCAGGTGACGATCGCCGCCGGGTGGCCGCCACGGCGGGCGGCGGCGACCGCCTCCAGCACCGGCAGGGCGCTCGTGTCGACGCGCTCCACGAACACGTCGAGGATGCCGCCGCAGGTCAGGCCCACTGTGTACGCGTCGTCGTCGCTGATCCCGTAGCGGCACAACTCGGGTTCGCCGGTGTCGAGCACCAGGCGGGCGCGTTCGTAGAGATCGGCCTCGACGCAGCCGCCGGAGACGCTGCCGGTGACCGTGCCGTCGGTCGCGACCACCATGGCGGCGCCGGGTGGCTGCGGGGCGGAGTGCCAGGTGGCCACCACCGTGGCCAGCGCGACAGGCTCGCCGTCGCGGCACCGGCGGTGCACCTCGTCGAACACGTCCGGCACCGGCTGCCGCCTCTCCGTTCCCGCTCCCCGTAGGCAGGATATGGCGTCCAGCGGCGACCGACGGGACTTCTCATGCATCGAGGAACGACTATTGCGCTCGGCCGCCGCGGCGTGGTGGGATGACGCGTACCGGGCGGTGCGAGGGCTGCGGCGCCGCCGGTTGCCGGGTTGGTTAGACGCGAGGGCACCGGTCCAGGACAGGACCGTCGACGGCGCACGTCCACCGGCTGTTTCCCGCCGGGGCGCGTCGCCGTGATCGTCGCACCGCTCACGACAGCGGGGCGATCACGCCACATCCCACCCGATTGCGGCGGGGCGGCTCGGACAAGCGCCCCTCGCGAGTCAGGAGAACCCGTGAACCGTTCCCGTATGGCCGCCTTGCTCACCGCGGCCATGACTCTCGCGCTGGGCGCTGTCGCCCTGGCGTCCAATCCTCAGCCGGCCGCCGCGCACGGCGCGGCGATGACGCCGGGCAGCCGCACCTACCTGTGCTGGCAGGACGGCCGCAGCCAGACCGGTGAGATCAGGCCGAACAACCCCGCGTGCTCCGCCGCCGTGGCGCAGAGCGGGGCGAACTCGCTGTACAACTGGTTCAGCGTGCTGCGCTCCGACGCTGGCGGCCGGACCACCGGCTTCATCCCGGACGGGCAGCTGTGCAGCGGCGGCAACACCGGTTTCCGCGGCTACGACCTGCCCCGCACCGACTGGCCGCTGACCCACCTGACCGCCGGGGCGCGGTTGGACTTCAAGTACAGCAACTGGGCGCACCACCCGGGCACGTTCTACTTCTACGTCACCAAGAACAGCTGGAGCCCGACCCGGGCGCTGGCCTGGAGTGACCTGGAGGAGCCGTTCCTGACGGTGACCAACCCGCCGCAGCGCGGCTCGGTCGGCAGCAACGACGGGCACTACTACTTCAGCGGCAACCTGCCGTCGGGTAAGAGTGGCCGGCACATCATCTACTCCCGCTGGGTCCGCTCGGATTCGCAGGAGAACTTCTTCGGCTGCTCCGACGTGACCTTCGACGGCGGCAGCGGCCAGGTCACCGGCGTGGGTCCGGGTGGCACGCCGACCGACCCGACCGACCCGCCGACCGACCCGACGGATCCGCCGACCGACCCGACGGACCCGCCGACCGACCCGACCACCCCACCGCCGTCCGGCGGTGACTGCATGGCCACCTACAAGGTGAGCAGCTCCTGGCAGGGCGGCTTCCAGGGCGAGGTCACGATCATGAACCACGGCAGTACGCCGTTCGCTGGTTGGACGGCGAGCTGGAGCTGGCCCAACGGGCAGGCCATCAGTCAGATCTGGGGTGCCACCCAGACATCGTCCGGCTCGACGGTGACGGCGACGAACGTCGCCTACAACGGCACAGTCGCACCGGAGGGCACCACCACGTTCGGCTTCCTGGCCAGCTCCACAGGCACCAACGGGCTCCCCACTGTCACCTGCGCCCGCCGCTAACCACCACCACCGCAGTGAAATGATCAAGAGGTTTGCGTCACCGGAACCGCTCCGGATGACGCAAACCTCTTGATCAACGGGGTGGGGCCGGGGTCAGCGGACCATGGAGCCGACCACCGGCTTCGTGAGCAGGGCGGACTGGTTGCGCTGGATACCCGGGTCGAGGGTCTTGGCCACGAAGATCGCGTGCCAGATGCAGAAGATCAGCACCGTCCACACCTTGCGGGAGTGGTCGGCCTCCTCCCGCTTGTGCTCGTCGAGCAGCCGCAGCGCGTACGACAGGTCCAGCAGGTCACCCGCTCCCGAGGTGCTGAGCACGTGCCGGGCCCACTCGTACATCTCGCCGCGCAGCCAGACCCGGGTGGGAGTCGGGAAGCCCAACTTCTTGCGGTTGACGATGGCCGGCGGCACGACACCCTGCAACGCCTGACGCATCGCGTACTTGGTGGCGTCGGAGCGCGGCGGCAACTTCAGGTCGACCGGGATCTTCGCCGCGACGTCGAAGACCTCACGGTCGAGGAACGGCACCCGCACCTCCAGCGAGTGCGACATCGAGATCCGGTCGGCCTTGACCAGGATGTCGCCGCGCAGCCAGGTGTAGAGGTCGACGTACTGCATCTTGGTGACGTCGTCGAGCTCCGTGCACTCGGCGTAGATCGGGGCGGTGACATCCGTGTAGCGCACCGAGGGGTCGTAGCGGCGCATCAGGTGCTGCTTCTCCTCCTCGGTGAACATCCGGGCGTTGCCGTAGTAGCGCTCCTCGATCGGGGTGGTGCCGCGCTCCAGGAAGCTCTTGCCCTTGACCCCCTGCGGGATCGCCTTGGAGACCGCCCGCAGCCCCTTCTGCACACCGCCGGGCAGACCGTTGACGGTGCCCAGCGACAACGGCTCCCGGTAGATCGTGTAACCGCCGAAGAACTCGTCCGCGCCCTCACCGGAGAGCACCACTGTGACGTGCTCGGCGGCCTTCTTCGCCACGAAGTAGAGCGGTACCAGCGCCGGGTCGGCCACCGGGTCGTCAAGGTGCCAGACGATCTTCGGCAGCGCGTCGATCATGTCCTGCGGACCGATCTTGGTGGGGATCGTCGTGACGTCGAGGTGCCGGGCCGAATCCTGCGCGACGTCGATCTCCGAGTAACCCGGCACGTCGTAGCCGACGGTGAAGGTGAGGATGTTCGGGTTGAACTCCCGCGCCAGCGCCACCACCGCCGTGGAGTCGATGCCACTGGACAGGAACGAGCCGACCGGCACGTCGGAGCGCATGTGCATGCGCACGCTCTCCCGCAGCGTCTCGCGGATCTCGTGGTAGAGCCGCTGCTCGTCGTCGACAGGCGCCGGCCGGAACACCGGCCGGTACCACCGGCGTACGTCGATCCGGCCACCCGGCGTCCAGTTCAGGTACTCCCCGGAGCCGATCCGGCTGATGCCCTTGTGCAGGGTGCCGGGCTCGGGGACGTACTGCAGGGTCAGGTAGTGGCTCAGGTTCGCCGTGTCGACGCCAGCGTCGCCCTGGTAGTTGCTGTGCGCGAACGGCAGCAGCGCCTTCTTCTCCGAGGCCAGGTAGAGGCCGTCGGCGGTCTCCAGGTAGTGCATCGGCTTGATGCCGAAATAGTCGCGGGCACCGAACGCCCGGCGTTCCTGCCGGTCCCAGATGACGAAGGCGAACATGCCCCGCAGCCGGGTGAGCACCTGCTCACCCCAGAAGTGGTAGCCCGCGACGATCACCTCGCCGTCACCGGCGGTGGCGAACTGGGCACCGAAGTTTCTGATCAACTCCTCGCGCAGCTCGATGTAGTTGTAGATCTCGCCGTTGAAGGTCAGCAGGTAACGGCCGTTCGCGTAGGGCAGTGGCTCGTGGCTCGACGCGACGTCGATGATGGCCAGCCGCTTGTGGGCGAACACGCCGTCCGCGTACCGGCCGGAGGCGTCGCCGACCACCTCGACCCCTGTCTCGTCGGGGCCGCGGTGGTGCAGGCATTCCAACGCTCCGGCGATGTGGTCGCGATGCGCGGCGGCGTTGCCGTTCGCGCTGAAGAAGGCCAGAAGTCCGCACATGGTGGCCATCTTTCCACGCGCGCTGTCGGCCCTTGCAGCCGTCCGTCGATCCACCCGACTCCCAGGGGGCGTTACCGCCAACCGGACGCGCGGTACCGTCGGGACCAGCAACGAAGCGGAGGGAGCGGCGCAATGACCGAGGGACAGACCGACGGTACGCCGACGGACGGTACGGAATCGCACGATCCGGACTTCCCGGAGGCGTTCCTGTCCTTCATGCGGCAGGGCTGGAGCGACACCGCGCTCCCCGTGACGCCCCGCCCGGAGACGCCCAACTACGCCAAGCGACGGGCAGCCCTCTCGGCGGCCTTCCCCGGCGAGACGCTGGTGATCCCCACCGGCACCGAGAAGGTCCGGGCCAACGACACCGACCACCCGTTCCGGCCGGGCAGCGACTTCGCCTACCTGACCGGCGACCACGACGCCGACAGCGTCCTGGTGCTGCGCCCGAACGGCTCGGGGCACGACGCGACGCTGTACATGCGGCCCCGATCCTCCCGGGAGACCGACGAGTTCTTCCGCAGCCGCAACGGCGAGCTGTGGGTGGGCCGGCGGCACACCCTCGGCGAGAAGTCGACCGAGCTGGGCCTGCCCACCGCCGACCTGACCGGCCTGGAGGCGACGCTCGCCGACCTGGCTCCGGGGCGTACCCGGGTGTTGCGCGGTTTCGACGCCCAGGTGGACGCGGCCGTCCGGCCCTACGACGGGCCCCGCACGGAGGGCCAGCCGGCCCGAGACCGTGAGCTGGCCATCGCCATCTCGGAGATGAAGCTGGTCAAGGACGAGTGGGAGATCGGCCAACTCCAGGACGCGATCGACGCCACCGTCCGCGGCTTCGAGGATGTCGCCCGGATCCTGCCGGCCGACCGGGCGGTCTCCGAGCGACTGCTGGAGGGCGTCTTCGCGCTGCGGGCCCGCCACGACGGCAACGACGTCGGGTACAGCTCGATCGTCGGTGCCGGCGAGCACGCCACGATCCTGCACTGGGTGCACAACCACGGTGCCACCCGACCGGGTGACCTGCTGCTGATGGACATGGGTGTCGAGGGCCGCAACCTCTACACCGCCGACGTCACCCGGGTGCTGCCGGTGAACGGCCGGTTCACCGCGCTACAGCGCCAGGTCTACGACATCGTGTACGCCTCGCAGCAGGCCGGCATCGAGGCGATCCGCCCCGGGGTGAAGTTCAAGGACGTCCACCTGACCTGCATGCGGGTGCTCGCCGAGGGCCTGTCCGAGCTGGGTCTGCTGCCGGTGAGCGTGGACGAGGCGATGGACGAGAAGTCGACGGTCTACCGGCGGTGGACGCTGCACGGCTTCGGCCACATGCTCGGCATCGACGTGCACGACTGCTCCAACGCCCGCAAGGAGACCTACCGCGACGGCGCGCTGGGCGAGGGCTACGTGCTCACCGTCGAGCCCGGTCTGTACTTCCAGCCGGAGGACGAGCTGGTCCCCGCCGAGCTGCGCGGTATGGGCATTCGGATCGAGGACGACGTGCTGGTCACCGCGACCGGCGCGGTCAACCTGTCGGCCGGGCTGCCCCGCACCTCCGACGAGGTGGAGACCTGGCTGGCCGAGCAGCGCGAAGCCGGCCCCCGCCTGCCCAGCTGAGCCTGCTGGCAGCCGAGACTGGCGGATCAAGCCCGCCCCTGGCCTGCCCGCCCCTGGCCGCCCGCCCCTGGCCTGCCCGCCCCTTCTTGAGGGCTGGCGGCCAGGGGCCTCGGTCGTGATCCACTCGGCTTCTTGACATCGCGCTATCCCCGTCGCTCGGATACCGCACGCCGTTAGCAAACAACGCCTTTTCCGCCCGGCCTCAGCGCCTCCGGGCCACGCCCCGCCCGTCGCCGCCGCCTCTGGCCCGGCCCTGCCCTAAGCCCGGCCAAGCCCCGGCCGGCCAAGCCGCCTCTCTGGCCCGGCCCAGGCCCGCGGCAGCCCGCGCGCCCCCTCACTGAGGGCTGGCAACCAGGTGCCCGGGGCCGTGATCCACTCGGCTTCCTTGACGTCGCGCTGTCCCGGCCGCTCGGATGCCGCGTTTCCAAGAAAGCCGAGAGCCAGCAACGGTCGGTGTATGCGCGCTCGGGTCCTTTCCACCGGCCCCGGACCGGTTGGCCGCCCTCACCCGACCTGCGCCCAATGCGTGGTTATCTCGGATACGTCCGCATCGCGAAGATGGTTCTCATACGGTGAGGATCAGAGGCTACAACCCATTTGTAGCTGGTCGTGGCGCCTCGGGCGGTGCGATCCCGTCTGGTAGCAGGAAAGGGCGGAAGGCTCTGATGTCCAACGACGTAACGAGTACCGACGGCGGGGCCTCGGCAGCTCCGCCGACACGGCGAAGGCGGGCGCTCTGGGTCGCCGGCGTGGCCGGGCTGACCGGCGTCGTCGGGCTGGCGGCCCTCGGCGGCGTCGCCGCTCGAAACGACAAGCCAAAGGCCGACCAGGTGTCCGACGCGCAGCCGTCGACCAACCGGCAGAACGTCAGCGACGACGGCGGCGCGGACAAGGGCGGCGCCAGGGACGACGGCGGTCAGGACGACGAGTGGAGCGGCGACGACTGGAGCGGCTTCGACGACCAGTCCGGCAAGGATGCCAAGGAGCGCAAGGACGGCAAGGACGGCGAGCACGACGAGAAGGACCGCACCAGGCAGGTCCCGTGCGACTCCGACAAGCTGATCCAGGCGATAACGTTCGCCAACAACGAGGACGGCGGCGTACTGGAGCTGGCCAGGGGCTGCACCTACACCCTGACCCGCAACCAGGACGGCAACGGCCTCCCGGTGATCACCGAGCGCATCACCCTCAAGGGTGAGCACACCACCATCGGCCGCGAGGCCACAGCCGACTACTTCCGCATCCTCAACGTCGGCGCGGGCGGGCACCTCACTGTCAAGGGCCTGAGCATCAGGGGTGGCCAGACCCTTCAGCCCCCGATGGCCTTCGAGCCGGCGACGGTCTGGGCGCCGTACTCGGCCCAGGTCCGCTCGACGGCGGCCGTGCCGGCGTCAGCAGCGACGCCCGCCGGGAAGCCGACGGCCACGGCCGCGCCGGGCGCCAAGCCAGCGGCAGCGAAGCCGGCAGCAACCGCCGCCAAGCCGGCCGCCAAGTCAGCGCCCGCCAAGGCCACCGCCAAGTCAGCGCCCGCCAAGGCCACCGCCAAGGCAGCGCCCGCGAAGACCACCGCGGCCACCGCGAAGGCGGCGGCGAAAGCAGCGCCAGCCAAGCCCGCAGCGGCAGCAACCAAGGCCGCTCCGACTGCCAGCAAGGCCGCCCCGGCCAAGCCGGCAGCCGCTGCGGCGAAGCCGGTGGGGGCCGGCACGGCGGTGGTGCCGCTGGTCGAGCAGCCTGGGTTCACCGACGGGGCCGGGGTGCTGGTGCAGCCCGGTGGCCGCGCGGAGATCCTGGACAGCGAGTTGCTCTACAACCAGTCCGGCGGCAACGGCGGCGGGTTGGCCAACTTCGGCAGCGCCAGGCTCAGCAAGACGACTGTGGCGCACAACACCGCCTTCTTCTTCGGCGGCGGCATCTTCAACGCCGGCGTACTCCAGGTCGACGAGTCGAAGATCACTGACAACACCGGGATCATCGGCGGCGGCGGCATCTCCAACGGCGCTGCCGACATCTTCACCGAGGACGTCGACGGCGGCTCGGTCTGGGTCTACAAGAGCGAGGTCACCGACAACGAGACGCTCGGCTTCGGCGGCGGCGTCCTGGACGTCGAGGGCACCACGACGTTGCACCAGACGAGGGTCAGTGACAACACCGCGGTGCTCGACGGTGGTGGAGTCGCGGTGGCCGACAGCCAGCTCACCCTCAAGGACGCCACGGTGGTCAGGAACAGCGCCGCTCGCTCGGGTGGCGGTGTGGCCGCCTTCGACAGCGTTGCGACCATCGAGAACAGCAGGATCAACGACAACACGGCGGGCTTCTCCGGCGCCGGCCTCTTCAACGAGGTGAGCGTCACCACGCTGCGCGACAGCGAGGTGTCGGGCAACCGGGCGGTCGGTCCGTTCGCCCGTGGCGGCGGCATCCTCAACACCGAGGGCGGCGAGGTCACGCTCCACCGGACGAAGGTGGCGCACAACTTCTCCACCCTTGAGCCGGGGGGCATCTTCAACAGCCTCGGCGGCACGGTGACGCTGGACGACGAGTCCGCGGTCACTGCCAACCGCCCGACCAACTGCTTCAACGTTTTGGACTGCTTCGCCTGATCGGGTGGGGCCGAAACACATAGAGGGCGCGCCCCTTCGAGCCGTACCGGCTCGGAGGGGCGTACCCATTTGGGCAGGTCAGGCGCTTGCAGGCCGGCTTGGGTGGCGGTGTGTCGGTCCGGACCCCGGTGGGGGCAACATGAACCGAATGTGGGCTTCTCTCGGATAAGCCCGCGAGGCGAGGAACCTTCTCATACGGTGGTTTTGGGAGCTACAACCGATTTGTAGCAGGGGACGCCCGTCTGACGGCGGCGACCCTGTCTGGTACGAGGAGAGGGCAGAGAGCTCCGATGTCCAACTACCTAACGAACAACGAAGCCTCCGGGCGGGCGACGGCCAAGAGCCGCCGCAAGCTCTGGCTCGCCAGTGGCGTGGCCGGTTTGACGGGCGTGATCAGTCTCGCGGCGGTGGGCGTCGCGGGCAGCGCCGGAGCGGTCGGCTTGAACTGGAACACCACGCAGGTCAGCAAGGACGGCGACCAACGGGGTGACGAGGCGCGCGACTGGGACAAGGACAAGGACAAGAACCGGGACGACAAGAACCGGGACGACAAGGACCGGGACAAGGACCACGAGCGCGGGAAGGAGGTGCCCTGCGACACCGACAAGCTGATTCAGGCGATCGTGTTCGCCAACAACAAGCACGGCGGTGTGCTGGAGCTGGCCAAGGGCTGCACCTACAACCTGACCCGCAACGACTACGAGGGCAACGGCCTGCCGGTCATCACCGAGCGGATCACGCTCAAGGGCGAGCACACCACGATCTCTCGGGAAGCCACGGCGGACTACTTCCGCATCCTCAACGTCGGCGCCGGTGGTCACCTCACCATCAAGGGCCTGACCATCAAGGGTGGCCAGACCCTCGAACTGGAGAACGGCGTCGAGCCGGCCGCGGTCTGGGCGGCCTACTCGGACTCCGAGGCGCTCGCCGCGCAGGTGAAGGCGGGCACCCCGTTGGCCCAGGCGCTCACCGCGCGGCAGGCCAACCCGAAGGCGGGCCTGAAGGCCGCGCCGAAGGTCACCCCGAAGGTCACGCCGGGCGTCGTCACGCCGCTCGTCGAGCAGCCGGAGGAGAACGACGGCGCCGGAATCCTGGTTCAGCCGGGTGGCACCGCCGAGATCCTGGAGTCCGAGGTCGTCCTGAACCAGTCGGGCGGCAACGGTGGTGGTGTGGCCAACTTCGGCACCACGAAGATCTGGCACAGCACCGTCACCCGTAACACCGCCTTCTTCTTCGGTGGTGGCGTCTTCAACGCCGGGCTGCTCAAGGTCGAGGAGTCGAAGATCAAGGACAACACGGCGGTCATCGGTGGTGGCGGTATCTCCAACGGCGCCGCGGAGATCTTCACCGAGGACGTCGACGGCGGAACTGTCGAGCTCAAGAAGACCGAGATCACCGACAACGAGACGCTCGGCTTCGGTGGTGGCTACCTCGACATCGAGGGCAACACCACCGCGTACGAGACCAAGTTCGTCTCGAACACGGCGGTTCTCGCCGGTGGCGGTCTCGCCGCTGCGGACAGCCAGCTGAACCTGCACAACGTCACCATCGAGAAGAACAGCACCGCCGGTGTCGGTGGCGGTGCGGCCATCGCCTTCGACAGCGTGGCCACCTTCGAGAAGAGCAGCATCAAGGACAACACCGCCGGCTTCTTCGGCGGCGGGCTCTTCAACGCCGGCAGCGTCACCACGCTGCGCGACAGCGAGGTTGCCGGCAACCGGGCCGTGGGCCCGATCGGGGTCGGCGGCGGCATCTTCAACATCTTCGGCGAGGTCAACCTGTCGAAGACGAAGGTCGCCCACAACTTCTCCACCTTCGAGCCGGGCGGTGTCTTCAGCTTCTTCGGAGACGTGAACGTGGACGACAAGTCCGCCATCACCGCGAACCGTCCGACCAACTGCCTGGCCATCCCGGGCGGCACTATCGACAACTGCTTCGCCTGATCGATCACCCTCGGGTGACGACGACTCAGCACCCTCGGGTGACGACGGCGTAGCGCCACACAACGGACCGGCCCCCTTCCGCGAGACGCGGAAGGGGGCCGGTTCGCGTCACTTCTGGACGAAGACCGCCACGCTGCGCGCCGGTACGGTGAACGTGCCGGCCGCCCTGTCGAACGAGGCGGTACGCAGCACCGGGTCGGCCGAGTCGACAAGCACCGGGTGCAGTGCCACGTCGGCTCCGCGCAGTCCGGTCACCGTCTGGTCGACCGCCGACGGGGTGCTGTTGAAGACGACGGTCAGCGACTTCCACGGCCCGCCCAGCCCACCGGCGTCCAGGGTCATGGTCAGCACCCCCGGCGTCTCCTGCGCGCCGGACAGCGGGAAAGCCACCCGCCGCTGTACCTGCTCGGCGGTGGCCAGCCCGAACACCGGCGACGACGCCCGGATGCGCAGCAACTCGGCGTACCTGGCGTCGGTGGTGTTGATCGCCGCGCAGTCCGGCACCAGCGTCGGGTCGGCCAGCAGCGGCCTCGCGTACGACCACTTGTCCTCGTTGTCGGGCGCGGGCGGCAGACCGGCGCCGAACCCGTTGCCGCGCTCGCAGCCCCACCGGATCTGGTTGAACCAGTCACCGGAGTTGTACGAGTTGCGGTCCAACGACTTCGACCGCAGCCGCTCGGTGCCGGCGGTGACGAACCCGGTGCCCTGTCCCAGCACCACTGTGCCGAGCGCCAGCACCTGCATCCGTGAGCGGTCCGCCGCCGTCGTGGCCTGCGGGAGCTTGTACGCCAACGCGTCGTACAGGATCTCGTTGTCGTGCGCGTCGGCGTAGGTGACGGCCTCCCCCGGCGCGGCGGTGTAGCCGGCCGGGGAGCCGTTGTAGTCCACCTGCGCCCCGGTGACCTCACGCCCGGCGGTGTCGGTGAACCGGTAGCCGCGCAGGTTGCCGGTGAGCCCCACCTTGATCAGGTCGTGGGCGTGCAGCAGTCGGGCCTTCTGCTCGGCCGGTGACCCGTTGGCCGCGTCGCCGTTCGGGTCGGTGTAGAGCCCGGAGGCGAAGCCCTGCACCCGGGGGTTGGCGTCGAACGGCCCGCCGCCGCGCACCGCGTCGCGCAGCCGGTCGTTGAAGGTGCCGATGCCGGTGCCGGCCATGTTGGCCTGGGTGGCCTGGACGAAACGGGCGTCGTTGGCGACCTCGCCGAAGTTCCAGCCCTCGCCGTAGAGCATGATCGCCCTGCCGTCCACGCCGTGGCGGGCGACGGTGAGCCGGTCCAGTGCCGCCCGGACGGCGAGGATGTTCGCCTTCGGGTGGTGGCCCATCAGGTCGAAGCGGAAACCGTCCACCTTGTACTGCCGGGCCCAGGTGACCAGCGAGTCGACCACCAGCTTGCCCATCATGGCGTGCTCGGGGGCGGTGTTGGCACAACAGGTGGAGTTGGCCACACTGCCGTCCTCCAGCAGCCGGTGGTAGTAGCCGGGCACGATCTGGTCGAGCACCGACTTCGCGTCGGTGCCGGCCGCCGACGTGTGGTTGTAGACCACGTCCATGACCACCCGCAGCCCGGCGTCGTTCACCCCGGCGACCATCCGCCGGAACTCGGTGGTCCGTGCCGCGCCGACCGGGTCGACGGCGTAGCCGCCCTCGGGCACCGTGTAGTGCAGCGGGTCGTACCCCCAGTTGTAGCCGTCGGTTTCGGCGACCGCCGCCACGCACTTCTGCTGCTCGGCGGAGTCCGGCGGCAGCGCCGCCAGGTCGCAGGCCGGCTCGCGCTGGTCGGCCCGCTTCTCGGGGATCGTCGCGAAGTCGAACGCCGGCAGCAGGTGCAGGTGGGTGACCCCGGCGTCGCCGAGCGCCCGCAGGTGGGTCATGCCGGCGGTCTTCGGGTCGGTGAACGCGAGGAAGGTCCCCCGCCGCTGGGCCGGCACTGTGTCGTCGGCGACGGAGAAGTCCCGCACCGACAGTTCGGTGATCTGCGCCTTCGCGGCCGGCACCGGCGCCGGTTTACGCAGCGTGCGCCACCCGGAAGGGGCCAGCGCCGGGTCGTTCAGGTCGACCAGTTGGCTGTGCGTGGAGTCCGCGGCGAGGGCCACCGCGTACGGGTCGGTCACCGACGCGGTGACCATCCGCTGCGCCGCCGGCTGCCACGCCCGCACCTCGTACCGGTAGAACGTGCCGGTCCAGGTGTGGTCGCCGCGCACCGACCAGACGCCGGTGCGGTCGTCGCGGCGCATCGGCACCGTCGTGGGTGCGGCGGTGGGCGAGTCGAACAGCTGCAGGCGCACGTTGTGGGCGGTCGGCGCCCACAGCGCGAGGCTCGGCGTCCGGCCCGCGAAGGTGGGCCCGAGGGTGGCGTCGGTCGCCCGGGAGTACACGTCGTCGAGCACGCCGGGGATCTGCACGCCGGTCGCGGCGAGCAGCGCACCGTCGGCGTCGCGTTCGGTGACCAGCAGCTGCCCCCGCAGCGCCGCCGGGACCTTGGCCAGGTCCGCCCGGTCCAGGGCGAAGCTACGGTACGACCACAGGTGCGGGAACCTGTCGCGTTGGGCCTCGGTGAGCCCGTTGCGCTGCGCCCGCAGCGGCAACGTGGTGTACGTGCCGGTCAGCTCGCCGTCGACCACGCCGACCCCGCCGGTGGGCGCGGTGACCAGCGCGTACGTCTTGCCGTCGGTCGGCGGGGTCTGCCAGGCCACTGTGGACCTGTCGATCCAGTGGGCCTTCTGCTTGCTGATGTCGGTGTCTCCGCTGGCGGTGGTGGCCGCCGACGGCAGTAGGCGGCCCGGCGTGGCGGCGAGCAGCCACACCTCCCGACCGGCGCTGGCGAAGTCGAGCCGCTGGTCGTCGGGCAGGTCCTTGGTGTCGCCCTGGTGGATGATGTAGTTCAGGCCGGTGGCGCCGGCCGCGAGCGGCACCCGGAACACCGCCCCGAACGCGTCGACGGAGGTCGGCCGCAGCGGGGCGGACCACTCGGTCGGGTTGGCCGCGCCGTCCCACAGGTGCAGGCCCCAACCGTCGTAGTTGCCGTCGGCCCGCCGGTAGTGCAGCACCGCGGTGCCCTCCTCGACCGGCGGCTCCGGTTCACCGGCGGCCGCCTGCCTGCTCGGGTAGATCGCCGGGTCGCCCTGCTTGAGCCAGATCTCGCCGGTCCGGGTGACGTCGATGCTGCGGTCCTGGGCGACGTCCTTCGTACCAGCCTTGTCGACGACCAGGAAGTTCACCGACGTCGCGCCCGGCTTGAGTTTCACCCAGGCGAACCGGCCGTAGGAGTCCTCCCCGGCGAACGGCTGTCCCTTCGGCCACTCGGTGACGTACGCCGGGTCGATGTCCCCCCAGGCGTAGAGCCCCCAGTCGTCGTACCCTCCGGCCGGGCGTTGGTAGTGCACCACCGCCCACTCCCGGGAGCTGCCCTGCGGCGGGGTCCCCACGACGGCTGTGGACCTGGCGGTGGCGGTACGGCCCCGGCCATCGCGGACCACCGCCTTGTACTCGACCCGGGTGCCGCCGGCCAGGCCGGTCAGGTCGTGCTGCACCGTGTACGGGGCGTGGTCGGCGCTGCCCAGTAGCGTCCACCGACCGCCGGCCACCCGGGCCGCGACGGTGACTGTGGCCAGGGGATCGCCTGTCACCCGGGCGGTGACCGCCGCCCGGGTGGCGACCGGCGCGTCCGGAACCGGGCTGGTGATGGTGATGGTCGGCTTGTCGGCGGCCGGTGCGATAGGGCTGCCGGTCCGGTACACCGCCGCCGACAGTGGCGGCACCGTGATGGTCAGCTCGCCGTCACCGCTGGCTGGCACCGCGCCCGAGCCGCCGTAGATGCCGGTGAAGGTGGCGCCGGCCGACCAGGTGTCCACCGTTACAGTCTGCGCGGTGTCGGCGTTGTTCACTGCCACCACGTACTCGGTGCGGTCTGCCGGGGCGATCCGGGAGGCGGCGAAGACGCCCGGACCGTCGGCCGCGTACCGGGTGACCTGCACGCCGTCGCGCAGCGCCGGGTGGGCCTGGCGCAGCCGGCCCAGGTCGGCGATGGTCCGGTACAGCGGGTGGGCCGGGTCGAACTGGTCGGCGGTGTGGGTGCGGTCGGTGCCGAGCAGGTCGTCGTCGAGGTAGTCGGCGACCTTCGACGCGAACATGTCCTGGCGGGCGTCCTTGTCCCCGCCTGGGCCGGTGAAGCCCTGTTCGTCGCCGGAGTAGACCACCGGCTGGCCCCGGGTCAGGAACATCAACTGGTGCGCGAGCTGGTCGCGACGCAGGTGGCTGGCCGGGTCGGTGCCGCCACCGGCGATGAACGAGCCGATCCGGCCCATGTCGTGGTTGCCGAGGAAGGTGGTCAACCGGCCGGCGTCGGTGTCCCGGGCCGCGTAGAGGTCGTCGCGGGCGTACACGTCGGCGAGCGCCTTCGCCGAGCCGGCGCCGGCGGTGAAGCCCCGTGCGGCCTCCTGGAAGGCGAAGTCGAGGGTGGCCGGCAGGCCACCCTGGCGGACGTAGCTGGAGCCGATCTCCGGGTCGGCGCTGTACACCTCGCCGAACATGAAGAAGTCCTTCTTGCCGGCCTTCTCCGCGGCCCGCTCGATGCCCTGGCTGAACTGCGGCCAGAAGTCCATGTTGACGTGCTTCACGGTGTCCAGCCGGAAGCCGTCGACGCCGGTCGCGCCGATCCAGTCCCCGTACGCCTTGGTCAGGCCGCGGACCACCTCGGGACGCTCGGTCCACAGGTCGTCGAGACCGAAGAAGTCGCCGTACTCGCTGTTCTCGCCGGCGAAGGTGGAGTCACCCCGGTTGTGGTACATGGTGGCGTCGTTCAGCCAGGCCGGGACCTTGACGCTCGCGTCCTTCGCCTCGGCGAACGTCGGCGTGTACGGGAAGGACTCCTTGTTGACCGGCGGGAACGCCCGGGAGCCGTCGGCGTAGTTGCGGTCCTCGAACGCCCGGCCCTGCGCGTCGGTGTACGGCGAGGTCGCCTTGTCCACGTACGCGTACTTGTCCTCGGCGTACTTGATGACGTCGGCGGTGTGGTTGACGATCACGTCGAGATAGATCTTGATGCCGCGCTGGTGGGCGAGCTTGACCAGCCGCTTCATCTCTTCCATCGTGCCGAAGTGTGGGTCCACCTGGGTGAAGTCGGTGATCCAGTAGCCGTGGTAGCCGGCCGAGATGTCGTTGCCGGCGCCCTGCACCGGCCGGTTCTTGAAGATCGGCGCGAGCCAGATGGCGGTGGTGCCCATCCCCTGGATGTAGTCCAACCTGTCGATGACGCCAGCGAGGTCGCCGCCGTGGTAGAAGCCCTTGTCGGTCGGGTCGAGGCCGGTCCGCAGCCGGTCGCCGGTGAGGCCACCGGTGTCGTTGCGGGGGTCTCCGTTGGCGAACCGGTCCGGCAGGACGAAGTAGAACTGCTCGGCTCGGGCGGAGTTGTTGCCGCCAGCCTTCAGCAGCGCCTCGGCGGTGGGTTCGGCAGGCCACTGGGTCGCGCCGCCAAGCGCGAGTGGCGCGCCGTCGGCCGGCCGGGGGCCCGCGGCGGCGGGGTGCACGGCGACCGGAGCGCCGACGAGCGTGACGGTGAGCAGGGAGGCAAGGGCCAGCAGGGCGGTGCGCGGTATCGGCGGGGGTTTCATCGACGCCTTCCTCTGGTCGCTGATTGGCCGCACGCTAACCCTTGCCGAAACATTCTGCAATACCTTGCAAACATGGTCGCAACAAAGCAGCATCCTTGCGGAAGCGCTGCTCAGAGGCCGTTACAGCGGATGCCGTCCACCGTGCACTCGCGGGGCGTCTGCGACGCCCGCTCGATGTGGAACCGCAACGACACCGAACCGCCGGGCGACACGTCGACGCCGCTGACGTAGGTGAAGCCGTCGTCGGACCGGCGGATCGTCCCCTGTGGTACGCCCTCCACCCAGGCGGTCACCAGCCGCCCACCGGAGAACTCCAACCGCACCGTCCAACCACGGCTCCGGGTGGACGTGTTGACCATCGCCACCTCGCCGATGAAACCCCCGTCGAAGCTCTGCACCACCCGGTACCGCCCGGTCATCGCCGGCTGCCCCGGCGCGGCCCGGCTCGGCGACCGCGTCGCCGACGGCTTCACGATCGGACCGGCCGTCGGATCGGCCGTCGGTGAACCGGACCCGGCTGCGGCGCTCGGCGGCAGCCCGCTCGCACGGCCGGATATCCCCGGCAGCACCGGCGCCGGAGACGGCACCGAGGTGGGCACGCTCGGAGCCACCACCACCGCAGACGGCACCGGCAGTGCCGGCGGTTGCGCGCCGTCCGGCGCGGGGCTACGTCCCCGGTACGCGCCCAGGGCCACGATGAGCAGGACCACCATCACGACGACTCCGGCGCCGACCACGATCCAGGGTGACGTGGCGATCGCCACCGGACCGTGTGGCGGGCGCGGAACACGGCGCATGCCGGACATGTACCTCCTTCAGCGGACCGTCCGCGCAGCGTAGCGATCGACGGCCCGGCCCGGAAAGCCTCGGCGGTGCGACGGTGCGACGGTGCGGCGGTGCGGCGGTGCGGCGGCGGCGCTGGCTCAGCCGATCCGGCAGTCGACCCCGTTGATCGTGCACTTGACCGGTCGCTGCCCCGAGTCACCCCAACCGACGCGCAGCCGCAGCCTCCGAGAGTCACCCGCGTCCAGCGAACGGGTGCCGCGCAACACGAACTCCCCGTGCCCGCTGCCCCGCACCGAGACGCCCGAGTCATCACCCACTCGCAGCGTCCAGGTGTCATCGTCGAACACCAACTCCACCTGCCAGTCCGCCGACCGATCCGACTCGTTGGCGATCGCCAGCACCGCCGCGTCCCCGTCCCAGCCGTTCGAACCGACCTCGTACCGGGCGCTGACCGTCTGGTCCGCCGACGGCGCCAACAGGACGCTCGTCCGCCCCGGAGTCGGCGAGCCGGTGACGGAGGCCCGCGGTGACGGCGTCCGACTACTGCGTGACGGTCGCGGCGACACCGAGCGCCGCTCCACAGCGGCCGGAGTCGGCCCACCGGTGGCCGACGCGGCGGCCGGCACGGTCGGCAGGAACGCCGGAGGCGCTGCCTGCTGCGGCGCGTCCCGCTCCCTGGTCCGAAACGACAACAGCGCGATCACCAGGAGCACCACCAGCGCGCACACACCGAGCAGCACCACGATCCACGGCACCGACACCAACACCCGCGCCGCACGCGAATCTGCCGCACCGTCCGGCCGCACCGCCATCAGGTCTCCCCTCGTCCCCCACCGACGCGACAGCGTAGCCAGCGCCGCGCGGACCGGAAACCAGGCGGGTACGGATCGAGCCGACCGGCCCCCGTCGGTCAGCCCGTCCGGACGACAGTGCAGATCAGTGGTCCGTCATCCGAGATACGCAACAGGTAGCGGTACCGTTCCCCCGGCACCGCCTGCCCCCGACTGTCCAGGAACTCCCACTCCACCGCCACCATCGTCAACAGCGCGGACACCGGCTGCACGTCCTCTATCCGGGCGTGGGCCGCTATCAACTCCCGGTCCTGGTAGTCGGGTGCGGCGCCCACGAAGGACAGCGCCACCGCCGCGGCGGACGTGAACGAGAAGCTGTAGGTGTCGGCCACCACCAGCCCCGGCAGGGCGTAGCAGCCGGCGATGGCCGGCAGGTCACCTGAGGTCAACGCCACGCCGTACCGGTCGAAGAAGTCGGCCAACGTGGCAAGATCCGTGGAGGCGTTCACGGTCACAGCAATTGCCGGTCACCGCCCAGGTCAAACCTCAGCGCGGCGGTACCTGCACCTCGATCTCGGAACCCAACCGGGCGTCGGCGGCCAGACCCAGGTCGTCCCCGCTCCAGAACCGCCCCGGGTCATACCAGTTCGGACGCCGACCCGCCGGCAGCAACCCCATTGCCTCATAGGTCACCGCCACCACCTCGGCGCAGTACGCCGTCTCCAACGCCCGGTCCCGCTCCCCCGCCGATCGGGCGCGGTCGGCCGGGTTGGCACGATCGGCCGGGTTGGCGCGATCGGCCGGGTTGGCGCGGGGTGTCGGCTGGCCGAGGCGTGACAGGGCCGACAGCCGGCCGAGGTGCGGCAGCGCGGGAAGCCGGTCCGGGCGCGGCAGCGCCGGCACCCGACCCCGCACCCAGCGCCACGCCAACTGGGCGGTCGACGGGAACGGCGTGCCGTCCAACCGCGCGATCGTCCGCAGCACAGCCCGCTCCATCTCCGCGTCGGCCGGCGGGTCGAGCTGCCGCAGCCAGGCCCGTTGGCCGTACCGGTTCGCCCAGACGCAGACCGCGTCCCGCAGGTCGTGCAGCTGGACACCGCGTTGGTGGCTGCCCGACCACAGGTCCGGCAACGACCTGCCCAACTCCGCGTGCCACATCAGCGGTGGCATGTCGTCCAGCACCACCGCCATCCCGACGTGGTTCACCGGGCTGTTGGTGGTGAACTGGATCGCCCGGTCCGGCACGCTGCGACCTCGGAACACCCACACGTCACCGGTGCGGGTCAACTCGACGGCCTCATCCAGGCTGATGCTCATGAGGGTCTAGCCTAGGCCGATGCGGCAACGAATGCGGTGGTGGAAGGTTCTCGGGCTGGCCGGGCTCGCCGGCGTCGCGGCCTCCGGTGTGGTCATCGCGCGGGCCGAACGGCGTCGGCGCGCGTACACCCCAGAGGAGATCCGGCAGCGGCTGCTGGAGCGGCATGCCCAGGCCAGCGATGCCGCGAAACCCGGCGACCCGAGCTGACCACAGTCCTCTGTGGATTGTGGCGGGGCAGCCGGGCAGGTCGATGATCGGTACGATCAGGCCATGACGACGCCCGTCGCACAACGGTCCTTCGTCCTGTCCATCCCGGCCGCGCCGGTCGAACGACACGGCAACGTCGACCTGCACCTGCCCACCCACACCGGTCCCGCGCCCGCCGTCGTGGTGGTGCACGGCGCTCCGCTGCCACCCGACGCGGCCGACCCCCGCGACTGGTTGCTGTACCGCGGCTACGGTGCGCTGCTCGCCGCGAGCGGGGTGCTCACCGCGCTGGTCAGCTACCAGGTGTCCGACCTGTCGGCGCTGCCGGTCGCAGCCGACGACATCGCCGCGATGATCGAGCAGGTCCGCGCCGATCCGCGGGTCGACCCCGAGCGGGTGGTGCTGTGGTTCTTCTCCGGCGGCGGCCTCTTCGCTGCCGACTGGCTGCGCGACCCACCGCCGTGGCTACGCGGGATCGCACTGACGTACCCGCTGCTCGTCCCGTTCCCCGGCTGGGAGGTCGACGATCGGTTCCTGCCGGTCGAAGCCCTCAGCTCCGGCACGGGTGTGCCTCTGGTGCTGACCCGCGCCGGCCAGGACATCCCGCCGGTCCTGGCCGGCATCGACGCGTTCCTCCCCGCAGCGACCGCCCAGGGCTGGCCGATGCAGGTGATCGAGGTGCCGGACGGCCAGCACTCCTTCGACATCCTCAACCACGGCCCGCAATCCGAGGCGGCCGTCCTGGCCGCCCGCGACGCCGTCCTGGAGCTGCTCGACGCGACCTGACCCCCTCCGCCGGTCGAATACCCCTCCGCGACGGATGCGCGGGCTTCCGTCGGTGCCGCATCAGATTGGGGATCTCTCGCACCCGACGTTCGCCGTCGTACGACGATCGTCAGAGAGCCGATCGATGGTGGGGGGTGAGAGGTGCGCAGCAGACGTCGGGGTGCCCGACCGGCGGAGAGTGCGCTGCGCGAGGGCCGCGAGGCCTATGAACGGCTTCGCACCTACCTCATCCTCGCGGTGCAGGCAGGGGTGGCCGCCGGGTTGGCCTGGTTTGTCGCCAGCGACGTGCTGCACAACCCGCAGCCGCTGTTCGCGCCCGCCGCCGCGGTCGGCACCATCGCGGCGGCCATCGGTAACCGCGCCCGTCGAACTCTCGAACTTCTCGCCGGGGTGTTCCTGGGGGTGCTGGTCGGAAACGGGATCATACGGTTCATCGGGGCGGGACCAATACAGACCGGTGTGGTCGTGGCACTGGCCATTTCGGCGGCAGCCGTCTTTCGTGGCACGGGAGCCGTCATGGTGCAGGCGGGAAGCACCGCCGTCCTGCTCGGCACAGTGTCTCCGGAACGGCCGGACCTTGCCGTCCCACGGACGGCGAATGCGCTGGTCGGTGTTCTGGTGGCCATCGTGGTGGCCTTGCTGATTCTGCCGCTCAATCCGGTGCGGATCGTGCACCGCGCCGCTGGTCCGACAGTCGATGCCATCGCCCGGGAGATGACAGCCATCTCCAACGCGTTGGCTCACCGCGACGTGCGGCAGGCCGAGGATGCCCTACAGCGGCTGCGAGCGGCGGAGGCGTCACGGCGAAACACGGCCGACGTGGTCGCCGCAGCATGCGAAGTCGCGATTCTCTCACCGTGGCGGAGGAGGCGGCTGGGCATCATGCGTCGGTACGCGCGGGCGGCCGAACACCTTGAACTCGCCTACACCAGCAGCCGCGAGATGGTGCAGTGGGCGGTGTCGGCACTACACGCCCGGGAGACGCTGCCGGCCGGCATCTCCACGGCGATCGAGCATTTCGGCCAAGCGTTCAGGCTCCTGCATCGTGACTTCCTGACCGGGCGGGAGCCGGACCGCACGCGGGAGCGAGCGGTACAGGTGATCAGTGACATCAACGAGGCTTGCGCCGAGGGTGTCGGGTCCTCGGGGGCTGTTGTCGTCTCGCAACTGCGGGTTGTCGTCAGTCAACTGCTCCAGATCTCCGGGCTTTCCCAGACGGAGGCGAATCAGCAGGCCGGTTTGAACGCCGACGTCTGAGCGTTCAGGGCAGCGGGCCGTCGGTCTCCGCCGCCAGGTTGAGACGATCCCGGATCAGGGCGAGCACGGTGTCGGTGGTCCGGTCGAGGTGGCTGCGCCCATCGGGCAGGCGGGCCTCCGGGGCGATGTAGCTGCGCGGACCGATGTGCGTGGCGGGGTCGAGCCGATGCACGGTGATCTTGCCTTCGCGCTCGGCCCGGTTCCATCCGCTCCGACGGAACAGCCGCCACCGCTGCGGAAAGATCCAGGTGCCGACCCGCTCGATCCAGTCGCCGGCACTGGTCAGCTGGTCGAGGTGCTGGGCGTGGGTGATGTCATTGGCGCCGTTGTGGAAGCCGCCGAGAGTGATCAGCCAGAGCGGGGTGCGCAGTTGGGACCACAGTTCACTCACCGCACCGCTGGCGACCTGGGCGCCACCGCTGTAGCTGAGCAACACCACGGGTATGCCGCTGTTCGGTCGGTAACCGGCGACCTGGAGTTCGGTGGCGATCTGCGCACCGACGGCACGGTTGTACAGGGGACGGTAGCGGCGGTCGGCGGCGACGAAGATCTGCATCACGTTGTGCAGGAAGAGCAGCAGCCCGATCCGGCGGCGCACCCAGGTCCAGACCGGCCGGTCAGCGAGCGGCACGGCGAGCGGGGAGTAGGGCTGCACCTGGCCGAGCACCCGGAGCTCCGGCGCTCGGTTGATCAGGGCCTTGACCAGTCGGCCACCATCGCGGGTGTCGTGAAAACGGCGCTTCCCGATGCCGTCCAGATAGACCAGGTAGGCGTCCGGAGGGCGGTCCGGATCCGCCCCGCGGGCGTAGGACATGCCCTCCGGGCGGGAGATGGTGGGTGTGCGCCATCCGGCGGCGTAGACCAGCACCTCGTAGCGAGCAAGCAGGGCCTCGGCGATCAGCACCAGTCCGAGCCCGCCGAGCAGCAGCAGGAGCGCCAGTCCGATCACGCGACTGGCTCCGGTGCTCGTCTGCTGTTGAGCCTCACGACAAGGCGACGGACGGCCTCGACGGAGACGCCGAGCCCGACGCCCGCGACCGCTACGCAACCGGCGGCCTCCCACCAGCCAACTCCGGCCACCGTGGCGAGTGCACCGGTGAGGCCGGCCCCCACTCCCACCATGAGCAACAGGTGCAGCAGCGGCCCGAGCAGCGGGAACGCGAGGACCCCGGCTAGCACCAGCGGAGCGGCCAGGCCTGGTGTCCAGACCAGGGCGTCGGACGGTGCGGTGGGCAACACCAGATCGGCAATGGCCCACGCCGACAGCGGCCAGAGCGCGAACACCGCGCCGTCGACGATCGCGCCCGCCAGCAACAAGCTGACCACCCGAACGTGCGACACGCCGGACAGCCGTGCCACCACCGGCAGGAGACGCCCAGCGGCCTCGGACAGCCCGGCGACCAGCAGCAGGATGACGACGACGGGAGACATCGGTCAGGCCTGTGGTGGCAGATCGGCGTAGCCCCGCTGAGTGACCGAGCCGGTCTGCTGCATGAAGTGCTCAAGCACGTCCGCGGCACGGGCGTAACCGCCCGCCTGACGCTGGGCGGCCTGCAGGGTGCTCGCGGCGGCCCGGAATCGGGGCTCGTCGAGCAGACGCTGGGCGAGGGCTCGCACCACCTCCACCGTGACGTCCTCGGTGCTGATCGACAGGCCAGCATCGAGCTCGACGATGCGGGAAGCCACCAACAGTTGGTCGGCACCCTGCGGGACCACCAGCGTCGGGGTGCCGGCGTACAGGGCTTCGTTGACGCTGTTCACCCCGCCGTGGGTGATGAACAGCGCAGCGCGGGCCAGCACCTCCAACTGCGGTACGGAACGCTGGGCGAGCACGTTGTCCGGTAGCGGGCCGAGCGCGGCGGGATCGGTGTGCCCGGTGGAGATGACCACGGTGCCACCCAGCGGGGCCAGCGCGTCGGCGAAGGTCCGCAGCAGCCGCGGGGCGTCGAACACCGTGCCCATCGAGGCGTACGTCACCGGGTCCCGCAATCGGTCGACCGGGAACGACGAGTCCGTTCGACGGGCACCGATGCTCGGTCCGACGAACTGGTAGGACTGGTCGAAACTGTCCGCTTCGGGGTGGAACGCCCGCGAGGTGTAGACCAGGTTGAGCGGCTGACGGATGTTGGCCAGGTCGATCAGGGGCAGCCTGCCTGTGTCGTACCGGCGGCGCAGCTCCCAACGCGACCTCAGGTACCTCATCGTGGGACGGGGAAGGACCGCCGCCGCGCGGAGCAGCTCCCAGGAGCCGCGGGTCGGGCTGGGCACGTGCCGGTTGAAGGCGAACGTAGTGAACGACGATGCTGGCGGCACGCCGAGCTCCCGAGCGGCCACCGGCCCCCACGGGCAGAGGGAGTCGTGCACGATCAGATCGGGTCGGGCACCCCGCAGGTCGGCGAGGACGGCGGGCAGCACGCGTACGGCGGTATGGGCGAGCTGCTCCATCACCGTGACGGGCGTCGGTGGGCCGGAGAGCGGTAGGTCGTCCCCGGGGTAGAGGAACATCCGCGCCCCGGTGGCCGCGATCTGCTCGGCGTAGGCGGGCGTCGTGTGATAGGTGACGGAGTGACCACGACGAACGAGCTCACCCACAACGGGCAACGTCGGGTTGATGTGCCCGTTCATGGCGATGTTCAAGAATGCTATTGCGCTCATCGGCCGACCCCGGGTGGGGAAGGAGCCAGAGCCCGGCACATTGCAGCGTCCATGATCCACCCCTCTCGGTCAGAGCCTAGATGTTGCCTGCTGGCAGCGCGCCGCGGACCAGGTACTCGACTCGCAAGCGGCCGGCTCAGGTCGCCCGGCGACTGATCAGCCTCGACATCCCGTTGGCGCCGGTTGTTCGGTTCCGGTGGCGGGCCCGACACCGCAGGGCATGATCCACTCGCGTTTCCTGAAATCGGGGCATCGCCGGCACTCGGACACCGCGACTTTCAGGAACCCGAGTCGATCACGTGGTTGTGGGCGTCGTGTCGGGTTCGCCAGGTCGACGGGCTGGGTGGGTTGTCGGGTTTGGCCTGGGGTGTCGGGTGGTCGGGGCCACCCCGGTGGCGGAATCGGCGGCCGGGCGGGGTCGTTATACCTGGCAGACCACCGCGACCGTCGAGTCGCAGGGCGCGGGCAGCGGCCCCCGGGGAACACCCGCTAGGCCGCCTCGGTTTCATCCCCGCAGGCCGGAGCATCCCAACGGCCGGGCCGCCGCCGGGAACACCCGGGCAGCCCACTGCGGTTGCATCCCCCGCACGGCCGAGCACCCCAACGGCCAACCCCCGCGGGGAGGTGGAATGACCCGCCGCCGCGAACGGTTACACCCTGTCCCGACGCCGACCCCCTCGTTGCGGGTCGCCGGGCAAGGACTTCCCCCGCACCACCACCCACCCCCCAGGTGGTGCGGGCACACCCCCGATGCAGAGGAGCACGCCATCATGCGTACCGATCTGATCCGCAAGACCGCCCTGACCGCCGCCGGCCTCGCCTTCACCGGCGGCGCCATCGCCGGCCCCGTCACCACCGCCTTCGCCGCCCCCACCACCAAGCCGGCCACCCAGACCCAGACCGACCGCAAGGGCCACGGTGAGCGGGAACTCGGCGTGCGCTACGAAGCCCAGCCGAACTTCTACTACTGCGGCCCCGCCGCCACCCGAAACGCCCTGTCCGTGCAGGGCAAGAACATCAACGTCGACGACATGGCCAAGGAAATGGGCACCACCGAGGCCGGCACCAACTCCATCAACGACATCACCCCCGTGCTGAACAAGGAAACCGGCAAGACCAACGCCTACCGGTCGGTGGAGATCAGCACCCCCGACGCCAACACCACGCAGACCGACACCCTGCGCGCCGACATCGTCCGCACCGTCGACGACGGTCGGGCCGTGGTCGCCAACATCGCCGGCACCAGCACCGACACCGACGGTGTGAGCCACTCCTACGAGGGCGGGCACTACATCAGCGTCGTCGGGTACCGCGACAACGGCAACACCGTCACCATCGCCGACTCCGCCGACCCCAACCAGGCCGCCTACCAGATCAGCGTCGAGCACCTCGCCGACTGGATCGCCACCCGCGGCTACGCCACCAGCTGACACCCACACACACGCACACATGCCGAAGGGCCGGACCCCGTGGGGTCCGGCCCTTTCGGCATGTCCAGGTCAGTGCTCGCCAGCGCGGATCGGCCCAACGCCGGGGGTCACCGCAGCGGACTGACCGTCCGGGGCCACGTCGGTCGACTGCTCGCTCGAAGCCACCGCACCAGACTGACCGCCGGAGGCCACCGCGGCAGACTGACCGCCGGACGCCACCACGGCAGACGGGGAAGCCACCTCGGCCGCGGCCGCGCTGGAGGCACCGTCGGCCGACTCGTTGCGGTGGGCGCGTCGGCGCAGCCACCAGGTGCTGCCGAGCCCGGCGAGGACCGCGAGGACCAGGCCCACCCAGGAGATGTCCTTCAGCCAGTGTTCGGCCGCCCGGCCAACGGAGTAGAGCAGGTACGTCGTGCCGAAGGCCCAGACCAAACCGCCGGCCGCGTTCGCCACCAGGAAGCGGCGGTACGGCACGTGCAGCGCCCCGGCGAGCGGCCCGGCCAGGATCCGCAGCAGTGCCACGAACCGGCCGAAGAAGACCGCCCAGACGCCGTGCCGCGCGAAGCTCTGTTCGGCGCGGGCAAGCTGCGCCGGGCCCAGGTGCTTGGGGAACCGCCTGCCCAGCCGGGCGAGCAGTGGACGGCCGCCGCGTCGGCCGACGGCGTACCCGACGGAGTCGCCGACGATGGCGCCGAACGCCGCGGCGCTGGCCACCCACTCCGGTTCCACCACTCCGGTGGCGGCGAGCAGGGCGGAGCTGACCAGGACGATCTCGCCGGGCAGCGGGACGCCCATGCTCTCCACGCCGATCACGCCGGCGACGATCAGGTAGATCACGCCCGGAGGCAGCGCCGAGAGCCAGTGCTGAACGTCGATCACTCGGCACCCCTTCCGAATCGGCCCCGACCCTACCCCGCCGACCGCGACGACGCGGCGCGGTCGTTGGCCCCCAACCCGTGACGCCAGGTTGCGCAGATAGCAAGACGGACGTACGGTTTTGTTGGAAGCGGAATCGGCGGTAAGTGTCACCTAACCTCGGCGGCACCCCGACCGGTGCGACAGACTGCTCAGGACTACTCACGGTCGCTGGTGTGAAGGAGTACGACGTGGCGAGCCTCGACACCTTCGGTGCGAAGACCCAGCTACGCGTCGGAGACGCGAGCTACGAGATTTTCAAGATCGACAAGGTGGACGGCCACGCCCGGTTGCCGTACAGCCTGAAGATCCTGCTGGAGAACCTGCTGCGGACCGAGGACGGCGCGAACATCACCGCCGACCACATCCGCCAGCTCGGCGGGTGGGACTCCACCGCCGCCCCGAGCGTGGAGATCCAGTTCACCCCGGCACGGGTCCTGATGCAGGACTTCACCGGCGTGCCCTGCGTGGTCGACCTGGCCACGATGCGCGAGGCAGTACGTGACCTGGGCGGCGACGCCAGCAAGGTCAACCCCCTCGCCCCGGCCGAGCTGGTCATCGATCACTCCGTCATCGCCGACCTGTTCGGGCGCGAGGACGCGTTCGCCCGCAACGTCGAGCTGGAGTACGAGCGCAACAAGGAGCGCTACCAGTTCCTGCGCTGGGGTCAGACCGCGTTCAACGAGTTCAAGGTCGTCCCGCCGGGCACCGGCATCGTGCACCAGGTCAACATCGAGTACCTGGCCCGCACCATCATGGAGCGGGGTGGCCAGGCGTACCCGGACACGGTGGTCGGCACCGACTCGCACACCACAATGGTCAACGGCCTGGGCGTGCTGGGCTGGGGCGTCGGCGGCATCGAGGCCGAGGCCGCGATGCTCGGCCAGCCGGTCAGCATGCTGATCCCCCGGGTGGTGGGCTTCAAGCTCTCCGGTGAGATGCCGGCCGGCACCACCGCCACCGACCTGGTGCTGACCATCACCGAGATGCTGCGCAAGCACGGTGTGGTCGGCAAGTTCGTCGAGTTCTACGGCCCCGGCGTGAGCGCCGTGCCGCTGGCCAACCGGGCCACCATCGGCAACATGTCACCGGAGTACGGCTCCACCGTGGCGATCTTCCCGATCGACGCGGAGACGATTCGCTACCTGGAGCTGACCGGCCGTGACGCCGCGCAGGTCGCGCTCGTCGAGGCGTACGCCAAGGAGCAGGGCCTCTGGCACGACCCGGATGCCGAGCCGGACTACTCCGAGCGCCTGGAGCTGGACCTCGGCTCCATCGAGCCGTCGCTCGCCGGCCCGAAGCGCCCGCAGGACCGGGTGCCGCTGGGTGCTGCGAAGACGCTGTTCCGCTCCGCGTTGACCGACTACGTGGCCGACGACTCCGTCGGCGAGCGCGACCTCAAGCCGGGTGTTCCTCGCGAGGAGCTGCCGCGTGGCGCGAACGGCCCGGCCGACGAGGCCAGCGCCGAGTCGTTCCCGGCCAGCGACCCGCCGGCCAACGAGTTCAGCGACCCGGCCGACGAGCCGCGTGACCTGGAGACCGCTGCTGTCGGCGCGGGTGGCCGGGCCAGCAACCCGGTCCGGGTCACCGGCGCGGACGGCGTCGAGTACGAGCTGGACCACGGTGCCGTGGTGATCGCCGCGATCACCTCCTGCACCAACACGTCCAACCCGCAGGTGATGATCGGTGCCGCGCTGCTGGCCCGCAACGCTGTGGAGAAGGGCCTGACCCGCAAGCCGTGGGTGAAGACCACACTGGCGCCCGGGTCGAAGGTCGTCATGGACTACTACGAGCGGGCCGGCCTCACGCCGTACCTGGACAAGCTCGGCTTCAACCTGGTCGGCTACGGCTGCACCACCTGCATCGGCAACTCGGGCCCGCTGCCCGAGGAGGTGTCCGCCGCGGTCAACGAGCACGACCTGTCGGTGGTTTCGGTGCTCTCCGGCAACCGGAACTTCGAGGGCCGGATCAACCCGGACGTCAAGATGAACTACCTGGCGTCGCCGCCGCTGGTGGTCGCCTACGCCCTGGCCGGCACCATGGACATCGACCTGGCCAACGAGCCGATCGGTGAGGACTCCGAGGGCAACCCGGTCTACCTGCGCGAGATCTGGCCGAACAGCGCCGAGATCCAGGACGTCATCGCCCAGGCGATCGGCGCCACCGGGTTCAGCGCCGCGTACGCCGATGTCTTCGCCGGCGACGAGCGGTGGCAGTCGCTGCCGACCCCGACCGGCGACACCTTCGCCTGGGAGAACGACTCCACCTACGTGCGTAAGCCCCCGTACTTCGAGGGCATGCAGCAGGAGCCGAGCCCGGTCGTCGACATCTCCGCTGCCCGGGTGCTGGCCAAGCTGGGTGACTCGGTGACCACCGACCACATCTCGCCGGCCGGCGCGATCAAGGCGGATTCCCCGGCCGGCACGTACCTGGCCGAGCATGGCGTGCCGCGCCACGAGTTCAACTCGTACGGTTCCCGCCGGGGTAACCACGAGGTGATGATCCGGGGCACCTTCGCCAACATCCGGCTGCGCAACCAGTTGGTCCCGGGGGTGGAGGGCGGCTTCACCGTCAACCACCTCACCGGCGAGCAGACCACGATCTTCGACGCCTCCGCCGCCTACCAGGAGGCCGGCATCCCGCTGGTCGTGCTGGCCGGCAAGGAGTACGGCTCGGGCTCGTCGCGGGACTGGGCGGCCAAGGGCACCATGCTGCTGGGCGTCCGGGCGGTCATCGCCGAGTCGTACGAGCGGATCCACCGTTCCAACCTGATCGGGATGGGCGTGCTGCCGCTTCAGTTCCCGGTCGACGTCACCGCCGAGTCGCTCGGCCTGACCGGCACGGAGACGTTCACCATCACCGGGGTGACCGCCCTGAACGACGGTGAGGTCCCCCGCACTGTGCAGGTCAGCACCGACACCGGCGTGGAGTTCGACGCCGTGGTGCGGATCGACACCCCCGGTGAGGCGGACTACTACCGGCACGGCGGCATCCTGCAGTACGTGCTGCGCCGCATGATCGCCAACTGACGTACCGAACGCCTGAGGAGGGCCGCTTCCCGCGCTTGCGGGGAGCGGCCCTTCCACGTCTCTGCCGGCGGACGCTCGCTCTCAAGCCAACAGACCGAGCGGGTGGAGCGCAGATCGTTCCCGTGCCCCGACTTGCTGTTTCGGGCCCGTCGCTCTGCTTCACTCGGCGCAACACCGACAGTCCTCTGCCGTTGCTTCCGTGGAAGCAGAGCAACGGGCAAACAAGTGGTACGGCCAGCTCAGGAACCCCGCGGGGCTCTCGCTCAGCGCAGCCGCAGCGCGACAGCGCGGGCCTCCTCGTCGGTGAGCGGCAGGAACCACAGGAAACGGCGGACGATGGCGACCGGATCGGGACCGCCCGGCTGACCACGCAGGTCGCGGATCGCCCGGCGGGTGATCCGGGAGAACTCGGGGATCAGGGTCGCGCGGCGGGCGGCGTCCGTCGGGGTTGCTCGCAGCGTCGGGCAGGGCCAGTCCCGACCGCAGGCGTCGCACGTCCAGAGCGGGCCGTCGGCGGTGTGCGCGGCCGGCGGGCCGCACCGGGACCGCCAGCGTGATTCGGGTACGACGTCCGGTGCGCGACCGGGGCCACGGTACGGAGGGTGTGGTGGCCCGGTCGGGCCGGTGTTGACCAGCCGGGGTGAGGCGGGCCGAGCCGGTCGATTGCCCGGCCGATGTGGGCGGTTGCAGGACCTGTCCTCGGGCATCCGGTGCTCCCTCTTCGACGCTGTCTACACAGCACCCTGCCGAGGGTTGCCAAGCGATCACACCGCGTAGAAGTATCTCCTTCTGACGTCTGGAACGTTCTGGAGGGGCCTGAGATGAATCGAGCCGTGCAGGCGGCCATGGTCGAGAAGGGCCACACGGCGGACAGTCTCGCTGCTCAGATCGGTGTCGATCCGAAGACGGCAGCCAAGTGGGCGAGCACGGGACGAATTCCGCAGACGCGTCATCGCGCTCGGGTCGCCGAGCTGCTCGGACGAAACGTCGACGAGCTGTGGCCGGAGGCGTTGAAGCGCCGGACGCCGGCCTGGTTCCGCCCCTGGGCCGAGATCGAGCGTGAGGCGCTGTCGCTGCGATCGTTCCAGCTCGCGTGGATACCGGGGCTTCTCCAGACCAAGGCATACGCGCTGGCGACGCTGGGCGGCGAGGCGCTGACACCGGCCGAGGCCGACGATCTCGCCGAGGCGCGGCTGAGCCGGCAGGCCGTCCTGCGGCGGGAACGCCCGCCGCTGCTCGTCGCGGTCCTCGACGAGGCAATCCTCCGGCGGACCATCGACAGTGACCGGGCCATGATGCGGGAGCAGTGCGAACGGCTTGCCGAGCAGGCCGCGCTGCCGAACGTGTCGCTCTTCGTCGTGCCCGCCGACGTCGGCATGTACCCGGGCCTGGGTGGGCCGTTCACAGTGGCCGAGATGCCGGACGGGGCGCGGGTCGCGCACGTCGACAGCCAGGCGCAGGCGCAGCTCATCGACAAGGCAGCCGACGTTGCTACCCTCGATCGACGGTGGGAACGCATTCGCGACGGAGCCCTGTCCCGGGCGCAGTCCCTCAACCTCATCAGAGAAGCGGCAGCATCATGGATCTGACCGGCGCTCGGTGGCGCAAGAGCAGCAGGAGTGGCAACAACGGCGGCGACTGCGTCGAGGTGGCCGACAACCTCGTGGGCGTCATCGGCGTACGCGACTCCAAGGACCCGGCCGGTCCGGCGCTCGCCTTCGACCCGGCGGCCTGGGCCCGGTTCCTGGTGTTGGCCAAGCGCGGCTGACCCCACTTCCTACCGGGCGAGTTCGTCGGCCCGGTCGAGCAGCGCCCGGCGCTCGGCGGTTGAGCCCATCGCTGCCGCTGCCTCCCGGAACAGTCCTGCCGCGCGCAGCCGGTCGCCCTGCCGGGCCACCAGATCGGCCTGCACCGCCACGGCCAGCGGATGGCCGTCCAGCCCGCCGTCGGCGCGCGCCGCGTCGAGCACCACCAACCCGGCGGCCGGCCCGTACGCGTAGCCGTGCGCGACAGCACGGTTGAGCGCGATCACCGGCGAGGGGCGGAGGTCGGCGAGCGCGTCGTAGGCCCGCGCGATCGTCGGCCAGTCGGTCTCGTCGGCCGAGGCGACGGTGGCGTGGCAGGCGGCGATCCGGGCCTGCCACGCGTACGGCCCGTCGTGGCGTACCCGGTCGAGGGCGACCAGGGCCTCGGCGATGGCGGCACGGTCCCACCTGTCGCGGTCCTGCCGCTCCAGGATGAGCAGGTTGCCGGCAGTGTCGCGGCGGGCGTCCCGCCGGGAGTGTTGGAACAGCACCAGTGCGAGCAACGCGGCGACTTCGGTCTGGTCGGGCATCAGCCGGTCGAGCAGCCGGACCAGCCGGACCGCCTCGTCGGCGAAGGCCGGCTCGCCGTCGGCGACGTAACCCCGGGTGAACAGCAGGTACAGCACGGCGAGGACGCCGGGCAGCCGCTCGGTCAGCGCCGGCCCGCTCGGCACCCGGTACGGGATGCCGGCCTGGGCGATGCGGGTGCGCGCCCTGGTCAACCGGCGGGTCATCGTCGACTCGCTGACCAGCAGCAGGCGCGCGATGTCGGCGGTCGGCACGCCGCAGACCGTTCGCAGCGTCAACGCCACCCGGGCTTCGATCGCGAGCGCCGGGTGGCAGCAGGTGAAGACGAGACGCAGCCGGTCGTCCACCACGTCCTGCCCCACCTCGGGCTCGGGATGCGCCTCGTCCGGCGTGAGCAACGCCAGGTCGTGCAGCTTTCGCCGCTCCACAGTGGCCCGGCGCAGCACGTCGATCGCCCGGTTGCGCGCCACCGTCATGAGCCAGCCGCCCGGGTTGGCCGGCACACCGTCGGTGGGCCAACGCTCCAACGCGACGGTCAACGACTCCTGCGCGCAGTCCTCGGCCAACGCCCAGTCCCCGGTCACCCGGATCAGTGTCGCGACGATCCGGGGGTACGCCTCGACGCTGGCGACCGCGACGGCCTCCGCCGCCACCGCGCCGGCCGGTGCCGGAGTGCGCACCGGCCGGCGCTGCGACGTCGACAACTCGGTCAGTTGGACACTGCCGCGAACGGACGCAGTTCCAGCCGCCCTTGGCGGGCCATCGGGTGAGTGCGGGCCACCTCGATCGCCTCGTCCAGGTCGGCGCAGTCGAGCAGGTCGAAGCCCACGATCACCTCGGCGGTCTCCGCGAACGGACCCTCGGAGACGAGCAGTTCACCGTCGCGAACACGAACGGTGGTCGCCGCGCTGGTCGGCGCCAGCACGTCGCCGGTCAGGCGGCGGCCACGCGAGTCGTTCTCCGCCACCCACTTCTCGATGTCCGGAAGCTCCGTGGGGTCGGTGTCCGGCTTGGCGTCGCTGCACACGAACATCATGTACTTCATCTGGTCGCTCCCTTGGTTTCGCGGGGTGTCGCCAGCATGACGATCGGCCGGCAGCGTTCCGGACACCCTCCCCCGAAAAACTTCGGTCAGTCTCCGCTGGCGGCGCGGCGGCGGGCCTCGCGGGTCTTCATGGCGTGCTCCATCAGCGTGACGAGCACCTCCTTGCTGGACTCACGCTGCCGGGCGTCGCAGAGCAGCACCGGCACCCCCGGGTCCAGGTTCAGCGCGGCCTGCACCTCGTCCAGCCGGTACGTCCGAGCGCCCTGGAAGCAGTTGACCGCCACCACGAAGGGCGTGCCCCGACCCTCGAAGTAGTCGATCGAGGGGAAGCAGTCCGCGAGACGACGGGTGTCGGCCAGCACCACAGCGCCGATCGCGCCCAACGCCAACTCGTCCCAGACGAACCAGAACCGGTCCTGCCCCGGCGTACCGAACAGGTACAGCACCAGGTCGTCGCTGATGGTGATCCGGCCGAAGTCCATGGCCACCGTGGTGGTGGTCTTGCCCTCCACCCCGGAGAGGTCGTCGATGCCGACGCCCGACTCCGTCAGCACCTCTTCGGTGCGCAACGGCCGGGTTTCGCTGACCGCGCCAACCATCGTCGTCTTGCCCACGCCGAAGCCGCCCGCGACGAGGATCTTGATCGCGGTGGGCAGTGGCGTCGCTCCCGCCGGCCGGTCAGAGTGCCCGTAGTCCATTGATTACCGCCTCGAAGATGCTGTTGTCGGGAAGACCGGCCGTGGTCTGCGGCTCGCGGACCTGCACCAGGCTGCGGGCCGCCAGATCACCGAGGAGCACCCGGATGGTGCCCACCGGCAGGTCGAGATGGGCGGCGATCTCGGCGACGGACTGTATGCGTTGGCACAGCCCGACGATCGCCAAATGCTCGGGACCGAGACCGACCTCGGGCGTGACCTCGGCTCGGGTGGCCGTGACCAGGGAGATCAGGTCGAATGTGCCGGTGACCGGGCGGGCCCGACCACGCGTCACCGCATACGGACGCACCACCGGACCCGCGTGGTCATCCACCCACTGATGGTCTGCGGACTCCCCCTGGACCGTCATCGCCGTTACCTCTCGCCGACCTGCTGATCAGTGCCGCGTGAGGGCGATGCGACGTACTTGCCGACACGGGTGACCAGCATCGCCATCTCGTAGGCGATCAGGCCGACGTCGGCGTCCTCGCTGGCCAGTACCGCCAGGCAGGCGTTGCGGCCGGCCGCCGTGACGAACAGGAACGACGACTGCATCTCGATGATGGTCTGCTGCACCTGCCCACCACCGAAACGCTTACCGGCGCCTCGGGCGAGGCTCTGGATGCCGGCCGCCATCGCCGCGAGGTGCTCGCCGTCGTCCCGGCTCAACCCCTGGGAGGAGGCCATCAAGAGGCCGTCGGTGGAGAGCGCGACCGCGTGCTCGGCCTGCTTCACCCGGCCCACCAGGTCATCCAGCAACCACGTCAGGTCGGCGCTCGAAGCCGTCTTCTGGGTCACTTCGTCGTCCTCTTCTCGCCCGGCTGTGCGCCGTTGTTCGTCTGGGGCTCGACCGTCACACCGCGCGGAAACCCGCGTCGTCGGTGCTCGGTCAGGTCGCTTGTGAATCCTCGTCGGTCGGCTCGGACGGCGTCGCCGCCGGGGCGCCGGAGGCGCCGCCGAGCAGCCGAGCCGCGTCGGTCCGCCCCCGCCGGGTGCCGGTCTGGTAGGAACTCATCATCCGGCGAACCTGCTCCGGTGGGCGCACCACATCCTCGTCGTCGGTCTCGGATACCGCCGGGTCGTCTCGCAACTCGGGAACGATGTTCGCCTGTCGGACCCGAACGGGCAGACCGGAGTCGGTCCGCTCCGCCTCGGCCCGTGCGGGCATCGGACCACCGTCGCCGGCCGGGGCCGGCTCTCCGCCGGGCGTCTCCGTGCGGCTGCGGTCGACGGCGGGCAGGCCGGTGGGCACGGTCGGGGCTTCCAGGGCTGGCTGCGCCGGCCCGCGCCGGGCGCGGGTGGGCAGGTCGGGGGTGCCGGTTGCCGGGGTGGTCCGCTGTCGGGTGGGGAGAACGGTGTCCGCCTCGGCCTCCTCGTCCGTCGTCGGCGCGGTGGTGTCGGCCGGCATCGGCGCCGCCGAGGTCACCGAGGCCTCCAACGCGGTGGCCGTCGGCGCGGCGAGCGCGACCGGTGCGAGGGACGCCGGACGGCCGCTGTCAGTGGCGGGCGCCGACGGCATCGGGATGGCCGAGCCGGTCCGGAACGATCCGGAGTCCTCCGGGGAGGTGTCGACCTCGGTGACCAGCTCCAACGGGATCAGCACGACAGCTGTGGTGCCGCCGTACGCGGACTCCTTGAGCCGAACCCGCACGCCGTGCCGTTCGGTCAGCCGGCTCACCACGTAGAGCCCGAGTCGGGCGGCGTTGGCGAGGTTCAGCTCGGACTGGTCGACGATGCGGTGGTTCGCCGCGGCCAGGTCCTCCTCGCTCATGCCGAGGCCCCGGTCCTCGATCTCGATGGCGAACCCGTTGGAGACCAGTTGGCCGCGGACCTCGACGGTCGTGTGTGGCGGGGAGAACGACAGGCCGTTCTCGATCAGCTCGGCGAGCAGGTGGATGACGTCGCCGACCGCGCGGCCGGCGAGCGAGACCGGCCCGAGCGGCAGCACGTTGACCCGGGTGTAGTCCTCCACCTCGGCCACGGCGCCGCGCACCACGTCAACCATCGGGACGTTGCGCCGCCAGGCCCGACCGGGCGTGGAGCCGGAGAGCACGATCAGGTTTTCCGCGTTGCGCCGCATCCGGGTGGCCAGGTGGTCGACCCGGAACAGATCCTCCAGCTCCTCGGCGTCGTGTTCGCGGCGCTCCATCGCGTCGAGCAGGGTGAGCTGGCGGTGGACGAGCGCCTGCGTGCGTCGGGCCAGGCTCAGGAAGACCTCGCGGACGTTGCGCCGCAGGTCGGCCTGCTCGACGGCGGTGCGCAGGGCGGTCTCCTGGACCGCGTTGAACGCCTTGCCGACCTGGCCGATCTCGTCGGTGCCGAACTCCAGCGGGGGCGCTTCGGTGGCCACGTCGACCTCCTCGCCTCGGCCGAGCCGCTCGACCACGCGGGGCAGCCGCTCGTCGGCGAGCTGCCAGGCAGCCTGCCGCAGCCGCTCAAGCTGACGCAGGAGGGTCCGGGCCGTGGTGATGGAGACGACGACCGAGGCGATGACGGCGAGCAGGCCGAGGCCGGTGGCGAGAACCAGCCGGACGACGACCATCACGGCGACACCGGTGGCCCGGTCCACGATGCCCTCACCGCCGGTGGTCACTGTGTTGTTCACCTCGGCCAACGCCGGCTCGACAGTGCCCCGCCACTGCTCCGCGCCGATCGGCAGCTGGGTCGACGGCCGGCCCTCGCGGATGATGCTGTCCTGCACGGCGCGCAGCCGGGTGAACGCCTCACCCTCGACGAGCTGCTGGTAACGGCGCTGGTCGACGTCTGCGAGCCGGACCCGGACCTCCTCGCCGAGGAACCGCTCCGCGCCGACCAGGCTGACGTAGCGGGCATACTCCGGCCCACTCATCCGGCCGTTGCCGAACAGGCCGCTGAGCAGCGCGTCCTCCTGGGAGATCAGCTCCTTCATCCGGTTGAGCTGGATCAGGGCCGCAGCCTCGCCGGCGATCTGCTTGTCGTCCAGGCTGCCCGTCACGTCGTAGATCTGGAAGATCGACGCGATCGTCTCGGTGTACGCCTCGCCGGCGGCGATCCGGTCGATCTTGCGGTCCAGCACCTCGGCGCGGGTCTGCTCCAACGTGTTGACCTGCGCGATCGTCATACGGAGCTGATTGTCCAGTGCGGAGTTACCGGCGACGTCGACCTGCCAGTTGCGCACCGAGTCGGCGAACTCGGCGGCCAACTGTGCGGTCTTGCGCTGTTCGGCCTCCAGCGCCGTGCGCTGCGCGGCCTCGGGGTTGCTCAGGTACGCCTGGGTCAACCGCCGCTCCACCTGAAGCTCCTGCAACAGCGGCTCGCTCGGCGTGTAGACCTTGCTGTTGATCAGCTGGACACCGAGCAGGTTGAAGCCGTCGCGCAGGGTCACCCACGCCGCGAACATCCAGAGCGCGACCAGGGAGAGCAGCAGGGCGACAACCTTGGTGCGGATACTCGTACCGCGAGAACGCATTGAACCGTCCCAGGCCGGGCGTTGACTCAGCTCATCAACGAATGATCAGAGGGGGCGACGTCCCACCACAGCGGGGCGTGCGGGGCTGAGGCTCTGCGTACGCTAGCAGTGTCCACACAACCCCTCAAGTTGCTGTTTTTGTTGACTGGTAACCGCAATCCACCACCGATCGGTCCACGGCGGAGGCACGGTCGCGGGCCAGTCGGCAGGCGGCGAGCACGGCGGCGCGAACGATGACTGTCGGACAGTACAGCTCCTTGCCGTACCACAGTGGAGGGTGCTCCCGGGCTGCGGAATCGTGCAGGTAGGCGTGTCCGCGCGCCACGGCGTCGTCGACCCGTGGCACAGTCGTCGGCACCGCCAGCAGCACCTGCAGGGCGTACGCGGTCTCCTCGGCGGTGCCGTCCCACCGCCCCCACGAACCGTCAGCGCGCTGGCTGTTCAACACCCAGCCGGCCGCCCGATCCACCGCCTCGGCGGCGGCCGCCCCCCGTCCGAACTCGGCAAGTGCCAGCACGCAGCCGGCAATGGCGTAGTACGGCGAGGCGTGCCACCGGTCCTGCCAGGTGCCGTCCGCGCGCTGGTGCCCGGTCAGCACCGCGCTCAGCCGCTCGACCGTCCGGTGGTACCGGGCGTCCGCGCCGGGGTGTGCGGCCACGTGCTGGCCGAACGCGTCCAGCACGTGCGCGTTGGTGGTGACCGAGAAGCCGTCCTCGCTCCCCGGCCAGGTGCAGAAGCCGTCCGCCGTCTCGTACGCCCACAGGCCGGCCGGATCCGCTGGACGGCCGAGCCGGGCCAGCGCGTCCAGCGTGACCGATGTGGTGTCGGCATCGGTCGGCAGTCCCTCGCCGGTGGCGACGCCCCCGGCGCCGGTGGCGGCAGCCAGGGTGCGCAGCACGGTCTCCGGCGGATTGACCAGGACACCGGCGCGGCGCAGCCCGCTGAGCACCCAGGCACGCTCGAACACGGTGATCGGGGTCGGGCAGGGCACCGGCCCGTCAGCCTCGCGGATCAACTCCCGCAGGAAGGCGTGCGCGGTCGGGCTGGCGTCCGGACCGGCGGCGGTCAGCCAGGCCGCAGTCGCTGCGGGCGACGCGCCGACGGCGGTCACTGTCGGTCCGGCGGCGACCGGTATCGCGTCCAGCACCTCGTAGAAGTGGGCAAGCTTCGTCGGCAGCGCCGCACCGGCGGCCGCCGCGGCGCGTACCGCGCGCAGCCGGTTGGACCCGAGCCCCGCGGGCAGCACCAGCGGCGGGCGAGGCAACCGCTCGGCGGTCGCCCGGTCCAACCCCGCCAACCGGCCGTTGATCGACTCGACCAGCGCGGGGACGATGAGATCCAGCGCCGGGGTGTCCGGCAACGACCGCGCGTGCGTGGCGAGCAACCGACCGGTGAGCGCGTCCAGTGCGCGTGCCATCGGAGCGAGCAGGTCCACGCCGGCCCACCCGTCGGCCAGCGCCGCGAGCAGAGCGTCGGTGGCGCTGAGCGTGGGCACCAGGGCGTACCCCTCGGGTGGCCCCCACGCGCCGTCCGGGCGCTGCTCGCGCAGCAGGAACCGGATCCGCTGGTGGTGTCCCGGCAGCCAGGTCGCACCGGCGACGAGCCGGCCGCTCTCGTACACCGAGGGGGCGACCTGCCCCCACGGCCGCAGCGCCAGGCCGGCGATCAACCCGCGCGCGGCATCGGTCACCGGGTCGGCGGTGGTCGCCGGGTCGGCGAACACCCGGGTGGCGCCGTCACTCATCGCGCTCGCCCCAGAAGTCGGACAGTTGGTAGAAGCCCCCGGTGAAGGAGATCTGCCGATTGAGGTAGTCCGCCTGGCGGGGGCACCGCTCGGCGAGGGCGGCCAGGTCCCCCCGGGACCGGGCGGTCAGCTCGGCCAGCCGGTCGTGCACCTGCGCCGGGTCGGCGACCAGCGAGAGGGCGTTCAGGTCACCCCACTCGGCGTCGCGCTTCTGCGTGGCGAGATCGTTGACCAGGCGCAGCACCCGCTGCACGCCGCGTCCGGCGTCGAGCAGGTCGGTCAACTGGACGAGGGTCTTCTCGTCGCCGGTGGCTATCCAGTGGGTGACGTTGACGAAGGAGCTGCCAGAGTTGTCAGCGTTCTCCAGGTAGCGGTCCAGGTCCGGCAGGCGTCGCCCGGTGGTCGGGTCGGTCGGCAGGTTCTTCCAGTCCCACTCCCGAGCCGCGGCGGCGAGCATCCGGGCCAGCTCGTCGCGCCAGATCGGGCGCAGCCGGGCGAACGCCGGCACCGTGGCCAGTTCGTCGCGCAGGTCGGCCAGCAGCCGGGCCAGGTGTCGCCCCGGTGGGGGCACCGCGCCGTCGGCCACCGCCAGGCAGTCGTTCACCACCTGCCGCACGTCGTCCACGGACCGGGCGAGGTAGTCGACCTGCCAGTCGGCCGCGAAGACCCAGAGCACGGTACGAGTGGTGATCCGCAGTTCGGCGGCGGTGTGCCAGGGTGCGATGAATGCGACCACCGTGGCCACCGAGCTGAGCAGCGCCGGATCGAACGGCGCGGCGTCGAACAGCTCCGGGTGAGCGGCGGTGACGTCCTGAAGGTCGCGTACGCCGCGCACGGCGAGCGCGCACACCCGGCCCTGCTCGGCGACCGCGTCCTGACCGGCCCGCGCCGGTCGCGGGGTCTCCGTCACGACGCGACCGGACGCTCGACCGGGGTGAGGATGACCTCGGCGCGCTGCTTGGGTTGCAGCGAGGCACCCATCCGAGGCGTGAGGTCGGCCGGTTCGCGCAGCCGGAAGCGGTAGCGGCTCAGCACGGTGCTGACGATGAGCTGCGCCTCCAGCAGGAACAGGTACTGCCCGAGGCACTGGTGCGGGCCCCCGCCGAACGGGAAGTAGGAGTAGCGGTAGCGCCGTCGGGGCAGCTCCGGCGCGAACCGCTCCGGGTCGAAGAGCGCCGGGTCGGTCCAGAACGTCGACATCCGCTGGGTGACGTACGGGCTGACCAGCACGGTGCCACCGGCCTTGATCCGCACTCCGCCCAGCACGTCGTCGCCGACCGCGGTACGCGGAATCATCCAGCCGGCCGGGTAGAGCCGCAGCATCTCGTCGAGCACCATCCGGCCGTAACGCAGCTGGGGCAGGTGCTCGCGGCCGACCCGTTCGGCGCCGACCACCCGCTCGATCTCGTCGGTCATCCGCTCGGCCACGTCGGGCCGGGACGCCAGGACCGGCCAGAGCCAGGAGAGCAGGGCGATGGTGGTCTCGGTGGCGGTGGAGAACATCGCGACCACGTCGCCGCGGATCGCGTACTCGTCGGGTTCGCTGCCGTCGGCGCGCGGCCGACAGAGCGTGGAGATGATGTCGTCGCCGTCGGTGGGATGGGCCCTTGCCTCGCGGATGATCGGCAGCACCACCTCGTCGATGGCGCGCACCGCGTCGCGGAAGCGCCGGTCGCCGGGCATCGGCACCGCGTACGGCACGGCCGGCATCACCAGCCGGGGGAGCATCGCGGTGGTGAGAGTGTTCAGCGCGGCGCTGATCCGCAGGGCGTCGGGGACCGAGATCCGGTCGGCGAAGAGCACCCGCATGGTGGTGCGCAGGACGATCTGGGTCAGCTCGGCGCCGCCGTCGATCGGGCGACCGGCGAGGGCCGGTTCGAGCCACTCGTCGACCGCCTCGTTGATCGCCTCGGACATCTTGTCGACGAGCGTCTCGGCCCGCTTGGCGGTGAACAACGGTTGCAGCGCGCCCCGGCTGGATTCCCAGATCTCACCCTCGGCGACCAGGATGGCGTCACCAACGATTCGACGCACGGGTCGCCAGAGCAACCCGTCGCCGTCCCGGGTGTAGTTGGCAACGTTGTCCCGCAGGACGCGTTGCAGGTGCTCCGGATGGCTGACCAGATAGGGGCGGAACGAGCCGAGGTTGAGCCGGACGACGTCGCCGTCCGCGTCCTGCGCGAAGTCGACGAGCGCGCCCAGCGGATCGCGGACCAGCGCCGGCAGCGCGCGTCGTAACGGAATCGTCCGGGGCTCGGTGCTGACGGTGGCGGGGCGTGCCTCGGACACCTGCGACATCGAACCACGTCTCCTCGTCGTCCCGACGACCGAAACGATCCACTTCGGTCGGGCAGGTTGATGAAACTTTCACCTTCTGGGCCGACGGAAGCATCTCACCAATCGAGGAGCACCTCCAGACTTGCGGACGGCGCGATTTCCATCTAAGCGAACGCACACTCATCGATGTTCTCGTCCTGCCGCGTCCTGAGTGGATGTTAAGGCGCAGCCCTACGCCGGGGTGGGCCGACCAACCAGCGCGACGGCCGGATCGGCCGCACGCCGTCGACCCGGTTGCGGCATCGGCATCCGACGGGCGGCATCGGGCCGACCGGTGCGGGTCGGTGACCCGGGACGCACCGGTACCCCCGAATCCGGGCGATGCCCGGCACCCTGTGCCAGGCTCTGTGGCATGGACGACAAGACCATCCTGAACCGGATCTCCGAGCTGGTCGACGAGGAACACAAGCTGCGTGCCGACGCCCAGGCCCACGAGTCGGGCACCGAGGGCGAGGCCAGCGAGCGACTGCGCGCCCTGGAGGAGTCCCTCGACCAGTGCTGGGATCTGCTGCGCCGCCGACGGGCCGCCCGGGAGACCCACGGCGACCCGGACGCCCAGGGCGAACGCCCCAAGCCCGAGGTGGAGCGCTACCTGCAATAGCCGACGTCGCGGGTCGGGCGGTGTGGCCGCCCGACCCGCTCCGATCAGCGCAGGCCCGCCTCGTGCAGCAGCTCTCCGGTCAACATGCCGGGGTCCACCTGTTCGGCGGGGAGACCCCGGGCCGCGAACCAGGTGCCGACCACCCGCACGTCGCGGGCCAGGAACTCCGGCCCCTGCGGGTTCGCCACCACGTCGACCACCTGCGGCAGGTCGATCACGACCAGCCGACCCTGGTGCACGAGCAGGTTGTACGGCGACAGGTCTCCGTGCGCGTAGCCGGCCCGCGCCAGCACCCGTAGCGCCTCCACCAGTTGGGACCACAGGTCACGCAGCTCGGCCGGGCCGGGCCGCAACTGGGCCAGCCGGGGTGCCGCCTCGCCCGACTCGGCGTCACCGACGAACTCCAGCATCAGCTCGGTGCCCCGGACCTGCACCGGGTACGGCACGGCGATCCGGTCGTGCCCGGCACCGATCTCCCAGAGCCGGCTCAGCGCGGCGAACTCGGCCGCCGCCCACTGCCCGGCGATCATCTGCCGGCCGAACGCCGTCCGGCCGGCCATCGCCCGGTTCTCCCGGGACCGGCGCACCCGACGGCCCTCCAGGTAGCCGGCATCCCGATGGAACAACCGGTGCTCGGGATCGCGGTAGCGTTTCACGGCGAGCAGGCAGGACCGGTCGGTGTCCGGCACGGCCCGACGGACCAGGTGGACGTCCGCCTCCTTACCGGTCTTCAGCACACCCAGCTCGGTGTCCTTAGCGGCCAACTCGGTGACCAGCCAGGCGGGGTGCGGCTGTGGCCCGTGCACAGCGTCGTCCCAGGACGACCAGCGCTCGCCGGTGTCCGGGTCGGGCTCGCTGTCCGGGTCTGCGAGCGGCTCGGTGGGCCGCCCGCGCTTCAGAAACTGCGGTTCGTCGTCGTCGAAGCGGCTCTTGCCGCGGCTTCGGCGCTCAAGCGCCGGAAGGTCATGATCGCGCACTGTGGTGAAGTTCCCTTGGTCGAGACTGAGATCGGCAGCTGAAAGCGACCTGCAAAGACGGCCATGACCGACCCCCTCTTCTCGACCGGGCACACGCCCGGGATGCACCATGCGCGGACAATGCTCGTACCACCACGTCCACCGGTCAACCGAATTACCGAGCGCCACCCGAACGGCCGCTCGGACGCACGATCGCCGGCGCGGAAACCCCTCAGCGGGCCAGGACTGTGGCGACCGCGGCGATCAACCCGTCCACGGTGCGGCTCGGCGCGAACCTGACGTCCGACCAGGTGCGCCCCCGGTGCAGCCAGACGCTGGGCAGCCCGACGGCGGCGGCGCCGCCGATGTCCGCCTCCGGGCTGTCACCGATCACCCAGGCCCCCCGCAGCGGCATCCGGACCCGCTGGGCGGCGAGCGCGAAGATCCTCGGGTTGGGTTTGCTGACCCCGGCCTCTTCGGAGATCACCCAGTCCGCGACGTACTGGTCCAGCCCGGTCTGGCGAATCTTGGCGTCCTCGACGCGCACGGTGCCGTTGCAGACCACCACCGGCACCCAGCCGGCGTCGTCGGCGATCCGCAGCGCGCAGGCGGTCAGCGGGTCGAGCCGGGTCTGCGCCACCACCCCGTCGTGCAGCTCCTCGACCAGGTCGATCGAGGGAATGCGCAGCTCGTAACGGTCCCGGATGGCGTCGGCGAGGTCCCAGCGGTCGGTCAGACCGTCGGCGTCGATCGAGATGAGCCAGTCGATGTCGGTGTGGGGCGCGCCGATGCTGTCCAGGAAGCGCTCACCCCAGCGGCGGAACGGCCCGGCCCGATCCAGCAGGGTGTTGTCCAGGTCCAGCAGGAGCAGTGGCACTCGGGCACCCTACGGGACCGACGTGTCCGCCAACAGATGCGGCGGCTATCGACCTGACGAAGGGCTCAGCCAGGCATCGACAGCCGCGGGCCGCCCTGGTCCGCCAGCCGATCGACGAGCATCGAGTGGGCCGCCCGGGTGGCCGCGAGCACTACGGGATCCAGCGTCGCCACGAGCACCGCGGTGCCGTCGTCCGCCCCGCGAGCCAGTACCCGCCCCTCGGGGTCGTAGACGGCCGCACCGCCGTTGAACCGCCACGGGTCGACACCGCCGACCGCGTTGGCGAAGACCACGAACATCGTGTTGTCCAGGGCACGCGCCGCGTAGTACAGATCCCGGCGGTGCTCGGAGCCGGCCAGGTATCCGCTGGGGCACAGGTAGGCGTGCGCGCCGTCGAGGGCGGCGGCCCGGCCGTGCTCGGGGAAACAGCCGTCGTAGCAGATGCCCAGCCCGAGCCGCCAGTCGTCGACGAGCAGCGTGGCACCCCGATCGCCGGCGGTGAACAGCTCCCGTTCGTCGCCCCACAACTGCTGCTTGTCGTACCCGACCCGCACCTCGCCGGTCCGGTCGACCACCAGCGCCGCGATGGTCCGCCGACCGTCCGGGTGCCGGACCGCCGCGCCGACCAACGCGCTGACGCCGGCCTCGCGCGCCGCGACGCGCAGCGTGTCGAGCCGGGGATCCGCGACCATCCCGGTCGGATCGGCCGCGACGTCAGTGCCGGCCGGGTCGGCGGCGAGGACCGGCGGGTGGTACGCGCAGAGGAACAGCTCCGGCAGGACGGCCAGCCGGGCACCACGCTCGCCGGCTCGACGGACCAGGTCGGCGGCGATGACCGCGTTGCCGGCGACGTCGCCAGGCGCGGGGGTGGCCTGGATGGCGGCCACTGTCAGCGGGGAACTGGGCAGGGTGCGGGGCTGGGTCACCGGGCGATGGTAAACGGCCACATCCCAAGCCGTACGTACGGTTTGCGTGCCCCGGTCTGACCTGCAACGATCGACGTGTGCCCAGAGTAAGCCAGGACCAGCTCGACGCCCGTCGGCAGGAGATCCTCGCCGCGGCCCGGGCGTGTTTCGCCCGGCTCGGCTACGAGGGGGCGACAGTGCGCCGCCTTGAGGAGGCCACCGGCCTGTCCCGTGGCGCGATCTTCCACCACTTCCGCGACAAGGACTCACTCTTCCTCGCCGTCGCCGAGGACGACGCCGCTGCGATGGTCGAGACGGTCGCCCGCAACGGTCTGGTGCAGGTGATGCGCGACCTGCTCGCCCGCGCCGTCTCGCCGGACACCACCGGCTGGCTGGGCAGCCAACTGGAGGTCTCCCGGCGGCTGCGCACCGACCCGGCGTTCGCCCGACGCTGGGCGGAGCGGTCCGCCGCGATCGCGGAGGCGACCCGGGACCGACTGGCCCGCCAGCGCGACGCCGGGGTGCTGCGCGAGGACGTACCGATCGATGTGCTGGCCCAGTTCCTGGAGCTGGCCTACGACGGCCTGGTGCTGCACCTGGCCATGGGCCGACCGGCCGGTGACCTGGGCCCGGTGCTCGACCTCGTCGAGGAGGCGGTCCGCCGCCACTGACCGCACGCACACCGGTCGGACGCCCGTGGCGAGGCTGCTCCACAATGGGGCCGCCGATCCCTCCGGTGACAGGAGCAGTCGATGAACGTCCACGCAGCGTCCGGCGACACCTGGGGCATCTCCGGCCCGACCTTCCTGCGCTACTACATCGCGGCGGCCATCCTGGTGGTGGCGATCGCCGTGTACCACCGGGTCCGTCTCACAACCGGGTCGATGGTTGCCATGACCGCCGAGCCACTCGGCCCGCAGCCTGTCGCGTACCTCAACGGTGGTCCCCAACTCGCGGTGCACGCGGCGCTGGGCGGGCTGCGCGGCAGCGGGGCGATCGGCGTACGACCGGACCGCCGGCTGACCACCAGCGGGCCCGCACCCAGCGGACTCACCCCGCTGGAGCAGGCCATCCACTGGGCCGCGCACCAGCACTCGCGGGTCGGGGACCTGCCGAAGGACGAGCGGGTACGCGTCGCGCTGCACCAGATCCGCAACGGCCTGGAGCAGCGCGGGCTGCTCACCAACGACGCGCAGCGCGCCCGTGCCCGGTTCTGGACCACGATCCTGATCGCCCTGCTGGGCCTCGGCGTGCTCCGGCTGTTCTCCGGCCTGTTCAACGACCACCCGGTCGGCTACCTGCTGCTGACAGTGGTCACGCTGCTGATCGTCACGCTGGTGCTGCGCCGGGCGCCCATGCTCACCCGCGCCGGTCGAGCCGCGCTACGCGGCGTCCGCCGCGAGCACACCCACCTCGCGCCGGCCTCCGCGCCCGCCTACGCCACCTACGGAGCGGCCGGCGCGGCGATGGGCGTGGCGCTGTACGGCACCGCCACGCTCTGGGCACTCGACCCGGGCTTCGCCGAGCAGGCCGAGATTCAGCGCCAGGCTGCCTCCGGCAGCGGCTGGACGGGCGGCTCGGACGGATCCTCCGGCGGCGGGGACAGCTCCGGTGGGGACGGTGGCAGCTCCTGCGGCGGTGGAGGCGGCGGGTGCGGGGGCGGCGGCGGGTGCGGCGGATGACCGGCCCGTCCGGCATCGGCATCGGCTGGCGTCCGGAGATCGCCGGCTTCGTGGCCGAACTGCCCGGCCTGCGCTTCGTCGAGGTGGTGGCCGAGGGGGTGCCCGCCTCCGGGCCGCTCCCGCCCGGTCTGACACGGCTACGGGACCGCGCGGTGACCGTCGTACCGCACGGGGTGCGGCTCTCCCTCGGCGGCGCCGAACCGGTCGACCCGGCCCGGGTCGCCCACCTGGCCGCCGTGGCGCAACGTCTGGACGCCCCACTGGTCAGCGAACACATCGCGTTCGTCCGGGCCGGCGGCCTGGAGGCCGGCCACCTGCTGCCGCTGCCGCGCAGCCGGGAAGCCGTGGACGCGGTCTGCGCCAACGTGGCGCGGGCACAGGCGGAGCTTCCGGTGCCTATCGCGCTGGAGCCGATCGCCGCGTTGCTCGACTGGCCCGACGACGAGTTGACCGAGGCGGACTTCCTCACCGAGATCCTCGACCGGACCGGGGCACTGCTGCTGCTGGACGTGGCCAACGTGCACGCCAACGCCCGAAACCGGGGCACCGACCCGCTGGCGTTGCTGGACCGCCTGCCGCTGGAGCGGGTCGCGTACGCCCACGTGGCCGGCGGCGCGGAGCACGGCGGTCTCTACCACGACACCCACACCGACCCGGTGCCGACGGCGGTGTTGGAGCTGGTCGGCGCGCTCTGCGCCCGGCGGCGACCGCCGGCGCTGCTGCTGGAGCGCGACGGTCACTACCCGCCGGCCGCCGAACTCCGCGCCGAACTGGACGCCCTGGCCACCGCTGCGGGCTTTCCGGCAGTGACATGACGGACGCACCCGACGGCGACTGCGCGCCGACACCCCGCGCCGGGCTGGCCGAACGGCAGGCCGAACTGGTCGCGGCGCTGGTCGCTGCGGGGCCACCCCCGCCGGGGTTCGCGCCGGGGCCGCTGGCCGCCACCCGCGCGGCCCTGCTGCGGAAACGGGCCGGTGAGGTGGCCCGGCACTGGCCACTGCTCGCCGCCGGCCTCGGTGGCAGGTGGGCGACAACCTTCGCCGACTGGGCCGCCCGGCGTCCCACCGCCGGATCGTTGCGCGACGGTTGGGATCTGGCCCGGGCGCTGCACGACCAGCAGGCGCTCCCCCCGGCCGCCGCCGAGGAGTTGGCAATCCGGGAGGCGCGCCTGCGCTACGACGGGCTTCGGCCGCCGCGTCCGCGTCGGGTGCCGGCGGTGGGCCGCGCCGGCGGCGCCGTCGCGGTGCAGATCGCCGGCCGGGTACGCCTGCTGCGCCAGGCCCCACGGGGGTCCACCCGTGCTGGCGACGGTGTAGCGGATGCGGCAGGATCGCAGTTATGGATCTCGGACTGACCGACCGCGTGTACGTCCTCACCGGCGCCTCCCGCGGTCTGGGTTACGCGACCGCGCAAAGCCTGGTCGCCGACGGTGCACGAGTGGTGCTCTCGGCCCGCGACCCGGACGCGGTGGCAGCCGCCGCGCAGCAGTTGGGTGGCCCGGAGCACGCCGTCGGGCTGACCGCGGACCTGACCGACCCCCAGACCCCGGGGCAGCTCGTCGCCGCCGCCCAGGAACACTTCGGCCGGCTCGACGGGGCGCTGATCTCGGTCGGCGGCCCACCGGCGGGCAACGCCGCGGCGATCACCGACGAACAGTGGCGGCTCTCCTTCGAAACCGTCTTCCTGGGCACCATCCGGGCGGTCCGCACGATCGCCGCCGCGCTGCCCGACGGCGGCGCGATCGGCCTGGTGCTCTCCACCTCGGCGCGCGGCCCGGTGCCCGGCCTGGGCATCTCCAACGGTCTCCGGCCCGGCCTGGTCGGCGCGGCCAAGGACATCGCCGACGACTACGGCCCGCGTGGAGTCCGGGTGGTCGGGCTGCTGCCCGGCCGGATCATGACCGACCGCAACCGGGAACTCTTCGCCGCGACCGGCGACCCGGACCGCGCCCGCGCCGACGCGGAGGCCAGCATCCCGTTGCGCCGCCTCGGCGACCCCGCCGAGTTCGGCCGGGTGGCCGCGTTCGTGCTCTCCCCCGCCGCGAGCTACCTCACCGGGATCACAGTGCCGGTCGACGGCGGCGCGCTGCGCGGGCTGTGACAGCCGAGCGGGCCCGAGGTGCCCGTTCGGCAACGCCGCCCGAGAACACTCAGTCCGACGACCCGGCCGTTGATCGACTCGGCTTCCAGGAAACCGGGGGGTCGACGCGACCAGGACGCCCCGACTTTCAGGAACCTGAGTCGATCAGCGCCCGGCCCACCCGGGCGGACCTGGCGGCCGGGACGACCCGGTCCACCCGGGCGGATCTGGCGGCCGGGACGACCCGGCCCAGCCGGGCGGACCTGGCGTCCGGAACGACCCGGCCCAGCCGGGCGGACCTGGCGGCTGCCGCCGATCGGACCATTCCCGACGTGCTCGCGCCGGGGCTGGAGGTGCTCTTCGTCGGCATCAACCCGGGCCTGTGGTCGGCCGCCACCGGGTGGCACTTCGCCCGGCCCGGAAACCGGTTCTGGCCCGCCCTGCACGCGGGCGGGTTCACCCCCCGGCTGCTGCACCCCAGCGAGCAGGGCGAGTTGCCCGCGCTCGGGCTCGGCATCACCAACATGGCCGCCCGGGCCAGCGCCCGCGCGGACGAGCTGAGCACCGAGGAACTCCTCGACGGCGCGAGGATCCTGGCCGACAAGGTGGCCCGGTACCGGCCGCGCTGGGTAGCCGTGGTGGGGGTGACCGCGTACCGGATCGGTTTTCAGCGACCAAAGGCCGCCTTCGGGCCGCAGCCGGAGTCGCTGGCCGGCGCCCGGCTGTGGGTGCTGCCCAACCCCAGCGGCCTGAACGCGCACTTCACCCCGGTCACCCTGGGCCTGGCGTTCGCCGAGTTACGGGCGGCCACCGAGCTACCGGCCGGCTGATCGACTCGGTTTCACGGAAGTCGGGTGGTCAATGCGACCAGGACACCCCGACTTCCGGGAACCGGAGTCGATCAACGCGGCGCAGAGGTCAGTTGGCGGCGGCGGGTGGCAGCACCTCGTCGGCACGGTAGGTGCCCAGCGGCATGACCACCGGCTCGGGGCCGGTCGCGTCGACGAACGGGGTGGGCGAGTCGGCGACAGCGAACTGGGTCCGGTACAGCTCGGCGTAGAGCCCGCCGACCGCCACCAACTCCTCGTGACGCCCCCGCTCGACGATCCGCCCACCGTCCAGGACCAGGATCTGGTCGGCGTCGCGCACTGTGGAGAGCCGGTGCGCGATCACCAGCGCGGTACGCCCGGCCAGCGCCACCGACAGCGCACGCTGCACCGCGGCCTCGCTCTCCGAGTCAAGGTGTGCTGTCGCCTCGTCGAGGATCACGATCGACGGGGCCTTGAGCAGCAGTCGCGCGATCGCGATGCGCTGCTTCTCGCCGCCGGAGAACCGGTAGCCGCGCTCCCCCACCGTGGTGTCCAGACCGTCGGGCAGCGCCCGAACCAGATCGGCCACCTGCGCCCCGGCCAGGGCCGCCCAGATCTCGTCGTCGGTGGCGTCCGGCTTGGCGTAGCGGAGATTCTCGGCGATCGTCTCGTGGAACAGGTGCGAATCCTGAGTGACCACACCGATCTCGTCGCGCAGGGAGGCGAGCGTGGCGTCGCGCACGTCCACCCCGCCGACGAGCACCTGACCGTCGCTGACGTCGTAGATCCTGGAGATGAGCATCGACAGTGTCGACTTGCCCGCCCCGGACGGGCCGACCAGCGCGACCATCTGCCCTGGCTCGACGCTGAACGAGACCCCCTTGAGCACCGGTTCGTTGACGGTCCGGTCGAGCGTGGCGACCTCCTCCAGGGAGGCGAGGGAGATCTCGGCGGCGCTCGGGTAGCGGAAACGCACGTCGCGGAAGTCGACCCGGCCGGCGCCCACTGGCACCGACACCGCGTCGGGCTTCTCCACGATGCCCGGCTTGAGGTCGAGCACCTCGAAGACCCGGTCGAAGGAGACCAGCGCGCTCATCACGTCCACCCGGACGTTGGAGAGCGCGGTGAGCGGCCCGTACAGGCGGGTGAGCAGCAGCGCGAGCGTCACCACTGTGCCGGCGCTGACGCCGCCGGTCACCGCGAGCCAGCCGCCGAGGCCGTAGGTCAGCGCCTGCGCCAGTGAGGCGACCAGCAGCATCGCCACGAAGAACGTGCGGGAATACATGGCCGACTGGATGCCGATGTCGCGGACCCGCTCGGCCCGGTCGCCGAACCGGCGGGCCTCGATCTCGGGCTGGCCGAAGAGCTTCACCAGCAGCGCACCGGCCACTCCGAACCGCTCGGTCATTGTCGCGTTCATCTTGGCGTCGAGGTTGTACGCCTCGCGGGTGATGTCCGCCAGCCGTCGACCGACCCGACGGGCCGGAATGATGAAGATCGGTAGCAGCACCAGTGACAGCGCGGTGATCTGCCAGGAGAGGGTGAACATCACCGCCGCGGTGAGCACCAGCTGGATGACGTTGCTGACCACACCGGACAGGGTGGAGGTGAACGCCCGTTGGGCGCCGAGCACGTCGTTGTTGAGCCTGCTGACCAGGGCACCGGTCTGGGTGCGGGTGAAGAACTGCAACGGCATCCGCTGCACGTGGTCGTAGACCCGGGTGCGCAGGTTGAAGATGATGCCCTCGCCGATGCGGGCGGAATACCACCGTTGGGCCAGCGACAGCAGCGCGTCGGCGACCGCCAGCGCGGCGATGAACAGGGCCAGCCGCACCACGAGTCGCCCGGCCTCGGCACCACCCCGGTTGATCGCGTTGATCACGTCACCGGCGAGCACCGGAGTGGCCACGCCGATGATGGCGGCCAACACGACTGTGGCCAGGAAGACGATGATGTCGCGCCGGTAGGGGTGGGCGAAGGCGACGATGCGGCGGGCCACCCCGCGCTTGAGCCGGTGGGTGGAGACCTCGTCGCTGTTGCGCATCGACCGGAGCATGCTCCACCCGGCCATGCCACCGCCGGACATCGGGTTGGACATCGCTCACCTCCGGGTTGCCGGGCAGACCGCACCGTCAGGTCAATTCTCCCGACGAGTGTGACAACCTCGGTCGTAACCCGGATCTTCCCGTGCGGTCCTTACCTATTCTCCCCTACCGGCGAGGTCACGCAGCCGACGGGTCTGCGCCTCCCGCTCGGCGCGCTGCTGGTCGGCGTGCGACCGCCCGGCGGCACCGGCGAGCAACGCCTTGATCTCCACCACCGCGTCGCGGGCCCCGGAGAGCAGGCCGGCGGTCAGGTCCCGCACCGCGCCGTCCAGCTCGGCCGGGGGTACGACAAGGGTGGCCAGCCCGATCCGGTCCGCCTCGGCGGCGTCCAACCGGCGGCCTGTCGCACAGATCTCCAACGCCCGCGAATACCCGACCAGTTCGACGAGGCGCTTCGTGCCGGCCAGATCGGGCACCAGACCGAGGGTCACCTCGGCCATCGACAGCTTCGCGTCCGCGGACAACACTCGCAGGTCACAGGCGAGCGCGAGCTGGAAGCCGGCACCGATCGCGTGGCCCTGCACGGCCGCGACGGAGACGACATCCGGCCGGTGCAGCCAGGTGAAACCGGCCTGAAACTCCGCGATGCGATCGGCGCACTCCTGCTCAGGCAGCGTGGCCAGCTCAGCGAACGACCCCGGGCCGGAGGCGCCCGCCACTGCGAGGTCGAGGCCGGCCGAGAACGCGCGACCCTCACCGCGGACCACCACCACCCGCACGTCGCCGGGCAGATCACGGGAGAAGTCGCTCATCGCTCGCCACATCGCGGGCGTCTGGGCATTGAGCACGTCGGGCCGGCACAACGTCACCGTGGCGACCGGCCCGTCGCAAGTCAGCCGAACCCCGGTCGCCTCGGCGGTCACCGGACGTCCCGGGGCGCGGCGCTGGTGGACGACGCTGAGGGGCGGGTCACGCCTTCTTGCGGCGCCGGGCGCCACCGCGCTGACGCAGCTGCACGCCGGACTCGGTGAGCACTCGGTGGATGAACCCGTAGGAACGGCCGGTCGAGGCCGCCAACGCGCGGATGCTCTCCCCCGAGGTGTACCGCTTTACCAGGTCCTTGGCGAGCGTCTGACGCTCGGCTCCGACGATCCGGCGACCCTTCTCAGTGCTGGTGGCTGTGCCAGTGGCTGCCATGCTGTGTCCTCACGTCCCAGACTGTGCGGTTCGGATACGGTCCCACCTATTAGACCGCCTCGAACGATCATGCGCCAGATATCAACTCTTCGCCAACCGACACGCTATGCAATGTCAGCTTCCCGATAGAGTGATCCTGGCGATCCGGCCCGCCGCGGCATCCGCGGGTACCACCGCCGAAAGCTGGCGGCTGCCGACGACCCGTAGCCTTCGGTCGTGATCGACCTGCTGAGCACCGCCGGCGCGGCGGCCGTGGTCTTCGCCGCCACCGACGTCGACGACATCGTCATTCTGACGCTGTTCTTCGTCGCGGCCCGCACCACCGGCCGACCCCGCACCTGGGAGATTGTCGCCGGACAATACCTCGGCATCGGTGCGCTCGCGTTGGCCAGCGCGGTGATCGCGGGTGGACTGCTGGTGGTGCCCGACCCGTGGACGGGGCTGCTCGGCCTGCTGCCGATCGCGCTCGGCGTACGCGCGCTGCGCAGTTCGGGCGACGACGAGACACCGGAGGTCGTCACCGGAGCGCTCGGCGTGGCCGGGGTGACGATCGCGAACGGCGCCGACAACGTCGCTGTCTACGTACCCGTCTTCCGGGCCCTCGGTGTCGCCGACAGTGCCGTGTTCCTGCTGGTCTTCGTGCTGCTGATCGGGCTGTGGTGCGCTCTCGGGGCCTGGCTGGGCGGGCACCGGAGGGTGGTCCGGCTGGTCGAGCGCGCCGGCGCCTGGCTGGTGCCGACCATCTTCATCGCCATCGGGCTGGTGATCCTGGTCAGCTCCGGCGTGCTCGGCCGACTGGCCGAGCTGCTCGGCTGAGAGCCGACCGCGCCTCCTCGGTCAGGCCAGCTCGACAAGTTCGAGCAGGTCGTCGCTCCAGGCATCCTCGTCGCCGTCGGGCAGCAGGATGGCCCGGTCCGGCTTGAGCGCCAGCACCGCACCCGGGTCGTGGGTGACCAGGACGATCGCGCCGGGGTAGTTGGCGATGGCGTCGAGCACCTGCTCCCGGCTGACCGGGTCGAGGTTGTTTGTCGGCTCGTCGAGCAACAGCACGTTGGCGCCGGAACAGACCAGAGTGGACAGGGCCAGCCGGGTCTTCTCGCCGCCGGAGAGCACGCCGGCCGGCTTGTTCACGTCGTCACCGGAGAACAGGAACGCACCAAGGATCTTGCGCAGGTCGGTGTCGGACTGCTCGACGGCGGCGGCACGCATGTTCTCCAGCACCGTCCGCTCCACGTCCAGCGTCTCGTGCTCCTGGGCGTAGTAGCCCAGCCGCAGGCCGTGCCCCGCGTGCACCTCGCCGGTGTCCGGACTGAGCAGCCCGCCGAGCATCCGCAGCAGGGTTGTCTTACCGGCGCCGTTGAGCCCGAGGATGGCCACTCGGGAGCCCCGGTCCACAGCCACGTTGACGTCGGTGAAGATCTCCAGCGATCCGTACGACTTGGAGAGGCCGGTTGCCGTGAGCGGGGTCTTGCCGCACGGCGCGGGACTGGGGAAACGCACCTTGGCCACCCGGTCGGCGACCCGCACCTCCTCCAGGCCGGAGATCAGCTTCTCGGCACGGCGGGCCATGTTCTGCGCGGCCACGGTCTTGGTGGCCTTGGCCCGCATCTTGTCGGCCTGCGCCATCAGCGCGCCGGCCTTCTTCTCCGCGTTGGCCCGCTCCCGGCGGCGGCGTCGCTCGTCGGTCTCGCGCGCCTCCAGGTACGCCTTCCAGCCCAGGTTGTAGACGTCGATCACGCTTCGGGTGGCGTCGAGGAACCAGACCTTGTTGACCACCGACTCCAGCAGCGCGCCATCGTGGGAGATCACGATCAGGCCACCCTTGTGGTTGGCGAGGAAGCCCCGCAACCAGGTGATCGAGTCGGCGTCGAGGTGGTTGGTGGGCTCGTCGAGCAGCAGGATGCCGCCGCCGTTCTCGCCCGCGTCACGGAACAGGATCCGGGCCAGCTCGATGCGGCGCCGCTGGCCGCCGGAGAGGGTGCCGATGGTCTGCGCGAGCGCCCGGTCCGGCAGGCCGAGGTTGGCGCAGATCCGCGCGGCCTCAGCCTCGGCCGCGTACCCGCCGAGGGCGGCGAACTGGTCCTCCAGCGCGCCGTACCGACGGACCAGCTTGTCGTTGGCGTCCTCGGCGAGTCGGGCCTCGACCTCCTGCATCTGCGCCATCAGCACGTCCAGGCCGCGCGCGGAGAGCACCCGGTCGCGGCCGGTGACCTCAAGGTCACCCGTGCGCGGGTCCTGCGGCAGGTAGCCGATGGCGCTGCGCTGGTCGATCTGGCCGCCGTACGGCTGCCCTTCGCCGGCGAGCACCTTCAGCGTGGTGGTCTTGCCGGCGCCGTTGCGACCGACCAGGCCGATCCGATCACCGGGCTGCACGCGCAGGGTGGTGTCGGAGAGCAGGATCCGGGAACCGGCACGCAGTTCCAGGCCGGTGGCAGTGATCATGTTTGCGGGCTCGCTCTCGGGGTTGGAAGGCTGACTCGGGGCACGCGAAACGGCCGGCGGGCTCAAGGGGCCCGACGGCGCGGGGCGGTTCAGCCTTCGCAGCGCAGCACCTGACAAGTGTACCGGTCGCCGCGGAACGGCCTGCCCGGATTACCGATCAAGATCATCGGGTACCGGAACGCCTTACCGGACCCCGTCCGGCACTCGATGGACGAACGACACACAAACGACACTCACCGGCATACGGCGATCGGGGTCACCATGGAACTCAACGAGCGGGCCGAGCTCGACACCTCCCAGGCCAACGACCTGGGCCGGGGTAGCGGCGGGTCGGGCGGCGGCTTCGGCATCCCCATCCCTGGCGGCGGCGGCCGGGGCGGCATCATCGGCATCGTGGTGGCCGTTCTCGTCGCCCTGCTCGGCGGCGGGTTCGGTCTCAACGCCATGACCAACGGCGATGACGGCAGCCAGGCCGGGGGCGGTGACCTGGATCAGGTGTGCGGCACCACAAACCCCGACCGTCTCGACGACGCGCGCTGCCGCAACCTGCTCTACGTCAACAGCATCCAGGACTACTGGAAGAAGGCGTACCCCGAACTGGGCAGAAGCGACTACGAGGTCACCACCACGAACTTCTTCCAGGCGGCCGTCAACACCGGCTGCGGGCAGGCCGACTCGGGTGTCGGCCCGTTCTACTGCCCGGCCGACCGGAAGGTGTACATCGACCTGAGCTTCTACGACGAGTTGGCCTCCCGGTTCGGCGCGAAGGGCGAGTTCGCCCAGCCGTACGTGCTCGCCCACGAGTACGGCCACCACGTGCAGAACCTGCTCGGCACCAACGCGAAGGCCGGCCAGGGCGACCAGAGCGGGCCTCGCTCCGCATCCGTGCGGTTGGAGCTCCAGGCCGACTGCTACGCCGGCGCGTGGGCCCGGCACGCCACCGAGAGCAAGGACAAGACCGGCCAGCAGCCGCTGTTCACGTCGATCACCGAGGCCGACATCAGCCAGGCCATCGACGCCGCCGAGGCGATCGGCGACGACAGCATCCAGGAGCGCTCCGGCGGGCAGGTCAACCCCGACCAGTTCACCCACGGCACGTCCGAGCAGCGCAAGCGTTGGTTCAACCAGGGCTACGACCGCGGCGACCCGAAGACCTGCGACACCTTCGGCACCGACCAGCTCTGACATCCGCCCCGAGATCGTGGCAGGCCCCTCGGCGGGCCTGCCACGATCGTCATTCCTGCCGAAGCTCCCGCGTCAGGTGAGCCGGGAGACCTGGTAGTGGCCGATGAGCCAGTCGTCGTCGACCCGCCGCAGGAGCACTCCGAGGTTGACCGTCAGGGCCGGCCGGTCGGTGAAGCCGAACTCCACCTCCAGGTAGCCGAGGACCACGTCGTCGGCGAGACGGCGGATCTCCCGGATGTCGTACGCGGCGGTCAGGCCGAGCGGCTGCCCGGCGTAGTACGCGGCGACGCCGGCGGTACCGACCGTGTACGGCTGCAACCCCTGAAAGATCGCGTCGTCGGTGAAGCACGCCGCGACCCGATCGGGCTCGTGGGCGTCGACAGCCGATTTCCACCGGTCGAGAACCGTACGCAGAATCTGCGCCTCGGACATCATGATCTCCCTGCTGGACGGACGTGCCCTGTTTCGTGCCTGTCGAGCTACCCCAGACCCCTCCAGGCTCAGCGAGGCGGCTGACCCGGGTCGTTCGGGTGCGGCGTCAACGGCGTCACTGTCTCGCGCCGCCAGGCGCGCAGCGGCATCGACGCGAGGACCGTCTCCAACTCGTCCGCGTCGGCGGCCTGGAACAGCCCCCACGTACGCCACTCCCCCGGTGCCAGCGGCGGCCGCCACAGCCGCAGGAGGCTGCCCTGCGCCGTCAGCTCGGCCGAACGCGCCGCCTCCCGCGCGCGCATGTCGGCGACCCCGTCGTCTGACGTTCCCTGCGGCACCGTCGTCACCATGTCAACCAGAAACTCCACGCGCCCATCCTCCGACGGCTGGCCGGGCGGCATGCCGCGAACCCCGTTCTCGGTGGCCATCGTCTCCCCACCGACGCCACCGGCGATGGCCGAGGTCAGTCGGGGTCGCGCACCAGGATCCGCACCGCGCGGGCCGCACCCACCGCCGCCACCAGCACCGCGTGCCGGGGCTCCGGCACGTCGAGCAACCGCTCCGCCCGCAACGGCACGAGCGGGGCCAACCGCCGGTCGGCCAGCACCCCGTCCACAGCCCGCCGGTCACCGCCGCAGACGAGGGCCGCCAACCTCGACGCCTGCGGCAACAGCAGCCGTACGGCCAGGTCCGCCGCGTCGCCCAGCGCAGCCTTCGCCTGGTTGTCACGTCGGCGGGCGAACCGGTGCTGCGACCATCCCCCAGCGGCGGTGCGCCCCTGCACGTACCGGGTGTCCACCTTGGAGACGACGAGGTCGCCGCCCTCGGCCACCCCGAGCGCCACCGCGCCCTTGCGGGCCAGCAACAGGCCGATCCGGCGGGGCATCACGGCGGCGGCCACGAACCCGGCCACATCCACGCCGCCCGGCGCACCCGGCGGGGCGTACAACTCGGCGGTTGCCCCGTCCGGGGCGGCGAGCAGCAGGCCGTACTCCTGGGCACTGGGGGTGGGTGGGCCGTGCCGGTCGGCGAAGCCCTCGACCCAGCGGCCGACGCGGGCCGGGTCGACCTCGACCCACCGGCCTCCGCCGGCTGCGGGTCGACTGGTCATCGCCCGACCGTACGGCACAGCGGGCCCACCCGGATGCCCGGGCGACCCGTGGGCCCCGCAGGGACACCCCGGGCGACATCGCCGACGCGACGCGGACGGGCCTCGGCCGGGATGGCCGAGCCGTCGGATCGTTGCCGCGACCGTTCAGCCTGGCAGGAGCGCGGCCACCGCCAGCGCGGCGATGAGCGCGCTGGAGACCAGGCCGGTGACCAGCCGTCCACGCGGCCCGGTCAGCGCCCGGCCCACCACAGTGCCACCGCCGGCGATGACCAGTTGCCAGCTCGCCGAGGCCAGGAACACCCCGGCCACGAAGAGCGCCACCGGGACCATGCCCGAGTCGGCAGTGTCCCCGCGGCCGAGCACCAGGGCGGCGAAGTAGAGCACCGTCATCGGGTTCAGCAGTGTCAACCCGAGCAGCGCCGCGTAGGCCCGCCCCGGAGTGCTCATGCCCCCACCGTCGCGTGCCGTCGGCGGTCGCTGCGAGCGGTGCGCGGACCAGGTCCGCCACAGGCCGTGCCCGGCGAGACCCAGCAGGACCACTGCGGCGACCACCCGCAGGGGCCCGGCGACCGGTGCGATGATCCCGGCCAGGCCGGCGCCGCCGAGCACGGCCACCACCGCGTAGAGCCCGTCGGCCGTCGCCACCGCCAGCGCTGCGGCCGCACCCACCCGAAACGAGGTACGGGCGCTCAGCCCCAGAATGAGAATCGCTATCGCACCGACGGGTATGGCGACGCCGTAGCCGGCTACGAGACCGGCGAGGAACGCCCCGGTCACCGAAGTCGGTGCCGGGTCGAGGTTCGTCCCCGGAGCGGCCGCTGTCGACGCACGGCAGCGGCCGCACGGACGGGAACCTGCTTCGGGTACGCCTCAATCACCAGCGCATCCTGCGCGCCGAACCCGTACCCCCGCCACCGATTTTCCCCGCCCCGCGCCCCGCGCCCCGCGCCCCGCGCCCCGCGCCCCGCGCCCCGCGCCCCGCGCCCCGCGCCAAGATCGTGCTCGAACCAGGATGTAGTGGTGTGCGGTGCCCGGGAGGCCCCTACATCATGGATTGAGCACGATCTTGGCGGTCCGCACCAGCGGACGGGCAGCCGCGCCCACCACAGCGCCCCCCGGCAGCCAGCGCGCCGCGCCCGCGACTCGCCCGGGACACGCCGCCCCCACCACCCGCCCCGGTGGCACGCTCGGCCTGCGGCCAGCCCGGAGGCACGGCGGGAACGGCGAGGGCCCCGCCCCCAGCGATCCGGAGATCGCGGGGACGGGGCCCGTCGTCGTTCAGCGGGTCACTTACCGCCGGCGAGCTTCTCCCGCAGTGCGGCGAGCGCCTCGTCGGTGGCCAGCGTGCCGGCCGGCTCCTCGGCCTGCCGGCTCGGGGCCGGGCTGGACGAGGAGGTGGTGCCACCGCCACCGCCGCCGCCAGCGGCCGGAACGGCCGGAGTCGGGTTGGCGGCAGCCTCGGCGTCGGCGGCCCGAGAGGTCTGCACCTGCTTGGTGTGGGCCTCCCAGCGCAGACGAGCCTCGGCGTACTGGTTCTCCCAGGTCTCGCGCTGCTTGTCGTACCCCTCGAGCCACTCGCCCGTCTCCGGGTCGAAGCCCTCGGGGTAGATGTAGTTGCCCTCGGTGTCGTACGTCGCGGCCATGCCGTAGAGGGTCGGGTCGAAGTGCTCCTCGCCCTCGACGAAGCCCTCGTTGGCCTGCTTGAGCGACAGCGAGATCCGGCGGCGCTCAAGGTCGATGTCGATGACCTTGACCATGACCTCGGAGCCAACCTGGACGACCTGCTCCGGGATCTCCACGTGGCGCTCGGCCAGCTCGGAGATGTGGACCAGGCCCTCGATGCCGTCGTCCACGCGGACGAACGCACCGAACGGAACCAGCTTGGTGACCTTGCCCGGCACGATCTGCTGGATCGCGTGGGTGCGGGCGAACTGCCGCCACGGGTCTTCCTGGGTCGCCTTCAGCGACAGCGAGACGCGCTCGCGGTCCAGGTCGACGTCCAGGACCTCGACCTCGACCTCCTGGCCCACCTCGACGACCTCGGACGGGTGGTCGATGTGCTTCCAGGACAGCTCGGAGACGTGCACCAGACCGTCGACGCCGCCCAGGTCCACGAAGGCGCCGAAGTTGACGATCGAGGACACGACGCCCTTGCGGACCTGGCCCTTCTGCAGCTTGTTGAGGAACTCGGTGCGCACCTCGGACTGCGTCTGCTCCAGCCAGGCCCGGCGGGACAGGACCACGTTGTTGCGGTTCTTGTCCAGCTCGATGATCTTGGCTTCGAGCTCCCGCCCGACGTACGGCTGCAGGTCGCGCACACGACGCATCTCGACCAGGGACGCGGGCAGGAAGCCGCGCAGCCCGATGTCGAGGATGAGGCCGCCCTTGACCACCTCGATGACCGAACCGCGGACGACGCCGTCCTCGTCCTTGATCTTCTCGATCGTGCCCCAGGCCCGCTCGTACTGTGCCCGCTTCTTGGAGAGGATCAGACGACCCTCCTTGTCCTCCTTTTGGAGGACCAGGGCCTCAATGTGGTCGCCAACCGTCACAACCTCGGCGGGGTCCACGTCGTGCTTGATCGACAACTCCCGAGAGGGGATGACACCCTCGGTCTTGTAGCCGATGTCGAGCAGGACCTCGTCCCGATCGACCTTGACGACGGTGCCTTCGACAATGTCGCCGTCGTTGAAGTACTTGATGGTCTCGTCGATCGCGGCGAGGAATGCCTCCTCGGAACCGAGATCGTCGTGGGTGACCCGGGTGGCGCTCGAGGGGGCCTCGATGCTGCTCGTCATGTGGGCGGTTGCTCCGGTCGGTGGGTTGTCACAGCAGGCTGGTGTGTCGCAGTGACCTGTTCGCGCCAGCGGATCCGTCGCCGGGCACACCGAACGATCGCCTAGTGAGATCATGATGTGGCTCCGTCGACCGCGCACCTGCTCCCTGCCGAGGCAACGCGATCCGCGAGCGCATCGTCTAGCCTACCGTGCGCATTACCACAGCGTGCAAGCCCTCCCGGCTTCTCTTCGTGCGATGACCTGCGAAAGCCGAACAATCGCCCGGAAAAGACCCCTGCTGTCTCCTGCGTCACAGCGGCCCCTCGTGCCCCGCGGCCGCGCTTGATCGACCCGGCTTCGGTGGACGTCGGTGCCGGCCCGCCGGTTCGGACAGCGCGACGTCACCGGAGACGAGCCGATCACGCCGCGCGCGAGGAGTCGCGTGGATCGTGGACGCGCCGCCGTACCCAACGGGGTGGGAGGGGCCTAGCGTGAGCGCGTGGATGACGACAGCCGGGTTACCCGGCGCCGGGTGGGTGACGCCGAGGCCCGGCGCGCCAACCGCGGCTGGTGGGACACCGACGCCGACGATTACCAGGCCGAACACGGCGCGTTCCTCGGCGACGTGGACTTCGTGTGGTGCCCCGAGGGCCTGCGCGAGGCCGACGCCCGGCTGCTCGGCGACGTGTCGGGGCGGTGGGTGCTGGAGGTGGGCGCCGGGGCCGCGGCCGCCGCCCGCTGGCTCGCCACCCAGGGTGCCCGGCCGGTCGCCTTCGACCTGTCCGCCGGCATGTTGCGGCACGCCGCCGAGGCCGCCGACCGCACCAGGGTACGCGTACCGCTGGTGCAGGCCGACGCGCTCGCCCTGCCGTTCGCCGACCGGTCGTTCGACGTGGCCTGCACCGCGTTCGGCGCGATCCCGTTCGTGGACGACTCGGCGGCGCTGCTCGCCGAGGTGCACCGGGTGCTGCGCCCGGGCGGCCGATGGGTGTTCTCGGTGACCCACCCGATGCGGTGGATCTTCCTCGACGACCCCGGCGAGGGCGGCCTGACGGCAGTGCACTCGTACTTCGACCGCTCCCCGTACGTGGAGCAGGACGAGAGCGGCGTGGCCACCTACGTCGAGCAGCACCGCACCCTCGGCGACCGGATCCGCGAGCTGGTCGGCGCGGGGTTCCGGCTGCTGGATCTGGTGGAGCCGGAGTGGCCGCAGGGACACGAGGGGATCTGGGGGCAGTGGAGCCCGCTGCGCGGAAGACTCTTCCCCGGCACCGCCATCTTCGTCACCGAGAAGCCCGCCGGGTGAGCGCGCCGCGCCCGCGCCCGTTGTCCGACGTGCGAGCCATCGATCGCCGGTAGGCTCGGCCACATGAGCGCCGAGGCCGTCCCGACATCACCTGGCCCCTGGTGTCCGGACCCGATGCGGCAGCAGCGTGCCGACTACACGCTGGAGGACCTGCTCGCCCTGCCGGACGACGCCCCCCGCGTCGAACTCGTCGACGGAGTTGTCCAGGTGACACCCTCCCCCACCCTGGGCCACCAGAACATTTCCAGCCTGCTGTGGCTCTGGCTGCACAACCACGCGCCGCAGCACCTCGGCGCTGCCCAGGCCATCGGTGTCAAGCTCAGCCACAACACGAGCCGACAGCCCGACGTGCTGTTACACCGTGCCGACGTGGCGTCCGCTCATTCCATCCCGCGGCCCCGCGGACGTCGTTCTCGCCGTGGAGATCGTTTCGCCGGGCACGCGACGGATAGCTGACCGAGCCGTTCGACATCAAGCTGCCGGTCGCCGAGATCACGCCGTAGTCGTTTCGTCCTGGCCGCCCCGGGTAGCCGAGGGGCATGGCCGAACCGAGATTTCACAAGGGCGACCATGTCTCCTGGTCGGCCCACGGCAGCCGCGCGTACGGCGTGGTGCAAGGGACGATCACCGAGCGGACGCGGATCAGCGGGCGGGCCGTGAACGCGGACCCCGACGACCCGCAGTACCGGGTCCGCAGTGACGGCACGGGCCGCGACGTGGCCCACCGGCCCGAGGCGCTGCGCCATGAGCAGAGGTGACGACGGCCGGGACACCTACCGGGAGTTCACCGAAGCGGTGAACATGAAGCCCGGTGAGCTGTCCACATGGCTGGAGACCGACGAGTCGAAGCAGGTCGGGTGGCACAAGGGTGGTCGAGCTGGTGGCGGCGAGTCCGTCGGACACGAATCCGGGCGGAAGATCATCAACCTGCTCCGCCGCAAACGCGGTGACCTGTCCGACGGCGACTACAAGCACATGCGCAAGGTCGTCGGCTACGTGCGCCGGCACATGGCGCAGCGCCCCGCTGGCAACGTTCGCGACACCAAGTGGCGTTGGTCGCTCATGAACTGGGGCCACGACCCCCTGAAGTGACCGACAGGCTGGTCCAACGGGACCAGCCTGTCGCCACCCTGATTCGACATGTCACGGCCGCGACCAGGGCAGCCCGACCAGGAGACGATCAGTGATCGGCGCTGTTCCAGTCCCGGCCCAGACCGACGGACACCTCCAGCGGCACCGACAACGGGTACGCCCCGCCCATCTCCTGGCGGACCAGGGCCTCCAACGACTCCCGCTCGCCGGGCGCGACCTCGAAGACCAGTTCGTCGTGCACCTGCAACAGCATCCGTGAGCCCAGCCCAGCCTCGCGGAGCGCGGTGTCGACGTGCAGCATCGCCACCTTGATGATGTCGGCGGCGGAGCCCTGGATGGGGGCGTTGAGCGCCATCCGCTCCGCGATGTCACGGCGCTGCCGGTTGTCGCTGACCAGGTCGGGCAGATAACGGCGTCGGCCGAGAATGGTGGAGGTGTAGCCGTCCTGGCGGGCCCGGGCGACCACCTGCTGGAGGTAGTCGCGCACGCCACCGAAGCCGGCGAAGTAGTTCTCCATCAGCCCGCGTGCCTCTTCGGTGCTGATGCTGAGCTGTTGGGACAGGCCGAAGGCGCTCAGGCCGTACGCCAGGCCGTAGTTCATGGCCTTGATCTTGCGGCGCTGGTCGGGGGTCACCTCGTCGAGCGGCACCCCGAAGACCGACGAGGCGGTGGCGGCGTGGAAGTCGGCGCCGGAGTTGAACGCGTCGATCAGCGCGTCGTCCGAGCTGAGGTGCGCCATGATGCGCATCTCGATCTGGCTGTAGTCGGCGGTGAGCAGACACTCGTAGCCGTCGCCCACCACGAAGGCCCGACGGATCCGACGGCCCTCCTCGGTGCGGATCGGGATGTTCTGCAGGTTGGGCTCGGTGGAGGAGAGCCGACCGGTGGCCGCCACCGTCTGGTTGAAGGTGGTGTGGATCCGGCCGTCGTCGGAGACCGACTTCAGCAGCCCGTCGACCGTCGACTTCAGCTTGGCCACGTCCCGGTGACGCAGCAGGTGGGCAAGGACCGCGTGCGGCTGCTGCGCGTAGAGCCACTGCAGGGCGTCGGCGTCGGTGGTGTAGCCCGTCTTGATCTTCTTGGTCTTCGGCAGACCCAGCTCGGTGAAGAGGATCTCCTGCAACTGCTTGGGCGAGCCGAGGTTGAACTCCCGACCCACCGCCTCGTACGCGCCCTGCGCGGCGGCCTTCACCTCCGCGGCGAAGTGGGCCTCCAGCTCGGAGAGATAGTGGGTGTCGGCGGCGATGCCGGTGCTCTCCATGGTGGCCAGCACCCGCATCAACGGCAGTTCCACGCCGGCCATCAGCCGGGCGGACTGCTCTCCGTCGCGGGACAGCTCGGCGTCGATAGCGTCGGCCAGGTCGAGGGTGGCACGGGCCTGGAGCATCAGGTTCTGCTCGACCACCCCCTCGTCGCCGAGGCCGTCGAGCGTGAGCTGGCCGGACTCCGGGACGTCCACCCGCAGCTCCCGGTGCAGGTAGCGCAGCGCCAGGTCGGTCAGATCGTAGGACCGCTGATCGGGGCGGGCCAGGTACGCGGCGATCTGGGTGTCCCGGACGATGCCGGCGAGCTGCCAGCCGTGCGCGGCGCAGGCCAGCACGGCCGGCTTGCTGTCGTGCAGCACCTTGGGGCGCTGCTCGTCGGCCAACCAGCCGGCCAGGGCGCCCTCGTCTGTCGGGTCGAGCTGCGCCGGGTCGACCCAGGCCGCCGCGCCGCCGGCGGTGGCCAGCGCGAGACCGGTGATCGAGGCGGTGTGCCGGCGGTTGGGGCCGGTGTCGAGTTTGACCGCCAGCCCGACCGGGGTGCCCGTCGGCGCGTGCGTGCCCAGCCAGCCGGCCAGCGCGCCCGACTCGGTGAGCACCTCGCCGGCCAGGTCGAACCCGGACTCGGCCTCCGGCTCGACCGCCTCCAGGTATTGGTAGAGGCGGTCGCGCAGGATGCGGAACTCGAGGGTGTCGAAGACCTGGTGCACGGCCTCCCGGTCCCACCCGGTCCAGCGGGTGTCCTCCGGACGCAACGGCAGCTCCAGGTCGGAGACGAGACAGTTGATCTCGTAGTTGCGGATCACGTCGGCGAGCCGCTCCCGCAGACTGTCGCCGGCCTTGCCCTTGATCTCGTCGGCGCGGGCGATCACGCCCTCCACCCCGCCGTACGTGGTGATCCACTTGGCCGCGGTCTTCGGGCCGACGCCCGGGATGCCGGGCAGGTTGTCACTGGTCTCGCCGACCAGCGCGGCGAGGTCCCGGTACTGCTGTGGCGGAACGCCGTACTTCGCCTCGATCGCCGCCGGGTCCATCCGGGCCAGGTCGGAGACGCCCTTACGCGGATAGAGGACGGTGATCTGATCGTCGACCAACTGGAAGGCGTCGCGGTCACCGCTGCTGATCAGCACCGACATGCCCTGGTCGCGGGCCTGGGAGGCGAGCGTGGCGATGACGTCGTCGGCCTCGAAGCCCTCTTTCTCGACCACCGGGATCTGCAGCGCGGCCAGGACCTCCTTGACCAGGCTGACCTGGCCCTTGAAGTCGGTCGGGGTCTCGCTGCGGCCGGCCTTGTACTCCGCGTACTTGTCGGTGCGGAAGGAGTGGCGGGATACGTCGAAGGCCACCACGATGTGGGTGGGCTGCTCGTCGCGCAGCACGTTGATCAGCATCGAGGTGAAGCCGTACACCGCGTTGGTCGGCTGCCCCGTCGTCGTGGAGAAGTTTTCCACAGGCAGGGCGAAGAAAGCCCGATATGCCATGGAATGTCCGTCAACGAGGAGCAGGCGCGGTGTCGTAGCTGTCACGGCAGCGACTCTAGCCCGCCGCTACGACAGGACGGGACACCGGCACGACGCCCGGCGCGGCCGAACGGATCGGCCGCGCCGGGTACCGGCTCAGAGCACCTTGGCCAGGAACGCCTTCGTCCGGTCGTGCCGGGGGTTGGCGATCACCTCGCGCGGCGCGCCGGACTCCACCACGACGCCGTCGTCCATGAAGACCAGCGAGTCGCCGACCTCCCGGGCGAAGCCGATCTCGTGGGTCACCACGATCATCGTCATGCCGTCGCGGGCCAGGTCCTTCATCACGTCGAGCACCTCGCCGACCAGCTCCGGGTCGAGCGCGCTGGTGGGCTCGTCGAAGAGCATCAGCTTCGGCTGCATCGCCAGGGCCCGCGCGATGGCCACCCGCTGCTGCTGCCCGCCGGAGAGCTGACCGGGGTAGTTGCCCAGCTTGTCGCCGAGCCCGACCCGCTCGAGCAGCGCGGCGGCCCTCTCCCGGGCGGCGGCCTTGCGCTCCCGGCCCAACAGCACCGGCGCCTCGGCGACGTTCTGCAGGGCGGTCATGTGCGGAAAGAGGTTGAACCGCTGGAACACCATGCCGATCGCGCGGCGCTGGGTGGCGATCTCCTTCTCCCGCATCTCGTGCAGCTTGCCGCCGCGCTCCCGGTAGCCGATCAGGTCGCCGTCCACCCGGATCCGGCCGGCGTTGATCTTCTCCAGGTGGTTGATGCAGCGCAGGAACGTCGACTTGCCCGAGCCGGAGGGCCCGAGCAGACAACAGACCTCGCCGCTGCGGACCTCCAGGTCGATGCCCTTGAGCACCTCCACCGACCCGAACGACTTGTGCACCTGCTCAGCGCGGACCATCACGCCGTCGCCCGCAGTTCCCTCGGCCTCCGCCGGTGTCGTCACCTGCGTCATCACCGACCCGCCTCGCTCGCGCTACCGCCGGCCTCCGCGGTGATCCCGCGCAGTCTGATCTTCGCCTGGGCGCTCCTGCCGAACCCCTTGGAGAAGTGCCGCTCCAGGTAGTACTGCCCGACGAGCAGGACGCTGGTCAGCAGCAAGTACCACAGGCAGGCCGCCACGTACATCGGGAAGACCTGGAAGGTCCGGTTACCCACGGCCTTGAGCTGGAAGAACAGCTCGGTGGAGACCGGCACGAAGGCCACCAGCGAGGTGTCCTTGAGCATCGCGATGGTCTCGTTGCCGGTCGGCGGGATGATCACCCGCATCGCCTGCGGCAGCACGATGCGACGCAGGATCTGGGTACGGCTCAGGCCCAGCGCCTGCGCCGCCTCGGTCTGCCCCTCATCCACCGACTGGATCCCGGCCCGAACGATCTCGGCCATGTACGCCGCCTCGGAGAGCCCGAGGGCCAACATGCCGGCGACGAATCCGGTGAGGATCTCCAGCGCGGAGAAGCCGAACAGACGTGCTTCGAAGTCGTCGACTCCGAAGAGCGCGCCGATCTGCCGATCGAATGGGAGCCCGAACTCGATCCGGGCCCAGAGGATGCCGAGGTTGCCGAAGAGGATCGCCAGCACCAGCCGGGGCACCGCCCGGAAGAACCAGGTGTACGCCCAGGAGACGCCGCGCAGGATCGGGTTCTCCGACAGCCGCATGATGGCGACGACAACGCCGAGGCTGACCCCGATCACCATCGCGAGCACTGTCAGCGCGAGGGTACCGCGCAGACCCTCCATGATCGGCGGCCGGAACATCTCGTCGACCATGAACGCCCAGTTGAACGCCTTGTTCGTCACCAGCAGGTGGACGAACATGGCCACCAGCACCCCGATCACGGCGACCGCGACCCAACGTCCGGGATGCCGGACGGGCACGGCCTGGATGGGTTCCGGCCGTGCCCGTTCGGTTGTGTCCGTTTCCGACGACATGCGTCAGCTGGCGGGGTTCAGCGCCGAGGAGGTGATGGCGCCGCCCTCGACGCCCCACTTCTTCAACGCGGTCTGGTACGAGCCGTCAGCGATGACCGCTTGGACGGCCTCCTTGAGCACCTCGGCGAAGGCGGTCTGGTCCTTCTTGACGGCGTAGCCGTACGGGGCGGACTCGTAGATGTCGCCGACCAGCTCCAGCGCGCCGTTGCTCTGCTTCACCGCGTACGCCCCGACCGGCGAGTCGGCCAGCATGGCGTCGTTCTTGCCGCTGAAGACCGCGGCCGTGGCGTCGCTCTGCGCCTGGTACTGGTCGATGGTGATCGCCGGCTTGCCGCCGGTGGTGCACTTCTTCGACCGGGCGGTGATGTCGTCGAACTGCACGGTGCCGGTCTGCACGGCGATCTTCTTGCCGCAGGCGTTCTCAATGTCGATCTTGGCCGCGTTGCCGGCCTTGGTCGCCCACTGGGTACCGGCGGAGAAGTAGCTCACCATGTTGACGCTCTTGAGCCGCTCGGCGTTGATCGTGAACGACGAGACACCGATCTCGTACTTGCCGGAGTCGACACCGGGCAGGATCGCGTCGAAGGGCGACGACTCGTACTCGGCCTTGAGGCCGAGCTTCTGCGCCACCGCGTTGAACAGCTCGACGTCGAAGCCGACCACCGTCTTGCCGTCGGCGTCGAGGAACTCCGCCGGGGCGTACGTCGAGTCGGTGCCGACCTTGATCACACCGTCGGCCTTGATCGCGTCGGGCACCTTCCCGGCCAGCGCCGAGTCGGCCGCCGCCGTGACGGTCGGACCGGCGCCGGGCGAGCCGCTGTTCTCCTTCTCCCCACACGCCGTCAGCGAGAGGGCGATCAGCGCCGCACTGGCGGCACCGAGCGCCGCCCGGCGGGCACCGTTGGTATTGAACATGTCTCTGCACTCCTTGCGTGAGGGGTGTGACGGCCGCTCAGGCCACGCCGAGGTATGCCTCTTTGACCGCCGGGTCGTGCAGCAGCTCGGCGCCGGTTCCGGTCTTGACGATCTTGCCGGTCTCTAGCACGTACGCCCGGTGCGCTCGGGCCAGCGCCTGCTGCGCGTTCTGCTCCACCAGCAGGACGGTGGTGCCCTGCTCGTTGATCTCCTTGATGATGTCGAAGATCTGTTGGATCAGCATCGGCGCCAACCCCATCGAGGGCTCGTCGAGCAGCAGCAGCTTGGGTCGGCTCATCAACGCCCTACCGACCGCCAGCATCTGCTGCTCGCCGCCGGAAAGGGTACCTCCGGCCTGCTTACGTCGCTCCGCCAGCCTGGGGAAGAGATCGAGCACCCGGGCCAGGTCCTCGGCGATCCCGGCGCGGTCGCGCCGGGTGTACGCCCCCATGTCCAGATTCTCGAGCACCGACATGCCGGGGAAGATCCCCCGGCCCTCGGGCGCCTGGCAGAGCCCCCGCCGGACCCGCAGGTCGGCCCGGAGCTTGGAGATGTCCTCACCGTCGAAGCGGATGCTGCCGGTGGCGATCGGCCGAATCCCGGAGATCGCCCGCATGGTGGTCGACTTCCCGGCGCCGTTGGCGCCGATCAGCGCGACGATCTCACCCTCGGCAACGGTCAGGCTGATGCCGTGCAACGCCTGGATCCGCCCGTAGAGCAGGCTCACATCGTCGATCTCAAGCAACATCGTCCGGCACCCCCAGGTACGCCGCGACCACCTTCGGGTTGTCCCGCACCTCGGCGGGCAGCCCCTCGGCGATCTTCTTTCCGAACTCCAGCACGACGATCCGGTCAGTGACGCCCATGACCAGGCGCATGTCGTGCTCGATCAGCAGCACTGTCACGCCGGTGTCCCGGACCTGCCGGATGAGCTGGAGCAGTTCCTCCTTCTCCGCCGGGTTGAAGCCAGCGGCCGGCTCGTCCAGGCAGAGCAGCACCGGATCGGTGGCCAGCGCCCGGGCGATCTCCAACCGCCGCTGCTCCCCGTAGGAGAGGTTGCGGGCGAACTCGTGCAGCCGGTGCCGGATGCCGACGAACTCCAGCAGCCGCTCGGCCTTCTCCCGACCCTCGCGCTCCTCGCGCCGGTGCCGGGGCAACCGGAACAGAGCGGACAGCACACTGGTCTTGTGGTGCGCGTCCGCGCCGACCTGGACGTTCTCCAGGGCGGTCATCTCCGGGAACAGGCGGATGTTCTGGAACGTCCGGGCCATACCCAGTTGGGTGATCTGGTGGCGCTTCTTCCCGCTGATCTTGCCGCCACGGAACCGGATCTCACCCTTGGTGGGCTGGTAGATGCCGGTCATCGCGTTGAAGCAGGTGGTCTTGCCAGCGCCGTTCGGGCCGATCAGCCCGAGGATCTCCCCCTTGTAGAGGGTGAAGTTGACGTTGTCGAGCGCGACCACGCCGCCGAAGCGCAGCGTGACGCCGTCGACCTCCAGCAGCGGCTCCCGGCTGGGGACCGCCTCCATCGCGGGCGCGCCGGCCTGCGCCGGAACAGCCGGCGTCTGATCGGTGTCACTCACCGACGATCACCTCCTTGCGACGGTCTTTGAACTCCGCCGCCCGTCGTCGGTTCGGAATCAGGCCTTCCGGCCGGAAGATCATCATCACCACGAGGACCAGACCGAAGATCAGGAACCGGTACTCGTACAGCTCCACGCCGAACAGCTCGATGCCGCGGAACCGCTCGATCATGTACGCCACCAGGCCACCACCGACGATCGCGCCGACGATGTTCCCCGAACCACCGAAGATCACCGCCGCCAGGATGATGATCGAGTTGAGCAGCTCGAAGTTCTGCGAGTTGACGAAGTTCTGCTTACCGGCGAAGAGCGCGCCGGCCAGACCGGCGATCGCGGCACCCGAGGCGAACGCCCAGAGCTTGAACTTGAACGTCGGCACACCCATCAGCTGCGCGGCGTCCTCGTCCTCCCGGATCGAGATCCAGGCCCGACCGACCCGGCTGTGCGTCAGGTTCCGCACACCGATCACCACCAGGATGATCAGCGTGAGCACCAGCCAGTAGTACGGCCGGGCGTCCAGCACGCCGAAGAACGGCTTGCCGTCGGCGTACTTGCCGGGCGGGTGCGGGATCTGGTTGAAACCCCGCTGGCCCTTGAGGAACTCCGAGCTGACCGCGGCGATCCGGATCATCTCGGCGAAGCCGAGCGTCACGATCGCCAGGTAGTCACCGCGCAGACGCAGCGTCGGCGTACCGAGCATCACACCCGAGAGCATTGTCAGCCCGATCGCCAGCGGCACCACGAGCAGCCACGGCCAGAGCGTCTTGAGGTTGCTGCTCGGCGAGGTCAGCACCGCGACGGTGTACGCGCCGACGGCGAAGAAGCCGAAGTAGCCCAGGTCGAGCAGGCCGGCGAAACCGACCACGATGTTCAACCCGACGGCCAGCAGCACGTAGATCGAGACGGTGAACAGCACCTGTGTGAAGTTCGCACCAGGGGTCGGGATCGGCCCGAGATACTGGTAGAACTCCCGGTTCGGCAGCGCGTAGAAGAACGCGATCACCGCGACCAGCAACGCCCAACGCACCCAGCGCGGCGCCCCGCGCCACCGTTCTCCGGCCGCCTCGCGGCCGGAGCGCACCCTCTCCAGGACGGTCGTCATGCCCGTGCCCTCCCCAGCGATTCGCCCAGCAGACCGGTAGGCCGGAACATCAGCAGCACCACCAACACCGCGAAGGCAGCGAAGTCCTTCCACTGACTGCCGAACAGACCGGCGGCGTAGTTCTCCACCACGCCCAGCAGCAGGCCACCGATCAGCGCGCCGCGCAGGTTGCCGATACCACCCAGCACCGCGGCGGTGAAGGCCTTGAGCCCCAGCAGGAAGCCGACGCTGTAGGTCAGGGTCTGGATCCGCACGTCGTAGAGCAGACCGGCCACGCCGGCCATGGAACCACCGGTGATGAAGACCATCAGGATGATCCGGTCCTTGTTCACGCCCATCAGCGCGGCGGTGTTGGCGTCCTGGGCCACGGCCCGGATGCCCCGGCCGGTACGGCTGCGGTTGATGAAGAGGTCCAGCAGGACCATCATCACTAGCGCCGCGCCAATCGTCAGCAGCTGCACCGAGTCGATCGGCACACCGAAGAGGTGGAACAGCGGCTTGCTGCTCACCAGACTGGGCGCGCCCTCGGGCAGTCGGCGGGTCCAGATGCCGAAGGCCTCGGAGATCGCGATAGAGGCGCCGATCGCGGTGATCAGGAAGGCCAGGGGCGGGGCGTTGCGCTTACGCAACGGCCGGTACGCCACCCGCTCGATCACCGTCGCCGTGCCCGCCGAAGCGATGGCGGCGACGATCATCGCCACCAGCAGGTAGAACAGGATCGATCCAACCCCGCTGACCTGTGAGTTCTGGTCGAGTCCAAAGCCGTTCCAGGTCCAGATCGCCGCGAACGCGCCGGCGATGAAGACCTCGGAGTGAGCGAAGTTGATGAGTCTCAGCACGCCGTAGACCAGCGTGTAGCCGAGCGCGACCAGGGCGTAGATCGCGCCCTGCGTCAGGCCGGTCGTGGTGAGTTCCCCGAAGTTGGAGAACAGTCCATTGAAGTCCAAGGGAGGGACGCTCCATCACGTCTGGAGAGAAAATTGGGGTGCGGCCGGGAGCGAGCAGCTCCCGGCCGCACCCGCGATCACAACTCAATCGCCGAAGCAGCGACCAACATCAGGACTTCGGGATCTCCTGGTCCGGGACAACCTTGCCGCCGGTGACCTTGAAGGCCCAGACCTTGACCTGAGCCGGGTCCAGCTCGCCGGTCTCGGTGAACTTGTAGCTCGCCGCGACACCCTCGCCGCTGTAGCCCTTCACGAACTCCAGCAGGCCCTCACGGGTGGTCTTGCCAGCCTTGATACCGGCCAGCAGGATGTTCGCCGCGTCGTAGGCGGTGTCGCTGTAGGTGCCGGGGTCGGTGCCGTTGAGCGCCTTGAACTCCTGCACGAAGGTGCCCCGGGCCTCAGCGGCCGGCTGGCACGGGCAGGTGAGGATGGTGCCCTCGGCCGCCGCCTGACCAGCGGAGGTGATGTACGCGCCGTCGTTGACGCCGTCGCCAGCGACCAGCGGCGCGGTGACCCCGGCAGCGGTGAGCTGCTTACGGATCAGGCCGGCCTCCTGGTAGTAACCGCCGTAGAAGATCGCCTTCACGTTGGCGGCCTTGACCTTGGTGACCACGCCGGAGAACTCGGTCTGCTTGCCCTCGCCCTGGACCTTGTCCGAGCCGACAACCGCCGAGCCGAGCAGCTTCTTGACCTCGTCGGCCAGGCCGGCACCGTACGCGGACTGGTCGTCGATGACGTAGACCTTGTCGGCCTTCATCACGTTCTTCATGTAGTTGCCGGCCGCCGGGCCCTGGCTGAAGTCGTTGCCGACCGCGCGGAAGAAGGTCTTCCACTTCTGCTCGGCCAGGCTCGGCCGGGTGGCGGACGGGGTGATGGTCACCAGGCCGGCCTCGTTGAACAGCGGGCCGGCAGCCTCGGACTCACCCGAGTAGGCCGGGCCGACGACGCCGAGGATCTTGGTGTCGTCGATCGCCTTCTGCGCCAGACCAGGTGCCTGGTCCGGGCTGCCCTGCGAGTCCAGGGAGGCCAGCTCGACCTTGCAGTCGGCGTTTTCCTTGTTGTACTTGTCGACGGCGAGCTTGACACCGTTGTTCTCGTTGATGCCGAGCGCGGCCGAGCTGCCGGTCAGCGCGCCGAAGAATGCGATCTTGCTGCCGCAGGCGTCACCGCCCCCGCCTGCCGCATCGTCGCCACTGGAGCATGCGGTTCCGCCGGCGACGAGCGCCACCATGGCGACCCCACCGATAACGCGCGCGAGCTTTTGCCTCAAGGCCCGAACCCTCCTCGTCCCATGGTCCGAACCACCCGCTGGCTATTGGCCCTTGCGGGGGGCGGACGAACCAGACCGTCGTCGCCGGTCTGGGGCCGGACGTTATCCCACCGTGGAGCTGTGACGTAAGCCCCAAGCGAGCGGGTTGACCGAACCGTTACACGCCGTGGCCGATTGGAAACGATCCCTGTAAGAACTTTCGGTCGTGAAGCATTTTCACCTTCGTTTCGTCAGCACCGCCATCAGGCTGCCGCCAGCTACCGATCAAGGTCTGACACTCCCGCCCACCAGGCACGCGACGTTTTCCCATCGTCCGTGACCAACAGCAGTCGATCTCCCGTCGAGGCCACCGCGACCGCGGTGTCTCCGCTGTCCGGTACTGGCCGCGGCATGATCATCGGCCGCCATGACTCGCCCACATCGACCGAGAGCCACAGTGTGTGACGGTCCCCGTCCCTCGCCACCGCCACCAATCCCTGCCCGACGGCCACCAGCCCGGCCGCCGACGCCACACCTGGTCCGGCCGCCCCGAATCTCCCCGCCGGCCGCCAGCCCTGCGTGGTCAGCCGCCAACTGCCGAAGCCAGCCCGCACCGGCCCGACCGCCACCGGCACGTCGCCAAGCACCGCCACCCGCTGCGCCTGCCCCCACCCGTCCCCCATCGGCAGGGCGGCCCGCTGCCAGCTCCGGCCGTCCGTCGAGGACCAGGCCAGCGGCGCCAGCGCGGTACCCCCGGGCGGCAGCAGCGCACCCACCATCAGCCAGCCCGACGGCACGGCGACCGCGTCGTACGCCGCCGTCCGCCCCCGCTCGTCAGCGGCCAACTCCGGTGCGCCGTCCACCAGCGCGAACCCGGCCGCGTCCGGGGAGATCCAAACCGCCGCACCGTCGATCCGACTACCGGCGATCAACCAGCCCTGCGGCCCCGCCGCCAGCCGGGCCACGGTGACCGCGCGCGGCCCGGCGTACCGCTCGAAGGGCGCGTCCACCTCGTGCAGCGTGCCGTCCGACGTCTGCCTCCAGGTGCCGGTGCGAGGATTGCCGTGCGCGCCCCCGCTCTTCGCCCCGACCGCCGCCAGCCGTCCGTCCCGGCAGGCCGCCGCGGAGAGCACGTGCTGCTGGCCGTAGAACGTCACTGGCGCCGTCGGCAGCGGCACCCAGGAATTGGCGTCGGAGCTGCTCCAGGCGGCCGGGCGGGTCTCCCCGGCCAGATCGACCACGCCGCCGACCACGTACCACCGGCCGGCACAGGCGGTGGCGTCGCGCGGCACCGCTCGACCCGGCACGCCCGGCGGGTCCGGCAGGACCACCGACTGCCAGGCCGGCCGGACCGGTAGCGGCTCCGCACAGTCGGGACAGGCCGAGGCCTCACAGGCGGCCACCAGCACGGCGAGAACGCCGAGCACCGCCCCCACCCGCCGCAGCATGGATCGATGCCGGTCAGGGCGCCGGGAGGGTCACCTCGCCGCCAGCGGTCTCCGCGAGGATCCGCTCGGCAACCTCTTTCATGGTCATCCGGTGGTCCATCGCCGTGCGCTGGATCCACTTGAACGCCTGCGGCTCGGTCATCCCGTACGTGGTCATCAGCGCGCCCTTGGCGCGCTCCACCGACTTACGGATCTCCAGGCGGTCGGTCAGGCTCGCGACCTCCGCCTCCAGGGCCGCGACCTCCGAGTAACGCGAGAGCGCGATCTCCACCGCCGGGACCAGGTCGCTCTTCTGGAAGGGCTTCACCAGGTACGCCATCGCGCCGGCCGCCCGCGCCCGCTCCACCAGATCACGCTGGCTGAACGCGGTCAGAATGATCACCGGGGCGATCCGGGCACCGGCGATGCGCTCGGCGGCGGCCAGCCCGTCCATGATCGGCATCTTGATGTCGAGGATGACGAGGTCGGGCTTCAGCTCCTCGGCGAGGCGTACGGCTGTCTCGCCGTCACCGGCCTCCCCCACCACCTCGTAACCCTCTTCGACGAGCATCTCGGCGAGGTCCAGCCGGATCAGCGCCTCGTCCTCGGCGATCAGTACGCGCCTACGCTCGGCATCCGTCGGCGTCTCAGCCACCAGCCCTACCCCCACCAGTCATAAGCCGACACCAACCCGACCGGGTGTCGCCGCCCTCAGCGTAGTAGGTAACCTATGGGAGGCCACCAGAGCATTCGGCCAAGCGTCCCCGTATTCCAACCGGCAGAGAAGCGGAGCTCAAACCTCCGACAGTGTGGGTTCGAATCCCACCGGGGGCACCAAAAGTGTCGTACGGCTGTTCCAAAATCGTCGTGTGCATCCACCTGAGCTACGCATTCGTGCGCGGCAGCAGCACCTCGCCGGCAGCACGGTCGCCGAGGTTGCCAGACGTCTGAGACTTCCCTACCCAACCGTCCGAGGCTGGTGCAGGGGGCAGGCTGAGCCACAACAGCAGGGCACCGAGTCCCGCTGCTTCCGCTGCCGGCCCAACGTCAACATTCAGACAGAGCCGTCTTCATACCTATACCTGCTTGGCCTCTACCTGGGCGACGGTCATCTCGTCACGTCCACCCGGGTCCCGGTGCTTCGCATCGCTTGCAGCGACAGCTGGCCAGGCCTGATCGAGGCCTGTGACGCTGCTATGCGAGCGGTGCTCGCCGCGAGGGTGCAGCGCGTCCAGCAGGTCGGCTGCGTCAGCGTGCAAAGTTCCGGCAAGCACTGGCCCTGCCTGTTGCCTCAGCACGGCCCAGGCAAGAAGCACGAGCGACCGATCATCCTGGCCGACTGGCAGCGCGAACTCGTTGCCGCGCACCCGGACGACTTCCTGCGCGGGCTGTTCCACTCCGACGGCTGTCGGTTCGCCAACCGGGTGACGGTGCGCGGCAAGGCTTACGTCTACCCGCGCTACATGTTCGTCAACGAGTCGGCCGACATCATGGGGCTCTGCCAGTGGAGCCTCGACCTGCTCGGCGTCACCTGGCGGATGAATCGACGCAACTCGCTGTCGGTGGCGCGACGCGACGCCGTCGCCACGCTGGACCGGCACGTCGGCCCCAAGTCCTGACCGTCACCCCCGGATCACGCCGACCGTGGGAGCCTGGCTGACGATCAGGGCGAAACGCTGGCGGCGACAGGGGTGGGATCTGATGCGGGTGGTTGTCTTCGGTGCGACCGGGATGGTCGGTCAGGGTGTGTTGCGCGAGTGCCTGCTCGCCGAGGATGTGCGGGAGGTGCTCACCGTCGGTCGGCGGCCGACCGGTGCGCGGGATCCGAAGCTGCGGGAGCTGACCGTCGCGGACGTGGGCGAGTTGGAAGCGGTGCGGGCCGAGTTGACGGGTGTCGACGCGTGTTTCTACTGCCTGGGGGTGTCCTCGCTGGGTCTGGACGAGGCCGCGTACACCCGGGTCAGCTACGACTACCCCCTCGCCGCGGCGCGGTTGTTCGCGCAGGTGAGCCCGCAGGTCACCTTCGTCTACGTCTCGGGGCAGGGGACCGACTCGTCGGGTCGGGGTCGGGTGATGTGGGCGCGGGTCAAGGGTCGCGCCGAGAACGCGATCATGGATCTGCTGCCCAACGGTTACGCGGCGCGGCCGGGCTTCATCCAGCCGACGTACGGGGCGGTGTCGAAGACGCGGTGGTACCGGTTCGGCTACGCGGTCACCAGGCCGCTGTTTCCGGTGCTGCGTCGGTTGCTGCCGAATCAGGTCACCACCACCGACGGGATCGGTCGGGCCATGCTGCGGGTGGCCCGGCAGGGTTCGCCGGTGCGGGTGCTGGGCAACCGCGAGCTGCGCTGAGGGTCAGGCGATCGCGTCGAGGGCGTGGGCCAGGTCGGCGCGCAGGTCTTCGGGGTCTTCGAGGCCGACCGAGAGGCGCAGCAGTGCGGCTGCGGGTTTGGCGTCGCCCTCGACCGGCCGGTGGGTGAGTGAGGCGGGGTGCTGGATGAGGGTGTCCACGCCGCCGAGGGACACCGCGTGGGTGATGAGGCGGCAGGCGCCGGTGACGGCGGCCGCGGCCGGCGCGCCGCCGCGTACCTCGAAGGCGAGCAGGCTGCCGGGTCCGGACATCTGCCGCCCGACCAGTGCCGCCGGGTCGTGCACCGAGGGGTGGTGCACCCGCTGTACGCAAGGATGGTCGGCGAGCCAACCGGCGAGCTTCTCGGCGCTGGCCTGTTGGGCGCGGACCCGCAGCGGCAGGGTTTGCAGGCCGCGGTGCAGCAGGTAGCCGCCGAGGGGGTGCAGGATCGCGCCGGTGACCGCGCGGACCTGGCGTAGGCGTACGGCCCAGGTGTCGTCGCAGGCGACGACGCCGGCGAGGACGTCGCCGTGTCCGCCGATGCTCTTGGTGGCGCTGTGCAGGACGAGGGTGGCGCCGTGCCGGGCTGGTTGTTGCAGTACGGGGGTGGCGACGGTGTTGTCGACAAGCAGTGGGATGTCGCCGGCAGCGGCGGCGAGGGCGGCGATGTCGACCAGGTCGACTGTGGGGTTGGCAGGTGTCTCGACGATGACCAGCGCGGTGTCGGGGCGGATGGCGGCGGCGACCTCGTCGGGGCGCGCCCAGGTGACTGTGGTGCCGAGCAGGCCGGTGGCGAGGACGTGGTCGGTGCCGCCGTAGAGGGGTCGGACAGCGACGACGTGTCGGCGGTCGGCGCGGGCGGCGGCGAGCAGTGTGGCGGTGAGGGCGGCCATTCCGCTGGCGAAGGCGACGGCCTGGGCGGTGCCCTCCAACTCGGCGAGGGCGGTTTCGAAGCGGGCGACGGTGGGGTTCCAGAGCCGTTGGTAGACGGCGCTGCCGTCGGCGGGCAGGGTTCCGCCGGTGGCGAGCTGCTCGTACGCGGCACCGCCGTCGTCGACTGAGGGCAGCGGGTTGGTGGTCGACAGGTCGATGGGTGGTACGTGCACGCCGAGGGTGCGGAGGTCGTCGCGACCCGCGTGTACGGCCCGGGTGTCCATCGTTGTCATCGCCGTAGGGTCGAACATCCGGCGGCCAGAGGGCAACGGTTCGGCAGATGATTCTGCAAAACCGGTTGGTTTCCGTGTTGAGTTCGGGCGAGGATGGCGCAATGCCCCCTGAGCCGAATGATCTGCGGCCGTACCCGGCCCTGGATGAGGTGGACCGCGCGATCCTGACCGAACTGGCGGCGGACGGCAGGTTGCCGAACAATGCGCTCGCCGAGCGGGTGGGTGTGGCGCCGTCGACGTGCCTGACGCGTACCCGGGCGCTGCGCGAGCGCGGCGCGATCCGTGGTTTTCACGCCGAGGTGGATCCGGCGGCGCTCGGCCTGCCGTTGCAGGCGTTGGTGTCGGTGCGGTTGACAGCGCACGAGCGGGCGGCGGTGGACGCGTTCCGGGCCCGGTCGGTGCGGCTGCCGGGGGTGGTGTCGGTGTTCCACGTGGCGGGCGCCGAGGACTACGTGCTGCATGTGCGGGCGGCGTCCGGCGACTCGTTGCGGGACTTCGTGCTGGACCACCTGGCGGTGGACCCGGTGGTGCAGCACACGCAGACCAGTCTGATTTTCGAGCAGGCGCGTGGGATGGGCTGAGCGCCGGGTGAGGTGGCCGACGAAAACCCGCATGTTGGAACAAAGCCGGTCGGTGACGGGTTGGCTGACCGTGTGATCACCGTACCGTTGTCTGTTCTTGATCTTGCCCCGGTCGCCAAGGGCACCACCGCTGGCGCGGCGTTGCAGGCCACCACCGAGTTGGCACGCCGCACCGAGGAGTTGGGCTACCACCGGTTCTGGGTGGCCGAGCACCACAACATGCCAGCGATCGCCAGCTCCGCCCCCGCGGTGCTGCTGGCGCACCTGGCGGCGAACACCTCGACGATCCGGCTGGGGTCGGGCGGGGTGATGCTGCCCAATCACGCGCCACTGGTGGTGGCCGAGCAGTTCGGCACCCTGGAGGCGCTGCACCCCGGTCGGATCGACCTGGGTATCGGGCGGGCGCCGGGCACCGACCAGGTGACCGCGCTGGCGTTGCGGCGCACCATGGAGGGCCTGTCGGCGGAGGGTTTCCCGCGCGAGCTGACGGACCTGATGAACTACTTCAGCGGGGAGAAGCCGGGGCAGATCATCGCCACGCCGGGCCGCGGTGAGCAGCCGGCCGTGTGGCTGTTGGGCTCCAGCGGTTTCAGCGCCCAGCTCGCCGGCCTGCTCGGTCTGCCGTTCTCCTTCGCGCACCACTTCAGCTCGCAGAACACCCTGCCGGCGTTGGCCCTGTACCGGCAGAACTTCCGCCCGTCGCAGTGGCTGGACAAGCCGTACGCGATGGTGGCGGTCAACGCGGTGTGCGCGGAGACCGACGAGCGGGCCGAGTGGCTGGCCGGGCCGAGCGCGTTGTCGTTCCTGAAGTTGCGTTCCGGGCGACCGGAGCCGCTGTCCACGCCCGACGAGGCGGCGGCCTACCCGTACTCGGAGATCGAGCGGGAGTTCGTCGTGTCGCGCCGTGACGGCCAGGCGATGGGCTCGCCGGAGACGGTACGTCGGCAGCTGACCGACCTGGTGGAGCGCACCGGCGCGGACGAGCTGATGCTGACCACGCTGGTCTACGACGTGCAGGACCGGGTGCGGTCGTACGAATTGATCGCCGAGCAGGTGGCGGGCGGTCTGCGCCGGAGCGCGTGAAACACGATCTTCACGTCAGCGTCACCCCGCCGACCCGGACGGTGCCTAATGTTGGTGCCGGTGGTGGTACGGCATTCCCGGTCGGGACGGGTTGGGAATGCCGCGGTGTGGCGCACCGGGCCGGAGCTGAGCGGATTCCGCGGCTGCGGCCCGGTGCCTGCCACCCTAGGCGACCCCGCTCGGGACCGCCAGGGGTTGCATCAACGTAGGTGGATGTCCGGCGTCGGTGGGGTGCCCATTGCGTTGCCGATGAAGAACCCCGGGTGCGGCGGCTGGTTGTAGGCGGTGTTCTGCCAGGCGATCGCCACCCGATACTGCGGGTCGTGCATCAGGGTGTAGATCCGGGTGCTGGTCGGCGTGGGTGTGCTGTAGATGCGCAGCGCCCGGCTGTCGGTGGTCCGCCAGATCACCTCCTCGCGCCAGTCGCCCAGGATGTCGCCGGAGAGCGCCGGCGTCGACTTGGTGCCGTTGTTGGACGCCACCCCGCTGCCGTCGAGCAGCCGGGTCTCACCGCCGGTGCCGTACTTGTCGATCTTCGTGCCGTCGAGCAGTTCGCGCACCGGGTCGCCGTCCCACCAGGCGAGGAAGTTGGCCGAGGACGGCTTGCGCCCGACATTCTGCCCCCTGGTGTTCGCCAGTCCGGCGACCGCTGACGACCACGACTCCGCGCCAGGGCTGCCCGCCCAGATGTCCGCGGAGACGCCCCGGCCGTTGTCGCCCGACGCCGGGGTGGACCAGAGGACCTGACCGGTCCGGGCGTCAGCGAAATAGGAGCTGGGCTTGCTGCCGTCCTCGTCGACCTTGAACACCTCCAGGCCGGCACGGCCCGGGTCCAGGTCGCCGACGTGCATGGCGTCGCCGTGGCCGTTGCCAGTCGAGTGCAGCAGCCGGCCGTTGTCGTCGATGGTGGCGGCCCCGTACACGATCTCCTGGCGACCGTCGGCGTCGACGTCGGCGACGGAGAGCTGGTGGTTGCCCTGACCAGCGGCGGCGCCGTTGCCGGAGGAGTTCGAGTCGAACGTCCAGCGCTTGGTCAGCGCGCCGTTGCGGAAGTCCCAGGCCGCGATCACCGCGCGGGTGTAGTAACCCCGGGCCATGATCAGCGAGGGGCGTTGTCCGTCCAGATACGCGGTGCCGGCGAGGAACCGGTCCACCCGGTTGCCGTACGAGTCACCCCAGGACGACACGGTGCCGCGCGGCGGGTCGTAGTTGACTGTGGAGGCGATCGCGCCGGTCTGCCCGTTGAACATGGTCAGGTACTCCGGACCGGACAGCACGTAGCCGCTGGAGTTGCGGTAGTCCGCCGACGACGAGCCGATCAGCTGACCGGTGCCGGAGCGGGTGCCGTCGGCGGTCTTCATGGCCACCTCGGCGCGGCCGTCGCCGTCGTAGTCGTACACCTGGAACTGGGTGTAGTGGGCGCCGGCCCGGATGTTGCGGCCCAGGTCGATCCGCCACAACCGGGTGCCGGTGAGGGTGTAGGCGTCGACGTAGACGTTGCCGGTGTAGCCGGACTGGGAGTTGTCCTTGGCGTTCGACGGCTCCCACTTGAGCACGATCTCGTAGCTGCCGTCGCCGTTGAGGTCACCGACCGAGGCGTCGCTCGCGCTGTACGAGTAGCTCTCCCCGCTCGGGGTGCTGCCCCCGGCCGGGACCTGCAACGGCACGTCCAGGTAACCCGCGCCGAACTGCAACGCCGGTGGTGACGCCGCCTGCTCGGCGTCGCCCACCACGGCCCGCACGGTGTACGCGGAGCCGGCCGCCGCGCCGCTGTCGAGGTAGTTGGTGGCACCGGTGATCGGGCTGGCGTTGACCTTGGTGGAACCCCGGTACAGGTTGAACGACACCCCTGAGGTCTCAGTGCCGAGCAGCCGCCAGGAGACCAGGTTGCCGCTGCCGGAGCGGACGCTGACCAGCCCCCTGTCCAGCTTCTCCATCTGCACCACCCCGGCCGACGGCGGAGGCGTGGTCGGGGGTGGGGTCGTCGGCGGTGGGGTCGTCGGCGGTGGGGTGGTCGGCTCGTCGGTGGGTGGGGCGCCGGTGCAGGTGGTGCCGTTGAGCGCGAAGCTGGCCGGCACCGGGTTGCTGCCGGTCCACGAACCGTTGAAGCCGAACGAGGCGCTGCCGTTCGTGGCGATGGCGGTGTTGTGGTCGACGTTGCGCGCTGTCACCTGGGCGCCGGACTGGGTGACGGCGGCGTTCCACGCCTGGGTGACCTGCTGGCCCGCGGCGTACGACCAGGTGACGGCCCACCCGTTGACCGGGTCGCCGAGGTTGGTGACTGTGACGTTGGCGCCGAAGCCGCCCTGCCACTGGTTGGTGATCTGATAGTCGATCCGGCAGCCGACGGCGGCGGCCGAGGCGACGACCGTGCCGAGGGTGCCGGCCACCACCGTGGCCGCCGTCGTGGCGGCGAGCAGGATCAGCCGATGTCTGGACGGGTGCATGCACTGCCTCCGGGATCCGGTGATGATCGCTACGACCCACCGGCCCTGCCCGGGAAGCACAGTGGACCAACCCACCGCGACGGCGGTGCGACGGCGGTGGACGGCGATCTGATCGGGGTGAAACGCCCTGGAACTCACGGATCCGACTCACCGCGCATCGTAAGGCAAGCGCTTTCCGGTCTGCAACATCGACCACCATCGCTCAACAGTGGATACCGCCCTTGCCTCGGTGATCGATGCCTGATCAACTCGTTCAGGTGAGCGCTCACCACATGGACCCCGCCGAATTCCGTCGCGCCGGCCACGCCGTCGTCGACTGGATCGCCGACTACTGGGCGACAGTGGAGCAACGCCCGGTCGCCCCGGCCGACCCGCCGGGCACGGTGTCCGCCGCCCTGCCCAGCGAACCCCCCACCACCGGCGGCGAACCGGTCGAGGCGATCCTCGCCGACCTGGACTCGATCGTCGTACCGGGGCTGACCCACTGGCAGCACCCGGGCTTCTTCGGCTACTTCCCCGGCAACACCTCCGGCCCGAGCGTGCTCGGGGACCTGGTCAGCTCCGGGCTCGGCGTCCAGGGGATGCTCTGGGCCTCCAGCCCCGCCTGCACCGAACTGGAGACGGTGATGATGGACTGGCTGGCCCACCTGCTGGACCTGCCACCGCGGTTCCGCTCGACCAGCACCGGCGGTGGGGTCATCCAGGACTCGGCCTCCTCGGCGACGCTCGTGGCCACCCTGACCGCACTGCAACGGGCCAGCGGCGGCCGCTGGCGGCACACCGGCATCGACCGGCGCTACCGCGCCTACACCTCCGTGCACGGGCACTCGTCCATCGAGAAGGCGGCACGGATCGCCGGACTGGGCAGCGACGGGATCCGGTCGATCGAGGTCGACCCGGACACCCAGGCGATGCTGCCGGACGCCCTGCGAGCCGCCATCGAGGCCGACCTGGCCGCCGGTGACGTGCCGGCCATCGTGGTGGCAACCATCGGCACCACCTCCACCACCGCCGTCGACCCACTGCCGGAGATCGGGGCCATCTGCGCCGAGTACGGGATCTGGCTGCACGTGGACGCCGCGTACGCGGGATCCGCCGCCGTCTGCCCCGAACTCCGGTGGACGCACGCCGGCCTGGAGTACGCCGACTCCTACTGCTTCGACCCGCACAAGTGGCTGCTCACCGGCTTCGACTGCGACGCGTTCTGGGTGGCCGACCGGGCCGAACTGATCGAGGCGCTGACCGTACTGCCGGAGTTCCTGCGCAACGCGGCCTCCGAATCCGGTGCGGTGATCGACTACCGGGACTGGCAGGTCCCGCTGGGCCGGCGATTCCGGTCCCTGAAGCTGTGGTTCGTGCTGCGCTGGTACGGCGCCGAAGGGCTACGGGCGCACATCCGCTCCGGGGTGGCGCTGGCCTCGCGGTTCGCCGAGCGGGTCCGCGCCGACGACCGGTTCGAGTTGGCCGCGGCGCACCCGTTCTCACTGGTCTGCTTCCGACTGCGCGCCGACGACGACACCAACGCGACGTTGCTGGCCTCGGCGAACGCCACCGGGCGGGTCCACCTGACGCACACCCGGGTCACCGGCCGCTACACGCTGCGGCTGGCGGTCGGCTCACCCCAGACCACCGAAGCGCACATCGACGAAGCCTGGGCCCTGCTCTCCGAGGCGGCCACCACACTGCTCACCCCCTAACCCGCCGCCCCGCCGTTCCCCTGCGGCTCCGCGCCCCCGCGCCCCCGCGCCCCCGCGCCCCCGCGCCCCCGCGCCCCCGCGCCGAGATCGGCACACCTTTCCGGACGTTGCCACCTCCGACGCGCGGGCGACAGCAACATCCCCGATATCGCGCGAATCTTGACGACGAACACCGTGTCCGACCGACCGGGGGCAGGGCTCAGTGCGCCCACCGTCGCCAAGGTCACGCTCGATCCTGGATGTAGTGGCTTCGACGAACCGGGATACCACTACATCCAGGATGTAGCGCGATCTTGGTGACGCAGCCCGGGCGATGGAGACCGGGGCGCGGCAGGCGCGTGGGTGGGTGAGCTCAACCCGGGGGGGGTCAGCGGGGGGTGGGCGTCACCCGGGGGTCAGCGGTGGGTGGGCGTAGCCGTTGCGGCCAGATCGGCCGGGGCCTCGCCGGCGGACGCCCCGTCGGATGCCTCGGCGGGCACACCGGCGGCGGGAGCGGTGGCGACGGCCCCGGCGCGGCGGGTACGGCGTAGGGCACGGACGGCGAACACCAGGGCGGCCAGCCAGCCGGCGGCGAGCAGGGCGTACAGGGCGGGTCGGGCCGGACCGTCCAGTTCGGCGGAGCGGATCAGGGTGCGGGCGTTGGTCAGCACGATCACGCCGCCGACTGCCGCGCCGAGCAGTTGGGCGGGCACGATTCGCACCAGCCAGGCGGCCAGTGGGGCGGCGATGAGGCCGCCGATGAGCAGCGCGGCGACGGTGGGGAGCAGGAATCCCTCCGAGCCCAACCCGATCAGGAAACCGATGCTGGCCGCGCCGGCCACGACGAACTCGGCGGTGTCCACGGAGCCGATCACCTTGCGGGGTTCCATGCGGCCGGAGACCAGCAGCGCGGGGGTGGCCACCGGACCCCATCCGCCGCCGCCGGTGGCGTCGACGAAGCCGGCGACCAAGCCCAGGGGGCCGAGGAAACGACCGCGGAGCCGTCCGCCGACCCGGTCGGTGCGCAGTGGGCGGGCGAAGCGGATCAGGAGGTACGCGCCGAGCGTGAAGAGGATACCGGCCATCCACGGTGCGGCGGCCTCGGTGGAGATCGAGCTGAGCAGAGTGGCGCCGGCGAAGGCGCCGACAGCGCCGGGTAGGGCGATGCGGGTCACCACCCGCCAGTCGACGTTGCCGAACCGCCAGTGCGCGACCCCGGCGGCGAGCGTGGTGCCGATCTCGGCCAGGTGCACCGAGGCCGAGGCTGCGGCCGGGGCGACCCCGGCGACCAGCAGCAGTGTGGACGAGGTCAAGCCGTATGCCATGCCGAGCGAACCATCGATCAGTTGCGCGACGAGCCCGACCAGAGCGAGGACCAACAGCTTGCGCACGAGCGCCCCCAGACTTTTCGGCATCTCCTATCGACTTGGTCGACAATGCGGGATGGGGCAGCCGGGGTCAAGCCCCCGATCGGTGGATGGGACGCGAACGGGCGGTGCGCCGGGTCAGCGACCAGGCGGCGCGGGCCGGGAACCGAGCGCGGCAATCCAGGCGCGCAGGGCCAGGGGCCAGGCGACGCCAGGCCGGAAACCTGGTCGGCGTGCGGACCCAGGCGAAGAAGGCCGCGACCAGGTGGCGGGGGGAGCCGACCGGCGCTCAGATCCAGGCGCGCGGGTCGGCGGCCAGCTCGGTGACCCGCGCGGGCAGAGTGCCGGCGGCGACGTCGGCGACGCTGACCAGTTCCAGGATCTCCCGCTCGCTGGCCCGTAGCGCGATCCAGACTTCCTGGAGGGCGTGTGCCGGACCGTGGTAGCCGAGCTGCTCGGGGCGTTGCCCGCGTACGTGGGCGAGGGGCCCATCGATCACCCGGATGACCTCGGCGAGGGAGATCTCCTCGGCGGGGCGGGCCAGCCAGTAACCGCCCTCCGGGCCGCGCTGGGCGTGCACGATGCCGCCCCGGCGCAGTTGGAGAAGGATGCTCTCCAGAAACTTCGGCGGGATCTCCTGGGCGCGGGCGATCTGGTCTGCCGTCACCGGCCGACCGCGCCCGGGGCCGCTGGCCGTCGCGGCAAGCTCGGCGGCCGCACGGAGGGCGTAGTCGACCCGAGCGGAGAGGCGCATGTCGGCAAGGTTAGTCGCTGGTCAACCGGGCGGGCGGGCGGCCCTCGGCCGATCGGCCACGCATCGATGGAAAGTAGCGCCGCCGGCACCCGACCGGGACCGGTGAACGGTCGCCGGAAGGGACCGGTGAAGTACGTCATGATCCACCGCACGGTGGCGGCCGAAATGCCGGTCCGGAGCGTCCCTATGCTGGGCGTGAGTACGAATGTCTGGCCGTTTACCCGGCCGCCAGCACCATATTGATAAACACCCGGGTGCGCTCGGGGGGAAGGCAACACGATGACCGATATCGCCACACGCACCTGGGACGGCATGACCATCCCGGTGGCCGGCTCCTATCTTCTCGATCAGGCGCACAAGCGGATCGGTTTCCTGTCCCGGCACATGATGGTGAGCCCGGTGCGCGGTGAGTTCGCCGAGGCCACGGCGGAGATCTTCGTGGCGGAGGACCCGCTGCTCTCCTCGGTGACGGCCACCATCATGTCGGCCAGCATCACCACCGGAAGCGTCGACCGGGACACGCATCTGAAGAGTGCCGACTTCCTCGACGTGGAGCGTTTTCCCACCCTCGAATATCGAAGCACCGGCATTAGGTGGCAGGGCAACGAGGACCCCATATTCCAGTGGGCGCGTCTGCGCAACCACCGGCTGGGCGGACGAGGCCGAAGTCACATTGTTCCGCCGCAGTCCGACGGTATTCCCGGACGATTCGTCCTGACCGGTGAGTTGACAGTGAAGGGGATCACCCGGGCCGTCGACCTGGAGGTGAATTTTGGTGGTGCTCGTCAGGATCCGTACGGGCAGAACATCTTCGGGTTCAGCGCGACGGCCGAGATGAACCGTGAGGACTACGGCCTGCTCTGGAATGTCGTCCTGGAGAGCGGCGGGGTGCTGGTCGGCAAGACCGTGCAGATCGAGATCGCCGGCGAGGCCATCTACCAGGCCTGAAGCACGTCATCCCCGCCAGCCGCCTGGCGGGGACGAGCGACGGTCAAGCGGCGGAGATGAGCCAGAGCGTCAGGCGCCGACGCGGCGCAGCAGACCCTCCTGGACGGCGCTGGCGATCTGCTGGCCGTCAGTGGTGAACATCCGGCCGGTGGCCAGCCCGCGCGCGCCGGACGCCGATGGGCTCAGGCAGTCGTAGAGGAACCACTCGTCGGCCCGGAACGGCCGGTGGAACCACAGCGCGTGGTCCAGGCTCGCGCCGACCAACCCGCCCGGACCCCACACCTCGCCGTGCGCGGAGAGGACCGAGTCCAGCAGGGTGAGGTCCGAGGCGTAGGTGAGCGCGCAGGCGTGCAGCAGGGGGTCGTCGGGCAGTTTGCCGTCGATGCGCATCCAGACGCGCTGGTGCGGGTCGGCCGGCCGGTCGCCGGGGCGGACCCAGCCGGGCTCGCCCACGTAGCGCACGTCGATCGGTCGTGGGATCTGACCCCAGATGCCCAGCCGCTCCGGGTAGCGGGAGAGCCGGTCGGTCATCGTCGGCACGTCCTGCGGCGGTGGTACGTCCAGCGGGGCCGGGGCCTGGTGGTCCAGGCCCTCCTCGGCCCGCTGGAACGACGCCGACATGAAGAAGATCGGCTTGCCGTGTTGGAGGGCCACCGCGCGCCGGACCGAGAAGGACCGGCCGTCGCGGATGTTCTCCACCTCGTACGCGATCGGTTCGACAGGGTCGCCGGGGCGGACGAAGTAGCCGTGCAGCGAGTGCACGAACCGCTCCGGGTCGACGGTGCGGCCGGCGGCGACCAGGGCCTGACCGGCGACCTGACCGCCGTACACCCGTTGTGGGCCGACCGGGGGGCTCATCCCCCGGAAGGTCATGTCGCCGGTCGGGTCGAGGTCCAGCACTTCCAGCAGCTGGTCCACCGCCGCCTGGCCGACCGCGACCCGACCGTCGCTCACTGCAGGGCCCGCGCCGACGCGGCGTCGACCAGTGAGCCGAGCTGGTGTACGCGCAGCGTGTTGGTCGAGCCGGGGGTGCCGGGCGGGCTACCCGCCACGATCACCACGTAGTCACCGGGGTTGGCCCGGTCGAGGCCGAGCAGCGCCTGGTCGACCTGGCGGAACATGTCGTCGGTGTGCTGCACGAACGGCATCAGGAAGGTCTCCACGCCCCAGGTGAGGGCGAGCTGGTCGCGCACCTCGGGCACCGGCGTGAAGGCCAGCAGCGGCAGGTCGCAGTGCAGGCGGGACAGCCGTCGCACGGTGTCGCCCGTCTGCGAGAACGCGACGAGCGCCTTGGCGTTGATGGCCCGGGCGATCGACGAGGCGGCCACGGTGAGGGCGCCACCGTGGGTACGCGGGTCGTGCTGCAGGCGCGGCACCCCGATGGAACCGGCCTCGGTGGTCGTCACGATCTTGGCCATGGTGCTGACAGTGAGCACCGGATACTTGCCGACGCTGGTCTCGCCGGAGAGCATCACCGCGTCCGCGCCGTCGAGCACCGCGTTGGCGACGTCGGAGGCCTCCGCCCGGGTCGGGCGGGAGTTCTCGATCATGGAGTCGAGCATCTGGGTGGCCACGATGACGGGCTTGGCGTTCTCCCGGCACAGCTGCACGGCGCGCTTCTGCACCAGCGGGACCTCGTCCAGCGGCATCTCGACACCGAGGTCACCGCGGGCGACCATGACGCCGTCGAAGGCCAGCACGATGGCCTCCAGGTGCTCCACCGCCTCCGGCTTCTCGACCTTGGCGAGCACCGGCCGGAACACGCCCTCCTCGGCCATGATCCCGTGCACGAGCTTGATGTCCTCGGCCGAGCGGACGAAGGAGAGCGCCACCAGGTCGACACCGAGCCCCAGGGAGAAGCGCAGGTCCTCGGCGTCCTTGTCCGACATGGCGGGCACACTGACCGCCACGTTGGGCAGCGACACGCCCTTGTTGTTGGAGACCGGACCGCCCTCGGTGACGAGGCAGCGGATGTCGTTGCCGGTGACGTCGGTGACCTCGACGGCGACCCGACCGTCGTCGATCAGCAGCCGGTCACCGGGCTTCACCTCCTGCGGCAGCTTGCGGTAGGTGCAGGAGACCCGCTCCTTGGTGCCGATGACGTCGTCGCCGGTGATGACGACGGAGTCACCGGTGCGCCACTCGTGCGGGCCGTCGGCGAACCGACCGAGCCGGATCTTGGGGCCTTGCAGGTCGGCGAGGACGGCGACCGGCTTACCTGTTGCCTCCGACGCCTCCCGGACCAGTCGGTAGACCGCCTCGTGGTCGGCGTGGCTGCCGTGGCTGAAGTTGAGCCTCGCCACGTTCATGCCGGCCTCGACGAGACCCCGGATGCGCTCCGGGGACGAGGTGGCGGGACCAAGAGTGCAGACGATCTTCGCGCGGCGTGTCACGCCCATCAGGCTAGTCTCTCCTTCAGGTCGGACTCGGGGCCGACCCCTTGCAGGCAGCGGAACAGGTGTCCAACGACGCGCGGTGCGCGTCGGGCCGGCGGGCGGAACCGCACCGGGAACGTTGTGGCGACGGGCATCAGCGACCGCGCGCCGGGAATCGTACGCCTCCGTCGGCGTGCGCTGTCGGGGTGCTCCCGGCGGCGGCCCACTCCGAGTGCCCCGACGGCGGTCGGCGGCGGCTCATTCCGGATGTCCCGAGGGTGGCAGGGTGGGCACCGCGTGCAGCAGGTCGCGGGGGTCGTAGTGGCGCTTGGCCCGGCGTAGCCGCTCCCAGTTCGCGCCGTAGGCGAGCCGGACCCGGTCGGTCTCCTCGGGGGCGAGCAGGTTGGGGTAACCACCGGGCAGGGCGCGCGGGGCGAGCGCCGCCGAGGTCCGCTCGGCCCACTCGCGGTGCGGACCGGCCTGGTCGCCGGGCGCCCACACCGCGATGATCTCGGCCATCAGGTGATCGGTGCGCAGCCCGAACGCCGTGTCGGCCCGTCGGACCCGGCTGGCCGCGCCGTGGAAGTGGTGCACTGCCAGCGCGGAGAACGGCGAGGTGACCTGCCGGGCCGCGTCGACGAGCGTGTCCACCGTGCCGTCGGTGAGCGCTGGCAACCACCGGGTCCGCAGCAGGTAGTGGTTGCCGTCGACCATCCCACCGTCGAACATCCGCAGCGCGTCCGCGTACGGCAGCGGGCCGATCTGGTCGACCAGCGGGCTGCCCAGCGCGCGCAGCCGGTCCATCCACGGCCTCCCGGCGTCCAGGTCGGGGCCGCTGTAGAACGGGCAGACGAAGATCACCGGCTCGCCGGCCGGGCCGGGCAGGAAGCCGGTCATCACCGTCAGCTCGTCCGGGGCCTCGGCGACCAGCGCGCCGTAGCCGCGCAGCACAGCCGGTGCCTCGGAGAGCGCGAACATGATCATGCCGGCCAGCACGCCGGGCAGCCGGTGCGCGCGGAAGCGCAGCTCGGTGACGATGCCGAGGTTGCCACCGCCGCCGCGCAGCGCCCAGTACAGCTCGGCGTCGTGCCGGAGGTCGGCGGTGACCCGGCGGCCGTCGGCGAGAACCACCTCCGCGCCGAGCAGGCTGTCCACCGCCAGACCGAACCGACCGCACAGTGGGCCGTACCCGCCGGCCAGGGTGAGCCCGGCCATCCCCACGCCGCCAACCGTGCCGGTGGGCACCACCAGCTCGTAGGGGCGGGCCGCGGCGAGCAGCTCGGCCGCCGTGACGCCGCCACCGATGGTCACAGTGGCCGCGTCGGGGTCGACCTCGACGGCGCGCAGCCCGGTCAGGTCGAGCGCCAGAGCACCGTTGCGCAGCGCCCGGCCGGCCCAGTCGTGCCCGCCGGAGCGGACCGAGATCGGCAGGTGGCACCGGGCGGCGACGCGGACCGCCTCGGCCACCTCGGCGGAGTCCCGGCACTGGGCGACCAGCGCGGGCGTGCGCGCCACCGCGCCGTTCCAGAGTCGGGTGGTGGCGGCGTAACCGGGATCGCCCGGCTCGTGCAGCCGGTCGCCGAGCAGGGCCCGCAGTCGGGCGGCGGCTGACGCGGCATCGGGGGTGGCGGCGGAGATCATGGCGACTCCTCGACCGGGGCCGACCCACGACACCGGGTACGCCCCGGCGGCGGCCCGCGCTGGGCGCGACCGTAGCACCGGCGGGCGGGTGAGCGCCGTCGCCATCACGACAGCCACCGATGGACCGGCGGCTCAGCTACCCGCTTTGACCAGCGGAAACTCCAGGGAACCGGCCGGGCAGAGGAAGGTCAGCACCTCCACCCGGTAGAGCCCGGCCTGCACCGCCGGGTCGGCCTCCAGCACGCTGCGGACATCGTCGACGCTGCCGGTGCGGGCCAGCCCGAAACCGATCGGCGGGTCCGGCTCGCGCGCCGGCCCGTCCACCGAGCCGGCGACCAGGACGATGCCGCGGCGCTGCAACGCCTGCATGTGTTCGGCGTGCTCGGCCTGCAACCGCTGCACGGTCTCCGCGGGCAGGGCCCGCCCGGCCGCGCCGGGATAGATCACGATGCACTCGTACGTGTCGAGCGCGAAGTTGACCTGCGGCACTCCCATCGGTGCTCCCCTCGCCGTCGCGCCGGAACGCACCGGCTCCGGCCAGCGTCGCACGGCCACCCCGGTCGTACCGGGCGCTCCCGCCAACTCGGGTCGGCGCGCTGACGGCGTGTCCGCGCCCACAGTCGGCAGACCGGCGGCATGGCTGCCGGGTTCCGGGGGATGATCCATCGGTGGCGGGTGGGCATTTCACGCCCGCGCTGTCCACGCCCGCCACGACGAGACGATTGGGGATCGGGCAATGGCGACAAACATCAGTGAGCAGCCCGCGAAGGCGTCCGGCACGTACCGGATCGGTGGCGATGTCACAGTCAACCGGCTCGGCTACGGGGCCATGCAGATCACCGGCCCGGGTGTCTGGGGTGACCCGAAGGACCCGGCCGAGGCGGTTCGCGTGCTGCGCCGTGCGGTCGAGCTGGGCGTGACGTTCATCGACACCGCAGACTCGTACGGGCCGTTCGTGTCGGAGTTGCTGATCCGGGAGGCGCTGCACCCGTACGCCGATGACCTGGTGATCGCGACGAAGGGCGGGTTCACCCGATCCGGGCCGGGCGACTGGCGGGTGGTGGGCCGCCCGGAGTACCTGCGTCAGCAGTGCGAGCTGAGCCTGCGCCACCTCCGTCTGGACAGCATTCCGCTGTACCAGCTGCACCGGATCGACCCGAAGGTGCCGCTCGCCGATCAGCTCGGTGAGCTGGCCCTGCTGCGGGAGGAAGGCAAGATCCAGCACATCGGGCTGTCCGAGGTCAGCGTCGCGCAGATCGAGCAGTCCCAGGCGATCACCACTATCGCGTCCGTGCAGAACCTGTACAACCTGGCCAACCGCAGCGCCGAGGACGTGCTGGAGTTCTGCGAGCGCAACGATCTCGCGTTCATCCCGTGGTTCCCGATCGCGACCGGCGAGTTGGCCCGACCGGGCGGTCCACTGGACGCCATCTCCACCGCGCACGGCGCGTCACCCGCGCAGCTCGCGTTGGCCTGGCTGCTGCGCCGCTCGCCGGTGATGCTGCCGATTCCCGGCACGTCCTCGGTGGCGCACCTGGAGGAGAACGTGGGCGCCGCCGATGTGCGACTCACCGACGACGAGTTCGAGGCGCTCGCCAAGGCGAGCTGACCCAGCGTTCCGGGCGCCGTCGGGTCACCCGGCGGCGTCCGGGCCCGGCTCTCGGGCGGCGCGCAGCGCCTCGGTCGCCTGGGCCAGCAGGCGAGCGGAGTCGGTCCGCCCGCTCACCTGCAACTCCACTTCGGTGTCTCCGGCCTGGATCCGGATGCTGGCCTCGGTGCGCTGCTGGTCCACCCAGGACTGGAGCAGGTTGAACAGCCCGGGAAGCAGCCCCTGGGCGAGCACCGCGATGATCACCGCGTCACTGAATCCCGGCCGGCCCCCGCCGCCGCCGGCCGGGCGGACTCCCGCCCGGTACTCGGGGCGGCGGTGGATCCAGGTCAGCAGATCGACCGACGGAGGCTGGCGCTGCCGGGGGCTGATGGTCAGCCGGACGGGCAGCCGGGCTGCGGTGTCGCTGTCGGTCACGGTCTGTCTCCCGGTCAGTCGGCGGCGGGTCGGAAGGTCACGTTGTCCCCGTCGGCGGTGGCGACGCCCGTGACCGTGAACGCAGTGTCGTCAGTGAACGGTGAGCTGCCGCCGAAGTAGGTGGTGGTGCCACTGGCCTGCACCCTGCCCTGGGTCTCGGTCGGGGTGGAGACCTGGGCGCTGGCGGGGCCGGTGAGTTCCACGGCGAGCTTCGGATACTCCAGGATCTTCCAGGTGATCTTCTGGGCGGAGCCGCCGTAGTACCGGAACGGGCAGCCCGGCGGGGCGGCGACCTTCTGCTTGGCGCACTCGTCCAACCAGGCGCGTACCTGCGCCTCGACGGCCTCGGTCGCGGCCGGCTTGAGCACCGGCGCCAGTTGCAGGACGGCGGCGGTCTCCCCCGGGCCGACCAGCATCGTCGTGCTCGGCGTCTCGCTGAGCGCACTGGACGGGCCGGTCGCGGTGTAGCCGCCGGGCAACAGCACCAACGGGGCACCCTCGGTGGCGACAGGCAGCTCCACCCCGTTGAGCCGTACCCCGGGGTCGGCGATCGCGGCGTTGAGCGGGGTCGGCCCGCCGCTCAACCGCCAGCCGTGGAACAGCCCGGCGGTGGTCTCGTCCTCGCGGCGCAGGGTGAGGGCGGCGGTCTCCCGTGCGTCACCCAGCCGGTACGCCACTGTGGCTGTGGCGCTGTCGCCGTCGCGCTCCAACGAGCTGATCTCGACGTCGGTCGGTGGTTGGTAGCCCTTGCCGCGCAGCAGTTGAGCGAGCAGCTTGGTGTCGGTGTCGCTGCCCTGGTCGGTCAGGTAGCCGAGCGCGGCGTCGCTGTCCCGATCGGCGAGCGCGGAGAAGTAGCCGTCGATCGCCGCCTGGGGCCGGAAGAACGCCCACTGCACCACGCCGAGTCCGCTGGTGCCGAGGCAGGCGGCCAGTGTGAGGGCGCCGACCAGCAGCCAGGTGCGGCGGGTGCCGACCGGACCGGCGCTGTTGAACAGCCCGTCGACGGTGACGGGCTGTCCCGCCCCGGCGGGCGCACCCGCCAGCGGCGCCCGCTCCAACGCGTCGAGTCGCAGCTCGTGCGGCGGGTGGGTGGCACAGACCGCCTCGTCCCAGCCGCTGCGGCCGGTCTCGAAGGACAACCGTCGTTCCAGGATGCGCCGCAGGCCGTCGACGTGCCCGGTGAGCACCGCGCCGAGGTCGGCCCGGTACTCGGCGGCCCGCACGTCACGGGCGTGCAGTGGCAGCACCACGTACCGCATGGTGAGCAGCACCGGCCAGAAGAACACGAAGACCACGAAGTTGGTGCCCGGGTGTGGGAACGTCCGCATCAGCCAGGTCGGCAGGGCGTGCGCGAGGGTCAGTGGCAGGCCGACACCGCGGACGAAGGCGCTGGTGATCTCGTCCCCGGTGCGCCAGTGCACCAGCTCGTGGCTGAGCAGCGCGGCCACCTCGTCGTCCGGTTCGCTCAGCACGGCGGTGGTGACCACCACGTGCCGGGCGTACGTGCGGGCGTTGCTCAGGACCGGGTCGTCCTCGATGAGCAGCCTGGGCACGCTGGGCAGGCCGAGCCGTCGGGCGCAGTCGTCGAGCACGGGGCGCAGCCGCGCGTACTCGCGGCGGCTGGGCTGGCGGGCACCCGAGACGACAAGCAGGCGGGGTTCGAGCAGCACCCGGTAGAGCGTGTAGAGGACCCCGATCAGCGCCGCCGCGACGACAGTGCCGATCAGGCCGGTGAGCAGCGCGAAGGGCTCGTCGGCGACGCCCATCCAGGGCAGGGCCAGCACGGCGAGGAAGCCGACCAGGAAGCCGATGGCGAAGCCGGCGATGCCGCCGAGCAACCCGCCGGAGCGGGTCAGGAACGCCTCGGTCAACGAGCCGATGAGCGGGGCGTCGCGCAGCACCTGGGGCAGCTGGTCGTCGGCGCCGGTTCCGACGGCGAAGAGCCCGACGATGCCGAACGTGAGGCCGCCCCAGAACGCCAGGAGCAGCGCGACCGGCAGGTAGAACCAGGTCGCGAGGAACGCGCCGAGCACGCCGCGCCAGTCCCGCAGGATCCCGGCGCGCAGCCAGACCAGCGCGCTGGGATAGCCCGGTGGGCGGTCGGCGAACCCGCCGGTGGGTGGCGGGGTGTCGGCCGACGGTGGTTGGGCGGCCCGGACGTCGAGCTGCGGCACTGTCGGCGGGGTGTTCTCCGGCGGCACTGTGGGCGGCTCGGTCATGAGCGCTGCTCCCTCTCGGAGGATGGCTTCCACTGTCGGGAATGGACAGCCGGAGCAGGCTATCGAGGGCATCTGATGTCTGCCACACCGTTTGGGGCGATCGTCGCGCACCCGACACTCACCGTCGCGGGCCCGGTGCGGCGGTCCCCGGCGGGACCGCCGCAGCGCAGCGGGTCAGAGCGCGAGGCAGTTGGGTCGCACCGGGCCGTCGACCAGGGCGCCGCGCACGATGGTGTACGCCGTGCCGTCGAGCACCAGACCGAGGTGCCCCACCACCCGCAGCGGGCAGTACGCCTGGATCAGCACGTTCGTCGCACCGTCGTTGACGGCGGCGTTCCCGGTTGGCCGGACCAACTCGTCCTGCACTGTGCGGATGGTGGTGTAGCGCACCGCGCCCGGGGTGTCGTCGCCGTCGTTGAGGTCGGCGAGGAACGCCGAGCCGATGCTCATCTGTTGGCAGGCCAGCACGCCGGCGCAGCTACCCAGGCCCAGGAACGCCACGATGTTGGCGACGTACGTGCCGTACTGCGGTGTGCCCAGGCTGACGTAGCGGCCGACGGTGGCGGTGCCGCCGAGCCGCTTGAGGTAGTACCGGCTCACCAGGCCCCCTTCGGAGTGGGCGACGACGTCCACGTTCGCCGCGCCGGTGCTGGCGCGGACCTGGTTGACGTAGCTGGCGAACGCGCGGGCCGAGGTGGGGATGTCGCCGAGGCCCAGCCCGGGCAGTTGGTAGATGAAGGCGCGGTAGCCGTCGGCGCGCAGGCGGGCGGCGATCGGCTCGTACGCGACGGCGACCCCGCTGAGCCCGCCGACCACGATGACGGGGTTGGCCGCCGCGGCGACGAAGGGTGTCGCGGGCGCGGCGGCGGCCGGGGCGGGATCGGCGGGGGCGGCGGCCGCCGGGGCGGTGGACGCGAGCAGCGCGGCGGTGGCGAGGGCCAGGACGAGGGCGGTCTTTCGGAGCAGCATCGCTGCACCTCCGGGGGGAGGCGCCCGGCGAACCGGGCAGGTGGGTGGGGGTGTCCGGTCGACCGTGCGACGATCATCCCCGCAACAATTCAGAGACGTCAATGACTTGTTACGCGCCGGTAACCCGTTGTTCCGACGGAGGCGTAAACGGTCATACCGCTACGCTCCATATCGGACACCGATGCTGCCTGGCATGCTGTGGCCGTGGCTGTCGACGAACCCACCGAGCGCGAGCTGCGGGTGATGCCGTGGTGGCTGGTCCTGATCGGCCTGCTGGTCGCCGTCGCCCTGGGCTGGCTGGTACTGGATCTGCTGCTCACCGAGGCCGACCGGGCCAGCCAACCGGACACCCGCGCCACGCTGCGCATCGACGCGATCCGCACCGGCCTGACCGTCGTCGCCGGCACCGGCGGAGGGCTCGCGCTGCTGCTGGCCGCCCGCCGCCAGTGGATCGCCGAACGCGCGCAGCGGCACCAGGAGAACGTCGCCACACGGGACCAGGTGCACCGGGACCGGGTGCAGGCACACGCCGAGGCGGTGGCCGAGGCCGCGCAGCGCCACCAGGAGCGGCAGTCCGGGGCCGCCGAGCACGACGCGGCGGAGCGTCGACTGACCGAGCTGTACACCCGGGCGGTCGAGTTGCTCGGCAACGACAGCGCGGCGGTACGCCTCGGCGGTCTGCACGCGCTGGAGCGCCTCGGTCAGGACAACCCGGGGCAGCGCCCGACGATCGCTGCGGTGCTCTGCGCGTACCTGCGGATGCCGGCGCCCGACGGCGAGCGGCGCGAGACGGAGGTCCGGCGCAGCGCGCAGCGCGTGCTCACCCGGCACCTGCGCGCTGACGACGCGGCGCACTGGCCGGAGCTGACGCTCGACCTGGCCGGCGCCACGCTCATCGACTTCGACGCCGCCGGCTGCACGCTCGTCGACGCGAACTTCACCGACGCGGTGTTCACCGGCACGACCACCTTCTCGGGCGCGACGACGCGGGGGCGGCTCCTGCTCGCGGCGGCGACCTTCGACGACGTGGTCTTCGACGGGCTCACGGCCGACGGCGAGGTCCTGCTGGACGGCATTCGCGTGGGCGGCCTGGCCAGCTTCGACGGGGTCGCGTTCGCCGACGGCCTGTCCTGCCGGCGAGCCCGCTTCGCTGGCCTGGCCTCATTCCACCTGGCCACCTTCGGTCAGCCGACCAGCTTCGACGCGACCCGCTTCGAGGACGCCGCCACGTTCCGGGGGGCCGTCTTCGACGGCGCGCTGTCGATGGAGCACACCGAGTTCGCCAGGTCGGCGAACTTCCACTCCGCCCGTTTCGCCAACATGGCGCTGTTCCGCTGGACGGTGTTCGGCGCGGAGGCGCTGTTCGACAGGGCCCACTTCATCGACGCCGCGAACTTCGGCCGGGCCCGGTTCCACAGCATGGCCAGCTTCCGCGACACGCAGTTCAGCCGGCCGCCGCAGGTCGAGCAGGCCCGGGCGGTGGCCGATCCCGGCCACCGCTGGCCGGCGGACACGACAGTGCAACGCCTCGACGACGAGTGGCTGCTGCTGGTCGACCGCTGACCGGTCGGACGCTCGTCAGCGCGACGTGGGCGGCTGGGCCGTCAGCGCGGCGCGGCTGGCGGGCGCAGGCCGTCCAGTGCCACGCCGAGCACCCGGTCACGCTGCTCGGGTGACGGGAACTGGGCCATGGTGAGACCACTGATCAGCCGCACCACGTCGTCGAAGCCGATGTCGCCACGGACCACACCGGCGTCCTGTGCGCGACGCATCAGCGGCTCACCGGCGGAGAAGATCTCCGCCCGGCAGCTGGTGAAGATCTCGGAGTCGTGCAGCAACTGCTCGGCGAGCGCCCGCTTGGTGGCGACGTACGCGACGAAGCGGTGCAGCCAGGCGACGAGCGCGTCCCACGGCGGCAGCTCGGCCAGGCCCTCGGCGGAGTGGCACAGCGCCCGGACCTCCTCGACGTAGACGGCCTCGAACAGGTGCCGGCGGGTCGGGAAGTTGCGGTAGAGCGTGCCGATGCCCACGCCGGCGCGGCGGGCCACGTCCTCCAGGGAGGCGGCGGCGCCGTTCTCGGCGAACGCCTCGCGTGCCGCCGCGATCAGGGCGTCGTAGTTACGCCGCGCGTCGGCCCGCTTGGGCCGCTGGGCGAAGACCTCGGGCGCCTGCCCCGCGCTGGTCATGACGTGCGTCACCTCACTCTATTTGCATCCGGAGGACGCCCTCCGCTAGCTTAGCGGAGGCACCCCTCCGGAATCCCGGAGGCCTGCCTCCGGTTACTCTACCTCGGGACCCGCCCGATCGCCGCCTGGCCACCCCGATCGCCCGGACCCCGACAGACCACCCCGTCCGACGACGGACGACAAGCCTTCATTCCCGTACGTAATCAGGGAGTTTCCTCTCGTGGCAGCGACCTCCCGACGCAGCTCGCGTCGGCTCACCTTCACCGTGCTCGCGGCCGGCGCCGGGTTCTTCGCGATGCTCCAGTCGCTGATCACCCCCGTGCTGCCGACCATCCAGCAGGACCTGCACACCTCCCAGAACACAGTGACCTGGGTCCTGACCGCCTACCTGCTCAGCGCGTCGATCTTCACGCCGATCCTCGGACGCGTGGGCGACATGATCGGCAAGGAGCGGATGCTCGTCGTCTCGCTCGCCGCCCTCGCCCTCGGCTGCCTGCTCGCCGCCATCGCGCCGAACATCGGCATCCTCATCCTCGCCCGGGTCGTACAGGGCATCGGCGGAGCGGTCTTCCCGCTGTCGTTCGGCATCATCCGCGACGAGTTCCCGGCCGCGCGGGTCTCCACCGCGGTGGCCGCCATCTCGGCCATCGTCGCGGTCGGCGGCGGCCTGGGCATCGTGCTGGCCGGCCCGATCGTCAGCACGCTGGACTACCGCTGGCTGTTCTGGATCCCGATGATCGTGGTCGGGCTGACCGCGGTGGCCGCGCACCTGTTCGTGCCCGAGTCGCCGGTCCGCACCCCCGGTCGCATCGACTGGCGCGCCACGGTGCTGCTCTCCGGCTGGCTGGTCGCGTTGCTGCTGCCGATCAGCCAGGGCGCCACCTGGGGCTGGACCTCCACCCGGGTGCTCGGCCTGCTGGCGCTGGCCGCGGTGCTGCTGGCCGGCTGGCTGGTCACCGAGCTGCGCTCCAGCAACCCGCTGATCGACATGCGGATGATGCGCCTGCCCGGCGTCTGGACCACCAACCTGGTCGCCCTTCTCTACGGCGCGTCGATGTTCTCCATGTACGCGTTCCTCCCGCAGTTCCTGCAGACCCCGACCGCCGCCGGTTACGGCTTCGGGGCGAGCATCAGCCAGGCCGGTCTGCTCATGCTCCCGATGGTCAGTGCGATGTTCGTCGCCGGCGTCATCGCCGGGCGACTCCAGGCCGTCTTCAGCGCCAAGGCACAACTCGCCACCGGTGCCACCTTCAACGTGGCCGCCTCCGCGATGCTCGCCACCGCACACGACACCCGCTGGGAGGTCGCCATCGCCGGTGGCCTGGTCGGCCTCGGCATCGGCCTGGCTTTCGCCTCGATGGCCAACCTGATCGTGGCCAGCGTGCCCGCCAGCCAGACCGGCGTGGCGACCGGCATGAACGCCAACATCCGCACCATCGGCGGCGCGATCGGCGCCGCAGTGGTCAGCGGCGTGATCACCGCCAACCCGCAGGCCAACGGCCTGCCCAGGGAGGCCGGCTTCACGATGGGGTTTCTCGTCCTCACGGCGATCGCCCTGGCAGCCGCGCTCGCGGCCCTCGCCGTCCCGTCCGCCCGGCGGCCGTCGGCCGGTCGCCGGCCGTCCGCCGCGACGATCGTCGAGTCGGAGCTAGCCGGCGAGTTCGCCACCATGCCGGCGACCCGCTGAGGGAGCGTGTCGTAGCCCGGGCGGTTCGCCGCCCGGGCTGCTCCACGTCCCGGAGTACGCTGGCCGCTCCCCCACCCACCGACAGTCGTCTTTCAGGATGCGCCCATGTCCGAGTTGCTCACCGCCGACCGCATCGAAGAGATCGGCGCCCTCGGCTTCGAGAGCCCCGACCCGGCCGCGCTCGTCGCCGAACTGGTAGGTGCCGTCGACGAGGGTCGGGTAGCGGACCCCGACGACACCGGGTACGCCCTGCTGGTCGCCGCGGACATCCTGGAACAGGCCGGTGACCTGGCCGACGCGCTCGCCCTGGCCACCCGCGCCATCGCCGAACAGCCGGACGACAACGCGTACGCCCGAGCGGTGCGCGGCGGCCTACTGCTGCGCCTCGACCGCTCGGACGACGGCATGGCCGAGCTGACCGCCCTGCGTCCGCTGCTGGAGACCGACCCCGCGGCCACGTACCTGATCGACGAGCTGGCCGAGTCCGGCCACGGCGACACGGCGTTGGAATGGCTCACCGGGGCACTGGACGCCATCCTGGAACGGACCCGCAACCAGCAGCACGAATCCGAGGACGCCCAGGACGAGGCCGCCGCCATGATCTACGGCCTGGCCCAGCGACGCCACGACCTGCGCGAAGAGCAGGGCCTACCCCACGACGAGTACGACAACCTCGCCGACCGGCTGCGCGCCGCGAGCAGCCACGCGCTCGACGCCCTCGACGACGGCCCGGCGACGCTGCTGTTCTGGCCGCAGGCGGAGTTCACCGCGCTGCTGCTGCGGTGGCCCACCCTCGTCGACAGCTACCCCGGCACCTGGGACGAGCACCGCGCCCAGATCGAGCGCGCTCTCGTCGACGCCTCCGGGATGGGCGGCGCGGACCTGGGCGTGGTCGTCGGCACGGTCGCCGACCTGGCGGCCTTCGCCGAACGCACCGACAGCGACCCCACCAGCGAGGAAACCCTCGACGAGTACGCCGACAGCCTCGACGAGTCGGGCGTGACAGCCTGGCCGCCCGGCCGCAACGACACCTGTTGGTGCGGGTCCGGCGCCAAGTACAAGAAGTGCTGCCTGCCCCGCTCGCGCGGCTGACCCTCCCCCGCCGGCTCGGTCCCTGCGGATCCGGGAGCCTGCGGCACCGGAGGGCCCTGTCCCTGGAGAGCCTGATGTCTGTGAGTCATCACGATGACTCACAGACATCACGTTCGACCGCAACCACCGGCACCCTCTTGAGCGCCGGCCACCGCATAAGCCCCGCGTATGATCGACACCCCGTTCGACCGTCCGGGCTCGACGATGGAGGCGATGGCGTGACCACACCCGAGCAGCACGAGACAGTCGCGGACAGCCCGGTCGGCTGGGTCGCCAGCCACATCCGGCGCTACGTGAAGACCGACGGCGCGGACGGGGGCACCTTCCACGGCGTACCCTCGCTGCTGCTCACCACCCGAGGACGCCGATCGGGCACGCTGCGCCGCACGGCCCTGATGTACGGGCGCGACGGCGACAACTATGTGCTGGTGGCGTCCAACGGCGGCGCGGCCAGGCACCCCGCCTGGTACCTGAACCTGAGCGCCGACCCGACTGTCGAGATCCAGGTCGGCGCGGAGCGGATCACGGGTCGGGCCCGGACCGCGACCGGCGAGGAGCGCGTCCGGCTGTGGCCGGTGATGACGAAGGTCTTCCCGACGTACGCCCGCTACGCGAAGCAGACCGACCGCGAGATCCCTGTCGTCGTCATCGAACGCGAACCCGCCATCGATTGACGCCTTTCACTGCCGGGGAGGGCTAGGGTGACCGTAGGTATGCACCCACTCCGGCAAGGAGGACCGTCGTGCGCCGCATCATCACCGCCATCGCACTACTCGGGCTGTCACTTTCCGTCATGCTGGCGCCGACGCCGGCGAGCGCGGCGAGCAGCGTCGAAGTCACGTCCGCGACCCTTGTCGCACGAGGCGTGGCCGTGGACCTCACCCTCACCGTGACCTGCCAGGCCGGCATGTCGGGCACGTCGGAGCTGGTCCTTCGGCAGCGGTCGGGCGATCACGTGGCATACGGGACGGGCTGGGCGCCTCTCCGCTGCTCGGGCGAGCCCCAGGTCGTGACGGGGCGGGTGTTCGCGGAGGCGGGCGGCTACGCCTTCAACCGGGGCGTGGCCCTGGCGAGCGGCCACTTCGAACTGTGCGAGCAGGAGTACTGCGACTACCTGGACTTCAACAACACGGTCCGCGTCACCCGCTGAACCGGTCGAGGGGCTCTAGCCAGGAAAGCGGATGACCGGAAGGTCGCCACCATCGCCGTACGCCTTACCCTCGCTGGTCAGCACCGAGGCGTCGTGCTCCAGGAGAGCCATCACGGCGGCGGCGAGGTCAACCCGACCGGTAACAACGCGCCAGTACGCCAACTCCTGCCAGTCCTCACCCCAGGTGGGCAGCACCGCGCACGCAGGACGTTCGAGCAGTCGGTGCAGCACCTCTCGATCGCCCGGATCGTCCACCACCGCCAGCACCTCGGCCGCGACCACAGCTGGCACACCGAACCGGACCCCGTCGTGGGCCACCTCGTGGATGGGTTCGGCGACATCCATGGAGCCGGCCACGTAGGCAAGCAGCGCGGACCGATCCAGTATCAGCCGGACCGCCGGCGCATCGGGACTCGTCATGCCGCCGGGGCCTGGCTGCCGGCGCCGTCGAGCATCTCCGCTGCCGCGCGGCGGGAACGGTCCCGCAGTGCGGCGCGTCGACCAGGCGACCACTCCTGCTCGACCTGAGCGCGTTGCGCCCTGGCGCGAGCCTGCCCCTCCGCCGTCACGGTCATGCCCCGGCGGGCCAGCTCAGCGTCGAGATCCTCAGCACGCATTCGTGCGCGGATCGTGTCGACTACATACGCGCTGGCGTTGGGCTCACGCTCCAAGCGCTCCGCCACGTCCTGCGGAAGCGAGAACGACTTCTTGCTCACCGATCCGGTCATACCAGGGAGCCTATCGGATCGCACCACCGATCCACGGGGACACGCGGGGTCACCTCGTTATCGACGCCCACAGACGCCCTGCTCAGGTGTCCTTGGGCTGGGCAGCACGCGATGACAAGGCGTCCGCGATGGCGGCAAATTCGCGCAGCGCCGCCTCCAGGTCTTCGACGATTTCCTGGGCGATGACCTCCGGCGGCAGCAGCGCGTCGGCGTCCTCCAGGGAGGCGTCCTTGAGCCAGGTGATGTCGAGGTTCACCTTGTCTCGGGCAATCAACTCCTCGTAAGAGAAAGCCCGGAACCGCTCGGTCTCGACCCGCTCGTTGCGGTCCTTGCCCGGCAGGTAGCAGTCGACGAAATCCTGGAGATGTTCGCGACGCAGCGGGTTCTGCTTGAGCGTGAAGTGCTGGTTGGTACGGAAGTCGTACACCCAGAGTTTTTGGGTCCACGGCTCCTCGCGGGCGCGCTTGCGCTCGAAGAAGAGCACGTTGGCCTTCACCCCGCCAGCGTAGAAGATGCCAGCGGGCAGGCGCAGCATGGTGTGCAGGTCGTACTGCTTGAGCAACCTGCGGCGGATGGTCTCTCCCGCGCCACCCTCGAAGAGCACGTTGTCGGGCAGGACGACAGCGGCCCGACCGTCGATCTCCAGCAGCGAGGCGATGTGCTGCACGAAGTTGAGCTGCTTGTTGGCGGTGGTGGCCCAGAAGTCGTTCCGATCGATCTCCCGCTCCTCGCGGGTGGAGCGACCGTCCTCACCGACCATTCGAATCGACGAGCTGCGGCCAAACGGCGGGTTCGCGAGCACCAAGCTATAGCGGCGGTCCGGCTCCTTGCCGAGCGCATCCCTGATCGCGATCAGTGAGTCGCCGCTGGGCGTGCCGATGCCGTGCAGCAGCATGTTCATCGCGGCCAACCGGGCGGTGCCGTCGACCAACTCGGTGCCCGTGATCGCTCCGTTGGCGATGCGGCGTCGCTGATCCGGGGTGAGTTCACTGCCGTGGTGTCGCTGAATGTGGTCGAACGCAGCAAGCAGGAAGCCGCCGGTCCCGCAGGCTGGGTCGGTGATCGTGTCGTCGGGGGTGGGATGCATGCAGTCGACCATGGCGGCGGTCAGCGCACGCGGGGTGAAGTACTGGCCGGCACCGGACTTGGCGTCCTCAGCACCCTTGGCTAGCAGTTCCTCGTAGGCATCCCCCTTGACGTCGACGCCGGCCTGCGACCACTGCTCCTTGTCGATCAGGTCTACAATCAGCCGCTTGAGCTTCGCCGGGTCCTGGATCTTGTTCTGCGCCTTGCGGAAAATCGTGCCGAGCGTGCCGTCCTCCCGGGCCAGGCCGGTGAGGATGTGCCGGTACTGCACCTCCAGGGCGTCTCCCTCGGCGTCGAGCAAGGTCTGCCAACTCAGCTCATTAGGCACGATCTGCTCGGGCCGGATCGACCGATTGGCACGCTCGTCAGCCATCTTGAGGAACAGCAGGAACGTCAACTGCTCGACGTAGTCGATGGTCGAGACGCCGTCGTCGCGCAGCACGTCGCAGTAGTTCCACAGCTTCTGCACCAAGCGGCGCGAATCCACAGTGCTCACAGCGGCAGTGCCTCCTGCTGGTAGTTGTCGCCGGTCACCCTGGTCGGCGGAGCCGCCAAATCCTCGCGGCTACGCCGAGAGCGGGTCTTCTGCTTCGGCAAGGCGGCTGCCCGCTCGGCGTGGATGCGTGAAATCAAATCCGACGCCGGCTCGTCATTGGGAACCCGGGGAACCAGTCTTCCCGCAAACGCATCCGCCAACAACGAGGCGCGCAATGCTCCAGCTTTCCTCTCGGCCGCGGTCGACGCTCTGGCCACTCGATCGACAAATGTTCCGGTCTCAGACATTCCAGACAGCAATGCACGCTGCTCATTAAGAGGAGGTAGCGGAATCGGCAGATGACCAAGCAGCTTAGAATTCAAATTATATTGACCCGCCGATGACGCAGCCGCCTCCTCCAGCTGGTGACGCCAAATTGGACTGGCAACGACCAAGGCAACCCAATCCGGGTCAACAGTGTCAATCTTGAGCCGAAATCGAATCAGATAAGAAGCGAATGCAACTTGCATTTCTTGACGCACAACTGCAACCCGGCCAATCAGCCTGGGGCTACCGTTCGTTCTAACGAAGAGAACGTCACCAGCGCTGACGAAGTAGTTACTCAGATCCTGCGACTCATCAACGGCATTCTTCATGTCGCCGAGGTCAAGTTCCCCGCTCTGCACGTTGGGGATTCGGAGGACCGGGACGCCAGCGGCGCCGTAGGCGCACTTCGTTGAGGTGCCGTAACCCCAGTCGCGGCTCAAAACACCCAGAGTGCTCCATGACCAATGGTCCGGGATATCGAAGCCAGGCATCCAGTAAGGCTCAACGACACCCTCCGCCTTCACTCCTTCACGTTCCGGCACAATGACTGTCGTGCCGCCGTCCGCCGCCGCCGCGCCTGACCGCCACTGGCCACTAACGTTTAGGTGACGAAGACTCTGAGTCAGAGCTTTAGCCTTGTTGTGGACAGCAGCCAGCGATTCCACCCCTCGGCCGAGCCGCGAGAGATGATCGTCGAGGGCGGCAACGATTCGGCGCTGCTCGGCGAGCGGTGGCAACGGGATTGGCACTGACTTCAAACTTGAGCCAGAGATGCCAGCCTGGCCGGCCGTAGTGCGCGCAAGTGAACGCACGATTGACCGGACTTGCGGACTCGCAAACGCATATCCAATATAAAGTGGATCGGCAAACTCGGCATCGACTCGAACCCGGATTAATTTGTCCGGATATGCAAGGTCTTCTGCAATGCCTGGCACCACAGCGCAAGCGCCAACGTAATCAATATTCCCGTTATAGCGAGTGAAGAGCAGATCACCAGGAGTCAGCAGGGCATCAGATTGGGCGAGAGATCCGCGATCCATGCCGGTGTACCGAATGTCGCCCAGTTGCAGCGACCCGGGTCGAACGGCGCTGATCCGAAGGATTGGGACTCCATCTGGTTCAGTCCCAGGCCTGGATACGAAGATGCCATTCTTCACCGACAGCGCGACATCGCCCAGCGTCACCTGAGTCCAGCCGTCGGGCAAATCGGTCACGCGGACAGCTCCTGGTTCAACTCGTGGAGCAGCGGCTCAGCGCGCTTTCCGAAGGCACCCGCGTACCCGTCGATACCGCCCCGCTCACTGAACGGCGCACCCTCCAGGTCGTCCGGGGTGATCTCCACGCTGACCGCTATCACGTCTTTGATCCTCTCCAGCCACCACGCCTGATCGGCAGTGAACGTAGCGCCCGCCTGCTCCTGCTGGAGCAGCCACCCACGGAAGCGCTCCTCGACGAGGCTGCGGTACGGGCGCAGCTCCTGATCCAGCCCCAACTCATACCGGATGAGGCTGACAAGATCCGTCACTCCCCTGCTGCCCGCCGAATCCGCAGTGCGGCCGAGCAGCACGTACGACTTCCACAGCGACTCCGGAGTCCACGCCTGCGGCGGCCGGGCGATGCGCGCCGCCAACTCCTTGAGCTGGTCGTACCCGACCCGTCCCCGCCCCTCGAAAAACACCTGCAACGCGGTGATCTCGTCGCGGTGCGCTTCCAGATAGTCGTGCCATGTCTTCACGGTGACCTGGGCGCGCTCCTCGGGGGGCACACCGGCGGCCGAGATCAGCTTGTCGGCGTTCACCTCGTCGATGGTGATGTCGTGCGCCCGCCGGATTTCCAGGATGCGCTCGCGCAGCGCCGGGTTCGCCGCGAGCGAACGCAGCGCGCCGGCCAGCAGGTCGCGTACGGTGTCCGGGCCAGCTTCCTTGGCCGGGTTGAGCTGCTCGGGGGCGACCGCGTCGACCAGGCTCCGCACGATGCCGGTCAGCGGCTGGTCGGCGAGATCGGCCAGTTCCGCACGCTCGTCGTCGGTCAACTGCTGCTCCAGCCTGGCCAGCCGGGCGGCGAGCGTAGCCACCTCGTCGGAGTCGGCGGTCAGTGTTCCGGCCTTCTTCAGCAGGTCGCGCAGTGAGATCTGCCGTTCGGTATGGCGTTGCAGCGGCACCGCCTCGTCCAGGTCCGCTTCGGTGACACCAACGGCATCCACGATGACGAACCGGTCCTTCACCTCGGCATCCGGCGTGACGGCCTGGAACTCTGCCGCGTCGATGGTGCGGGCGCCACGACCCTTCATCTGCTCGAAGTAGGTGGCGCTGCGCACCGGCCGGAGGAAGAACACACATTCCAGGGGCCGGACGTCGGTACCGGTGGCGATCATGTCGACGGTCACCGCGACGCGCAGCTCCGGGCTGTTGCGGAACGCCTGGATAAGGGTGTCCGGGTTGTCGCCGCCCTTGCGCGAGGCGTAGGTGATCTTCGCGGCGAAGTCGTTGCCCCGTCCGAAAACCAGTCGGACCATCTGCACGATCTCCTCGGCGTGGTTGTCGTCTCGCGCGAAGATCAGCGTCTTTGGCACGGTCGACCGACCGGGGAAGATCTCGGTGAATAGCCGCTCCCGGAACGTCTCCAGCACCAGCTTGAGCTGCCCCTTCGAGATCACCGACCTGCCGACCTGGCTGCCGCCGTACGTGAAGTCGTCCTCCAGCTCCTGGTAACGCTCGGCCCGGGTGCGACGGTCGCGCAGCGGCACGACGGTCCCGGCCTCGATGTCGGCGCCCTTCTCGGTGATTTCCGTCTTGATCCGGTACACGTCGAAGCTGACGTTGACGCCGTCGGCGACCGCCTGCTCGTAGGTGTACTCGGAGACCAGGTTCTGCTGGAAGAAGCCCAGCGTTTGCTTGACCGGCGTGGCGGTCAGCCCAACCACGAACGCGTCGAAGTACTCGATGACGCCTCGCCACTTGCCGTAGATCGAGCGGTGGCATTCGTCGACCACGATCAGGTCGAACGTTTCGGGCGGAAGGTGCCGGTTGTAGGCGACCTCGGCCGGCTCGTCCAACTCGTAGTCGTCGTACGCGCGGTCGTCGAGATCCACGTCCGGCAAGTCGTCGCCGCGCAGCGCGCCGTAGAGCCGCTGAATCGTGGAGATCACCACGGCGGAGGAGTCGAGCATGCCGGTGCCCGAGAGCCGGTCGACGTTATACAGCTCGGTGAACTTCCGCCCGTCGTCCGGGGTCTGGTAGCCCGCGTACTCCCGCAGGGTCTGCTTACCGAGGTTGTTGCGGTCGACCAGGAACAGGATCCGCGCGGCGCGGGCGTGCTTCAGCATCCGGTAGCTACTGGTGACCGCCGTGAACGTCTTGCCAGCGCCAGTGGCCATCTGGATCAGCGACCGCGGATGATCCTCGGCGAGGGAGCGTTCCAGGCCATCGATGGCGTCCACCTGGGCGGGCCGCAGGCCGAGCCGGTCCAGCGCTGGCATCCTCCGCAGCCGGGCCCGCAACGTCGGCGCCGACCGGTCGTCGTCGGCCTCCCGCATCCACCGCGCGAACGTCTCGGGCCGATGGAAGGCAAAGACCTCACGGGTACGCGGGAACGGGTCCAGCCGGTTAACGAAGGCAGTCTCGGTGCCCGTGGCGACGTAGCCGAAGGGCAGGGGATCGTCCCGGCGCCATGCGGCGAGCTTCTGCTCGGCGGTGAGTCCGTTGAGGTAACGGTCAAGCTGCGCCTCGACACCGCGCGGCGCGGTCCCCTCCCGCTTGGCTTCGATCACGCCGACCAGCCGCTGGTTGACGTAGAGCAGGTAATCGGCCCGGCCAGTCGCCAGAGTCACCTCGCGGACGACGACACCAGTGCCCGCGTACAGGTTGATCTGGCTCTCGTCCTGGACGACCCAGCCGGCCGCGCGCAACTGCCTGTCGATCTCGGCGCGGGTCTGGATCTCGTTGAGCGGTTCGTGGGAGGCACGACGGGCGCGGGCGATGAACTCCTCGCGCCGAGCGGCCGAGACTTTGGCAGTCGCCTTGCTGTCCAGCGCCGCCTGCTCTGCCTCGGCCGCTGACCTAAGGCTCGCTACCAGGGCAGCGGCCTGATCGCGGCGGGCGTCGGCATCGCGAACGGCACGATCCGCAGCGACCATCGCATCCGCCTGGGCCTGCGCCAGCGACGCCTTGCCTTCCAGCAATAGCTTGGTCTGCGCCAGTTCGTCCTTGTAGCGCTGGATCTCGGCCTGGAGCCCGTCGGCGATGCTCTGCGACACCTGCTGAGGTGGCGGGGACGGTGGCACGAAGCCGAGCGGGGTGCGGTCGCCGGTCAGCGCCCGGTGAAACCAGACCCCCAGCTCGAAGCAGGTCCGCAGCATGTCCAGTGCCGCACGCACCTCACCCAGGTGATCGTGTACGGCCTTGTTGCCCTGATCCCGGAGACGGTCGAACGCGTGGTACGTCTCCGCCACGAGCGTGCCATCGCCATACAGCGCCTGAACACGGTGGTAGAAGTCGTTCTTCTGCGGCTTCGCGCCAGTGCGCCTGACGAGATCCTTGGCCATCTCGTCGCCGAAGGCACGGATCTTGAACATCGCGGCCTGCGCGTCCACATAGACGAGCAGCTCAGCGCCCGCGCCATACCAGACCAGTAGCGGGTGTTCCGTGAGGAACCCGAAGTTGGCGGACTGCTCTGCCAGACGTCGTACCTGTCGAGGATCCACGACACTCCACGTGGCTAGCCTGCGGTGAACACGTCAGGATAGGGACGATCACCGCTCTGCACAGCCCGCACCACGCGCGGTGACAGCTTTCCGACAGCAGAACGCCGATCAACTGCCGCTGGCGTACTGCCCAGGACACCCGTATCGAGCTTCCGCGCCAGGCTTGGGGCCCGCGTGAGCGGGCCCTTCGTTCTTTCGCGGTCGTCGCTGTTGAGCACTTGCGCACCTCAGCGCACGAGCGGATCGCCTAAGTCCAGGGGGCTGGCGGACCTGCCGCAGTCGCTCTAAATCGCCAGCAAGTCGTCCGCGCTGAACCGCTCCGGATCGACCAGCACGTTGACGGCCAGACCAGGCGCGGCCAGCCAGAACGCCTCGGCTGACGCCGAGGAGCCCGGGGCCCTCGCCGTGCTGAAAGTCCGTGAGTGCCCAGTCAGCGTTATCGCGCTCGTGGTACTCGGCCAGGAAGTCGCGTAGCTCGGCGAGGGTGCCCAGCCGGTCGCCTCGGAGCACTTGTACCCGCAGGTCGACTCGGTGGCCGTCCTCGACATGGCGCTCCCAGACCCGGGTGGTGAAGATAACGTCCTCCCACTCCGAGGCGAAGTCCGAAACCAGGTCACCGACGTTCGTCGGTAGATAGCCGATGCGGAAGCCCTCTAGCTCGCCACCGTTCCGGACAACCGGCTCGGGCACGCCGGTCACCCCGCCGCCTCGATGGCTGCCTCCACCTTGTCCAGGTAGTTGAACCACCATTGCCCCTCAGGCATTGGTCGTGCCGCAAGCAGGCTGCCCGCAATGACGAAAGCCAGGACGACAACGTCTTCAGGCGTGGAGTGCTCGGTCAATGACCGACCCGCGACGACAGCGTTGATGAAGGAAGCGGTCTCCTCCGCGCTGACGGAAGCCCACGTCTCCATCCGGCCGATCTCCTCGGCCAGCACATCGACCTGCTGGGGCGTGGGCCGCGCACCGTGCAGATCGATAAGAACGAAGCCGGAGACTGCGACCACCAACGCAAGAGCCGCCTTCTGCGCCGCCTCGTCGGGGAACGACTTCAGCGCCGCATCGAACTTGTTCAGGTCCCGTTTGACCACCCAGTGAAGGGTGTCTCGGACGCGCTGTTCGGTGCGGTCATCGATCTTCATCGCGACTCCCCTGTTGTCGATGCTTAGCCTGCCACGCCTCGTAGGCGCCCGCCGTAGCCACACCTGCTATCAGAACGCCGCCGATGGCTTTGGGTACGAGCGGCAGAAACTCGACGAACGTAGCCCAGGCGGTTGAAGCAAGAGAACCGCCAAGAGCGATGGCCTCGGGGCTCACCCGCTCTCTGCGAGTTGGACTCGGCGCCTCGGCAGCATCTGATCTCGGAACGCAGGAGACAGACCACTAGCGCTGGGCGTAGCGGCTGCTGCTTGGCTTGGCACTGCGGGTCGCAAGGTGACGCCGGCTGCTGCGGGTGGTTGCTGGATTGCGCTGCCACCACCCGTGGTCAGTTTCCCAGCGCTCGGACCTTGGCGATCGTCTCCTGCACATGCTGCTTGGCCGGGTCGCCACCCTGGGATGCCTGCGCGAGCGCCTGACGGTACGAATCGATCATGCCGACCAGTGGACCAGCAGCTACGCCTTCCAGCGCACCGGCGACGAGTGCCCGTGCCTCGGCTGCGTCCTGTGCTGCCGCTGCGGTCTTGGCCTTCGCCTCGTCCAGCTTTTGCGACGCTGCCGCCAACCTCGCGATGATCTGTGCTGCGCTCACGCGCACCTCCCCGTGGTCGACCATCGCCTCCACCACCGCACCGGCGGAGACCACATGGGAGCGTACGAGATCCGCGCACCCAGCGCGACCGTCCGCTCGCTCCCGCGTCACCTCAGGGGGCAGAAATCTCCCGAGCGCGCGACTATGACGGAGTTGCCTACGGAGCCCCGATCAAGCCGGGTATCAATCCAGATCTTGGACAGTTTCCGTTACGAGTTAACGGAAACTGTCAAGATCGGCGCAACGCGGGGCCGGGAGGCGCCGGGGCGGTCGGGTTTTAGCGTTCGGCGACGAACACTCCGACGCCACCCACGCCTTCGACCAAGCCCTCAATCTTTAGCGCGTTGATGGCCTGACGGACCACGATGGCCGAGACGTCGTGCTGACGGCACAGCTCGGAGGTCGAGGGCAGCTTGTCACCCGGCGCAAGTTCGCCGGACTTGATCTGAGCGCGGATGCCGTCGGCGATCAGCGCCCACTTCGCTTTGGCGGGCATTGGTGTCTCCCAGGTCTGCCCTGCCATTCGATCACGAGGAACTTTGTATAGCAAGCAATGTGCGGTGGATGCTTGCGCTTACATGACCTGTTATATATGCTCTGCCTTGGCCGGCTCCCAGGTCTGCAACCCGGAGCTGGTTCGTTCCCACCGCGCAGGAAGCGCCCGGTCGGTCGGTCCCCCCGTTCGGCCGGGCGTGCCGGGGCGTGCCCGCACGCCCGGCCCGACGCTAGAGCCGTGTGCAGCTAGGAGACGACCCGACGGGAGCCCCCGATGCCCGATCGACCCGACGAATCCTCCACCGATCCACCAGCCCCGCCCGAGCAAAACGATCGCCTCATGTCCGATCAGGACGTCGAGGACGCCGACGACGTCCTCTTCGCCCACCCGCCCCGGGTGGTGCGACGCTGGCTCTGCGAGTGCGGCGCCGACTACCCCTGTGCCGATGTGCGCTTCGCCCTGTTGGTCAAGTCCAGTGCCGAGGCGGGCGAGTGAGCACCGATGCCGTAGACGATCTCCGTGCGGCGTGGCTGGCCACGATCTCCGCCGCCGACCGTGCTGGCGCAGAGTTACACGGGGCGGGGCCGCCCGGCCGGCGGCTGCCCTGGCAGGAGGCGGTCACGGAGTGCTGGCGGGCGCTGGCCTGGTCTACGCGGGCCTGGCCGCCTATCGGGAGTCACCGGGAGGCTCGGTCGGAGACCTGCTCGCCGGTCTGCACGCTGCTCGGTTCGACGCGGACCGGGCCGCCGCGCTGGCTGCCCGGGTCCGCTGGCGGTTGAGCGCGGCCGAAGACCGGCTGCGGCGTACCCGGAAAGCGGCAGACGTGGTCGCGGCCCGGCACATCGCGGCGGCGATCACCCGGTTGGACCTGGTCGTTGCCCGGCTCGGGGTCGGCAGTTGCCGGATCGAGCGTTCGGTGGCGGCACTGACCGAAGAGCCGGCGGCACCGCCCGCGCCGTCCCGGCCCGCCAGCCACGACAACGACGGCGAGCACGACAACCACGCCGGCAGCGCCGACGTGATCGCTCGCGGGTGCCATGCAGCGAGCGCGCTGGTGGCCAGGCGGCATCGACTGACCCGGCCACGAGCACACAGGCGAGCACTCACGATGATCAGGAGGCGACGATGGTGACCGACCCGCACGCGGCGCCACGCGGCCTGCTGACCGAGCGACTGCGCGGCCACGAACGCCGGCTGGGCTGGTTTGCCGAGTCGGACTGGCGGCGGTACGCGGACCTGCTCGCCGGTGCGCTGTTGGTGGCGGTACGGTGGCGGTTCGTCGCGGGGCAGGATCGCGCGCCGGTGATCCGGTTCGTGGCGTCCGCTCGGGAACGCTACGACGCGACCGGGCGCGACGTCGACCCGGTGCTGGCCGAGGCGCTGGTGTGGGCGGCGCTCGGGGAGCGTCCGCCAGTGCCCCACGACGCGGCGGCAATCGTCGCGCGGACGGTGCTGCTGCTCGGTCTGTTCGAAGACGAAGGTCTCACCGACCGCGAACTCGACGAAGTCCTGGTGGCCGCCGCACACGCCGCCGACGACACGGCGCACGATGCAGATCCCAGCAGGTAGGCGAACCGGCGCGAGAGTGAGCGCAACAGAGCCGAAGATCGACACGGAATAGCTGAAGTCGGGGTATCCCGCTGGCGCGGATACCCCGACTTCAATGAAACCAAGTGGACCATGCCCAACGGTGAACCAGGCAGGCATGACGAAACAGGACCAGGCAGGGCGCTACGCCGACGGCGGGCCGTTCTGCGCCCGGGTGATCAGATCGTGCAACGGCTTGGTGCCGCTGCCGACCATCACACCGGTCACGACGGCGTCGACCCAGACCGCCACGCCGTTCCAATCGCCGCCGGCGACCGCGTGCAGGACGTAGAACCCGCCGGCGCTGGACGCCACGGTGGCCAGCCCGCTGGCGAGACCCCACGCGACGATGGTGCGGTTCGCCTTGGCCCGCGCGACCTTGGCGGTGGCGGCGGCGACGGCCCCACGGTCGGCGTCGGTGGGGCCGTCGGCCCGGCTGGTCACGTCGGCCACCGTCCGGGACAGCGCGGCCTCGGCGGCGCGCCCCGGCAGCCACCGTGAGAACGGTTCGAGGATCCGCTCGACTGCTGCGGCGAAGACCAACAGGGTGAGGAAGACACCGGTGGTGTCCTCGGGCTGGATCTTCGCCGCGGAGGCGCCGCTGCGCCAGATCAGCCAACCCCCTACCGCGCCGACGGCGATCAGCCCGAAACCGGCGACCACCGCGCCCGGGCCGGCCTGCTGTGATGCCGTGACGACCGACAGGCCTGACTCCTGTTCGGAGCGAGGCGTCGCCGCTTCGGCGTTGACCGGCGGCGAAACGGCGATCCCGCCCCCTGCCGGCATCGGCTCAACCTGGGTGGACGTGTGTCCCTGCAATTCCCTGACCAACCTTTCGACCTACCGCTCAGGAGACGCCGAGGTGTGACCATCCGGAGCCCCGGCAAGCGGATTGCGCACCGATAGCGCTCGGGGCGCGAGACTACGGCACCGAGGCGGACACAATGGATGGCGGCATCCTGTGCCCAGGTGGCCTGCCCGGCGCGAACACGCTGACGACCGGCTGCGCGGCGAAGCGCAGACCGGCTGACAGCTCAGTCATCAGCGCAGGCCACGGACCATCAGCAGGTACGCGCAGTAGGCCATCGGCACCACCAGGAAACAGATCAGGAAACCGAGCGGCAGATATCGCGGCGGGGTGCCGGCGACCATCGCGGGCCGCCCCCACCGGCCCAGCACCAGGTAGCCGCCGAAGAACGCCACCGCCGGCAACCCCGCGCAGATCCACGCGCCGAGGGTGAACCCGTCCACCAGACCGACCCCGGAGGCGAGCACCAGGATCAGCACGAGCACCCCGGCCGCCGCGCCGCATCCGGCGTAGACGGCGACCGCCCGCGCCAGCGGCGACCACGTCGGCAGCAGCGCCGGCCGCTGGGCCAGCAACTCCGCCTGCTGCCCGTGCCGGTCGGCCTCGTCGGCCATCCGCCGGGCCAGCTCCAACTCCACCGCCGGGTCGGCCGTCGCCGCGCGCTGCACAGGCACCCCGCCGCCCGCCGGGCTCACCGCCGTCGGCAGCGCCAGCCGCGCCTCCCCCGCCGGCAGTTGGGGGTACGCCCCGACCCCCGCCCGCCCCGGCGCGCCGGCTGCGCCGGCGACTTCCCCGTCCCCGGACCTGGGTGCGGTGGGAGGAGCCGTCGGGGCAGGGGGTGGTTGGTCGATGCCGATGGCGCGGCCGAGCTGGTCGAGGCGCTGGCCCTGGGCGGTCAGTCGCTGCTGGAGGTAGTCGACGGCGGCGTGCAGGTCGCGGCGGCGCGCGGATTCGGCGGCGGCGTGCTGTTCCCCGGCGCGGTGCTGGGCGGAGAGTTGCCGGGCCAGCGCCGCGTACTCCTCGAAGGACACTGTCACCGCTCCCCGTCCGGGTCGTGCCCGTCGCCGACGAACGGGACGATCAGCCGGGTGCGCTGGTCGTGCCGGTCGATCAGCAGCGCCCGGTCGGGGCGGGGCGTGTAGGCCAGGTCGTGCGCTCCGAGGTGCAGGGCCAGCTCGGCGCCGGGCACGTTGAGCGCGACCAGGCAGGCGACGTCGTCGCGGTTCTGGGTGCCGCCGAGGTCGTCGGCGAGCCGGCGCAGCCCCCGCCACCAGCCGAGCAGGTGCACCCCCTGGCCGGGGCCCTGACGCAGGACGGTACGCAGGTCGTCAAGGCCGGAGCGGAACGTGGCGGGGTCGGTGGCCCCGAGTACGGGCGCGGCGGCGTCCACGCCGAACACCACAAGGTATTCGCGGCCGGCGGGCTCGGCGGCCAGCGCGGCGATCCGGTCGCGCAGCCCGGCCGCGTCCAGGCGCCGCACCGGGTGGCCGGCGGCCCGCAGCAGCGTTTCGGTGTCGTCGGCGACCGGGTCGGCGGCGGTGACCAGGCAGGCCAACTGGAAGCGGGCGTCGCCGGGGTTGTGCTGGCGGGCCAGGCTGAGCGTCGCGGCACGCAGCACGTCCGCGCCGGTCGGTGCGGTGCCCACCACGGCGAGGTGCCGGCCGGGGGTGGTGTCCATCAGGAACAGTGCTGTGGTGCCGTGCACGTCGACGGTTCGGCCGACCAGGGCCATCGGGCGTCGACCACCGGGGCGCAGCCCGGCGAACGTGCTGTCGTCCTCGATCCGCGCGGCTTCGTACCCCTTGAAGACCGCAGGGGGCCGCGAGCCCGGCGGGCGGGCCTGCCACAGGTCGTGGCGTAACGCGGCGAGGTCCGCCGTGGCGGCGTGCGCGTCGGGGAAGCGCAGCACCGTGTCGGCGCCGACCGCGCCGGCGGCGGTGTTGACCACCGCGGAGCCGACCGGTAGGGCGGCGGCGGCGTCGTTGAGCTGGTCGAGCACTCCACCACCGCCGGGCAGCGCCACCCGCAACGCGAACTGCCCGAAGATCGCCTCGGCCCGCCCGTAGAGGGCTTCGATGCCGGTCATGCTCTGGCTGGCGAGCACCAGGTGGATGCCGTACGAGCGGCCCTTGCGGGCCAACTCCTCCAGCAGGTCGACCGACTCGCGGGCCAGCGGGTCGTTGCCGGCGAGCAGCACGTGGAACTCGTCGATGACCGTCACGATGCGTGGCAGCGAATTGTCAGGGGGCAGGTCGGCGAGTTTGGTGACGCCGTGCCGTTTGAGTGCTGTGGCCCGGCGCTGCGCCTCCCGGCGCAGCTCGCGCAGCACGGCGAGACCGTACTCGCGGTCGGATTCGATGCCGACGGCACGGGCGTGCGGCAGCCAGGACGGGTCCCGACCGGTGGGCACGAACTCGGTGAAGCTCACGCCCTCCTTGAAGTCGAGCAGGTAGAGCTGCAACTCGGCCGGCGAGTAGCGGGCGGCCAACCCGTAGAGGACGTCGAGCAGGAAGACCGTCTTGCCGGCGCCGGTGCGCCCACCGACCAGCCAGTGTGGGGTGGCGTCGTCGAAGGCGAGTGTCAGCGCGGTGCCGCCGGCCCGGCCGATCACCGTGCGCAGGCCGTTGCCGGCGGACTCGGCCCAACGCCCTTCGGGCAGCAGGTCGGTGAAGGGCAACGCGTCGGCGCGACGGGTGGCGGTGCCGAGGTGCTCGGCGAGCGCGCGTACCGAGGCGGGCGGCGGGTCGCCGTCGAGCAGAACGGGGACGGCCAGCCCGCTGCCGTCCGCGCTGAACGGGGTGCCGGGCGGGTCGCCGACGTGCGCGTACCCCTGGTTGAGCCGCACCGCTGTGGTGCCGCCCAGCGGCGGCGCGGTCTCGCCGGGCAGCCGGGACGGATGGCCGGCGAGCAGCACGCACACGGCGGCGGCCGGGCCGGCGTGGGTGAGCGCGGCGAGCCGGGCCAGCTCGCGCGGCGGCGGCGCGGCGGTGGCGACCACCACCAGCAGGCGACGGGCGGCGGGCTGACAGTGCTGCGCGGCGCGGGCGTGCTGTTCGGCGGCGTCCAGCAGCGCGGCAACCTCGGCCTCGCCGGTGGCCGGCGGGTCGAGCACCCCGGCGTCGAGCAGTGGTCGCAGTGGGCCGAAGGTGGCGCCGAGCGCTGCGGTGTCGATGCCGGCGACGCGGACCTGACCGGCCGGTGCGGTGGCGACCAGCCGCAGCACCAGCGCCCGCAGCAATCCGGAGACCTGCGGGTCCCGGGCGTCGGTGTCCACTGCGAGGTGGTGGCCGCCGCCGAGCGGGACCAGCACCGGAAAGGTTCCCTCCGCTGTGGACGCCTCACCGATCCGCACGGCGGCCGGCTCGTCGGTCAGCGAGGTGACGCCCGGGGCGGGGGTTGCCAGGGCACCGCCGAGGCGGGCGAGGCGGGTCACCAGGTCGTCGGCGCCGATCGGCGCGACGGCGGTCGGCGCCGCACCCAGGACGCTGCGGGCAGTGTCCAGATGCGCCCGAGCCGCCCGGTGGGAGTTGACCGCCTGCCCGTACGCCGACGCGAGCCTGCCCACCCTCTGCCCCCAACGCCACGGCCGCCTGGTCCCAGGAACCCTAACGGACACCGGCGGCACCCGGACAGTCCTGCGAGGACGTGTCACGCCGGACCGGTCAGGCGGGGCCGCACGCCGCCGGGCCGGACGCGTCGGCGGCCCCGCAGCGGAACACCTCCACCGGTGCCGTCGCCACGTCGGGCACCTGCTCCACCCGCATCAGGGCCAGCCGCTTGTCGACCGGCTCCCCCGAGTCGGGAGTGAACCGGATCAGCCCGGCCACCCCCGGGTAGCCCTGGGCGGCGTTCTGCCGGAGCACCTCCGCGTGCACGCCCACCGGGTTCACCGACTCCGGCTCCCAGCGTTGCCGGGGGTCGGCGTGGTGCAGCCGGGCGGCGAGGCTCTCCACCGCCCGGACCAGCATCATCGACGCGTCGTAGGCCAGGCTGACGCGCTCGCCGACCTGTTCCTCGGAGCCCGGCCGGCAGCGCGGCGGGTCGAGCAGGTCGTCGGCCTGGATCCAGGACAGGAAGCTGGCCCGCGCGTCGTCGTCGCGCCGGTCCTGGGCGGCCCGCAGCGCCGCGCAGGTGGCCAGGGCCGCCTTGGAGACGTACGTGACGGGCAGGTTGCCGGGCGCGGCGGCGCGCAGCCCCGGGTTGGCCATGTACCTGTTGGCCGAGTCGTCGGCGACGAGGTGTCGGGGCGGGTTGCCGCCGCACTCGCGCAGCGCCCGCAGGAAACCGTCGAACTCCGTCCAACGACCGGCGTAGAAGAGCATCCCGGGGTAGCCGCACTCGTCGGTCAGCCGCTGCCCGGTGCGCCACTCGTCAAGGCGGGTGATCCGGGTGCCGAACTGTTGTCGGAGCCCGTCGACGAGGGTGCCCACGTAGAGGTCCTCGGTGAGCGAACTGCCCTCCAGGGTGGTGTAGAAGACGTGCGCGTCGTTGACCTTCAGCACCTGCTTGGCGTACGCGTCGACAAGCTTCACCTGGTCCTTGTTCGGCGCGGAGATCTGGAGGTAGAGGCGGGAGTTGGCATCCATCCCGTCGGCGGAGAGGGTGGGCGCCAGCACCGGCAGCCCGACCTGGTTCAGCTCGCGCAGCGCGCGGGCGGTGCTGGTGCGGCTCTCCACCAGCCCGACCACCCCGAGCACGGTGGGGTCGTCCCGGGCCAGCTCGGCCAGCATCGCCACGGCGCGATCGGCGTAGATCATCTGGCGGCCACCGTTTGCCACCACGATCCGCAGCAGCGCGGCGCCGTCGGCGCCGGCCGACTCCTTCAGCAACGCGTACTGGGCGGTGGCCATCCCTTCCAGCTCCTCGCGCTCGGAAACGTACGACTCCTCGTCCGCGCGGGTCCGGTTGCCGGTGAGGGTGCCGAGGTAGACCAGGGTGAGGAAGGGCCGTCGTCGGTCGCTGCGCTGCCAGACCTCCTCGGCGGCGCGGTTCTGCGCGAAGATGCGCTCTTGAACGGTGCGCAGCCGGTCCTGGCCGGGGTCGTTGTTGAACACCTGGGCCGCGCTGTCGCTGTAGCCGACACACTCGCCGCTTCCGACCACCTCGACCGAGACCTGACCGGTCAGCGAGGGGTGACAGCCCGGCCCCCACCGGCTGGCCACCCAGAGGCCGAGCACCGCCACCAGCACCAGGCACAGCGCCGTCGGCAGGAAGCGCCGCGACCACCACGGCGGGTCGGGCGCGGAGAAGGGCCGCAGCCCGCCACGTGACGGTGGGCCGGCGTCGGTATCGTCGGGGCGCAGCGCCACCAGCCAGGTGGCCGGGCGGCGCAGCCGTCGCATCTCCGGCAGCGCCCCGGCCCACTCGTCGTACGCCTCGTCGGCCTCGGTCAACGGGTGCGGTTCCGGCAGGTCCGGTGGGGGTTGCCCACCGGACGCGACGATCAGCAGCGGGTCGTTGCGGCCGGTCTCGGTGCGGACGTCGCCGAGCAGGCGGACCAGCTCCCCGCCGACGTTGCCGGGGGCGACGTGATCGATCAGCAGAGCCGGGTACGCGGTGCGCCGCCAGTCCGACGGACGCCACGGCCGACGCCGGTACGCCTGCCGCAGGTCCTCCAGGAACGCGTGCAGCAGCTTGTTGACCTGGTCGGGTTGTTCCCCGTCGCGCCAGCCCGCGGTGAGGCGTTCGGCGAAGCCGAGGAAGGTGACCGACTGCCGGGGCGCCAGATACTGCTGGCGCATGAACCAGTTGTAGTGCCGCCCGAGCACCGGCACCCGACCGGAGACAGCAGCCCGGAAGACCACTCCCGGCACGGCGCGACGGACCAGCCAGAGCAGCACCTGGGAGGCGATGCTGACCGCGTCGCCGCCGGAGGGCAACGCCTCCGGCGTGCGCGGGCCCCTGCGGTCGCGCAGCCGGCGGACCAGGGCCGCGCGGCTGTCGTCGGCGTCGATGCCCAGGTTGAGGCTCTGCTGCATCAGCCAGTCGGCGAGCGGATAGTGCCGAAAGCGCAGCCGGGCGGCGCCGAAGGCCTCCAGGGAGAGCTGCCGGTGCAGCTCGCGCAGCAGCGCCGGCACGTCCCCCGCGCCGGGCGGCGCGTCGGCGTCCAGCACGGCGTGCGGGACCCGCCGCCGGGGGCCCTGGCCGAGGAACCGGCGCAGCGGCACCATCAGATCCGCGGTGTCGGAGCGGACCAGCCACACCAGCGGCAGCCGGCGGTCGCCGCGACGGGGTCGCCGCAACAGCCGGGCGAGCAGCGCGAACAACTCCAGGCCGCCGGCGGGCAGCCGTTCCCGACCCGCTGCCGCCTGCCGTTGGCCGATCACCTCTCGCCTGGGCAACTCCGAGCGCCGCACGTGTCACCTCCGATCAACACAGTGTGACCTTGCGGTGCAACGCACGCCAGGGGGCGACGACCGACGATGGGTGTGGCGACCGGCGACGTTCACAGTTGTCGATTAGGTTGGCCTGGCGAACACCCGATGGAGGGAGTCCACCCCGTGCGACGAGTCCTCACGGCGGCCACCACCGCCCTGACCCTCACCACCGCCGGCACCATGCTCGCCGGCACCCCCGGCCAGGCCGCCCCGACGGGCTGGGGCCGACCGGTCGTCTCCGCAGCGCCGCAACCCGGCGCGCCCGGACTGGGCGACAGCTACTTCCCCGACTACGGCAACGGCGGCTACGACGTCGGGCACTACGACGTCCGGCTGCGCTACGAACCGGCCACCGACCTGCTCACCGGCACCACCACCATCCTCGCCACCGCCACCGAGGACCTCTCGACGTTCAATCTGGACTTCCTGCTCGACGTCGAGTCGGTCCGGGTGAACGGTTGGGCGGCGAGCACCAGCACCGCCGGGGCGCACGAGTTGGTGGTCACCCCGGCCCGCACCGTGACCCGGGGCCAGCAGCTCACCATCGTCGTGCGTTACTCCGGTGTCCCGTCGGAGGCCCTGGTCAACGGCTACACCGCCTGGACGCGTACCGACGACGGCGCCCTCGCCGTCGGCGAGCCCGAGTCGGCGTGGTGGTGGTTCCCGAGCAACGACCACCCGCTGGACAAGGCCACCTACGACATCTCGGTGTCGGTGCCCACCGGCGTCGAGGTGATCAGCAACGGCGTGCAGCCGAGGCCGCCGTTGGCCGAGGCCGGCAACCGCACCCGGTGGATCTGGCGGACCACCTCCCCCACCACCACCTACCTGGCCTTCATGGCCATCGGCCAGTACGACATCGTCACCGACACCGCCCCGAGCGGCCAGCCGGTGATCAACGCGTACAGCACCTCGCTGGGGGCGCTCGGGCCGGCCGCGCGGGCCAGCATCGAACGGACCGCCGAGATCGTCGACTGGGAGAGCGGGCTCTTCGGCCCGTACCCGTTCGAGGCGCAGGGCGGCGTGGCCGGGCCGATCGACGGGATCAGCTTCGCGCTGGAGACGCAGACCCGCCCGGTGTACGGGCCGGGCTTCTGGCGACGCGGCGCCAACACCTACGTGGTGACGCACGAGCTGGCCCACCAGTGGTTCGGCGACTCGGTATCGGTGGCCGACTGGCGCAACGTCTGGCTCAACGAGGGCTTCGCCTCGTACGCCGAGTGGCTCTGGTCGGAGGAGCAGGGCGAGGGCACCGCCCAGGAGGTCTTCGACTTCGCCTACGCCAGTTACCCGGCCGACGACGGGTTCTGGCAGGTGCTGCCCGGCGACCCGGGCGCCGCTCGGATCTTCGACAGCGCCGTCTACGACCGGGGCGCGATGACCCTGCACCAGCTGCGGCTGGCAGTCGGCGATGACGCGTTCTTCGAGATCCTGCCGACGTGGACGGCCGAGCGCCAGTACGGCAACGGCACCATCGAGCAGTTCCAGGCACTGGCCGAGCGGATCTCCGGATTGGACCTTGACGACCTGTTCACCACCTGGCTGTTCACCGCCGGCCGGCCCGAGGTGGCCAGCGCCGCCCGCAAGGCCGCTCCGCCGACCGAGCCCAGGTCCTGGGACAAGATCCGCGAGTCGCGCCACCTGATGTCGCACTAGCCCCACCCACCCGCGTCGATCATGGAGTTGTGGTGCCTCGCCGATGAGGCAAGGGCGTACCTTCTGCCCACCACAACTCCATGATCGACCGGCGGGGTCGGAGCAGGCTGGCCGGCGGCAGGGTTTACGGGGTTGAGGCTCCTGCCTCTTCGACGGCGCGGATGTGCCGGTACGCGAACCAGAGCGGCGGGAACGCCCCGACCGCGAAGGACAGGTCGACGACAGTCCAGAACCAGGGGATGTCCCGGATCGGGCCGCAGATCAGCGCCAGCGGAATGATGCCCGCACAGGCGATCATGCCGACCTGCACCACCCAGACGTTGCGCACCGGGTCGCGCAGCGGCCCCCAGAAGGCCACCGCCAGCACCAGGTGGGCGAAGGCCAACCAGTCGGTGCCGTAGAGCAGGAACGGGTAGTCCTCGCCGGCCGTCACGAGCCCGGTGTGCACCCGCTCGATCCAGGCGACAAGCGCGGGCAGTTGGCCGGCGAGCGGGTCCAGTGCGCGCAGCAGCCAGCGCACCTCGATCTCCAGCGGAAACGCTGTGACACCACTCAGGACGAGCCCGATCAGCACGACCCACAGCCACCGGCGGGTACGCCGTAGCCGCTCCTCAATGTCCATGACCGCAGCGTAACGATGATCTTCGTATCGCCCTGTCCCGGAAGCCGGCCGCCGGGGGGTGACCGCCGTCTCAGCGGTTCGCCACCGGCCCGGCGGTGACCAACTCCCGGAGCCGCACCCCGCCCGATCGCACCGCACCGGCTTCGGCGGGCGCGATGACGCAGACCGCACCGGTGGGCCGGACCATGCGGGCGGCCCGGAACGCCGCTCGTCGTACCGGATGACGAGGTCGCGGAACGACAAGCGCGAGGGTCGCCGCGCGGCCGCGCTGCCGGTCCAGGGCGACGCCCGCCGCCGTCGTGGCGATCGCCGCTGCGGCGCCGGCGAGGACGAGCGTCTGCCGGGGCCCGGCGTGTTCGGCGAGCCAACCGAGCAGCGGGGCGCCGACCGCGGCGGAGACCGAGCCGGTGACAGCCAGGGCGGCGAGCACCCGGCCCCGCATCGCACCGTCGGTGTCGAGCTGCGCGCGGGTGCCGACCGTGGTGTCGATGACCACAGCGGCGGCGGCGATCGGCAGGATCACCGCGGCGAAACTCCAGGTGCCCGGTGCCAGGCCGGCGACGATCTGCAACCCGCTGGCGACCAGGCCCGCGACGACAAGCGTCCGGTAGCCCAGCGAACGCCGCCGGGCCGCGACGAGCGCACCCACCACGGTGCCGACAGCGAACACCGTCGACAGCAGGCCGTACCCGGAGGCCCCGGCGTCCAGCGGACCGTCGCTCATCGCGGCCATGGTCACCTGGTAGTTGCGGCCCAGGCTGCCGAGCACGAACGACAGGGCGAGCGCGAGGAGCAGCACCGGCTGCCCGCGCAGGTAGGCGAACCCGGCGCGGACACCGCCCCGGCTCCGGCCGGCGTCCGGGGCCGGGAGGCCGGGCACCGCTTTCGGGCGTACGGCGAACAGCGCCACCACCACGGCGGCGAAGCTGGCCGCGTTGACGCCGAACAGAAGGGCGGGTCCGACGGCGGCCACCACCACGGCGCCGAGGCTCATGCCGAGGATGCGGCCGGCGGAGTTGGTGAGCGAACCGAGCGCCAGCGCGTTGCCCAGCGTCTCCCGGTCGACGAGGCTGGCGGCCCAGCGCCCCATCACCGGGCCTTCGATCGCCGAGACGGCACCGGTGGCCAGCGAGATCGCGAAGATCAGCGGCAGGCCGCCGACCCCGGTCAGGGCGACCGCCGCCAGTCCGGCGGCGAGCGCCGCGTGGGCGCCCTGGGCGGCGATCAGCAACGGGCGGGCGGGCAACCGGTCGGCCAGCACGCCACCCCAGACGCTGAGCAGCAGCGTGGGCGCCGCCTGGAGCAGCACGGCGAAACCCATCGACGTCGCCGAGCCGGTTTCCTTCAGGACGTACCAGTTGACCCCGAGGACCTGCATCCACGTGCCGATGACGGAGACGAAGCCGGCGAGCGCCCAGATCCGGTAGTTGCGGTGGCGCAACGCGGCGAAGGTGGCACCTCTGGCCACGACGAACCTCCAGCGATCGGCAGCATGCTCACTCAGACCGATCGCGGCGCGGTTCGGCAGCCGACAAGTCTTGCCGGCTTAAACCTCTCTGCCCACATTTGTGAGCGGCTTCACCAGCGGGAACGCCCGGCCGGTGCGGTGGCGGACCTGCCGCACCGACCGGACACCCGCACCTCAGCGAGCGGCGAGGGCCTGCGCGGCCGGGCCCACCGGGGCCGGCAACGCACCGACACCGCCCAGATAGCCGTGGATGGCGGCGGCGACCGCCCGCCCCTCGGCGATGGCCCAGACGATCAACGATGCGCCCCGGTGCATGTCACCAGCCACGAACACCCCGTCGGCGTCGGTCTGCCAGTCGTCGCGGGCGTCGATTGCGCCCCGAGGGTTGCGGGCCACACCGAACTGGGCCAACAGCGGCTGCTGCTCGGTGCCCTCGAAGCCGATCGCCAACAGCACCAGATCGGCCGGCAACTCCCGCTCGGAGCCCGGCACCACCGTGACGACCCGCCGGCCGTCGCGCTTCTCCACTGTCACCTCGGCGATCCGCACCGCCCGCACCTGGCCGGCACCGTCGTCGACGAACTCCTGCACCGCCACGGCGAAGACCCGCTCGCCGCCCTCCTCGTGCGCCGGGTAACTGCGCAACACCCACGGCCAGGTCGGCCACGGATCCCGTGCCTCGTCGCGCTCCTGCGGCGGCTGCGGGTACAGGTCGAGCTGGTGCACGCCCGCGGCGCCCTGACGGTGCGCGACGCCGAGACAGTCGGCCGCCGTGTCACCTCCGCCGATGATCACCACGTGCTTGCCGGCCGCGTCGATCGGCGTGCCGTCCGGCAACACCGCCGGCGCCAGCCGACGCTCGGCGGTGGCCACCACGCCGGCCTGGTCGGTGGCCGCCGTGGCGACCGCGCGATTCGCCGCGACCAGATGCGCCATCGCCTGGTGTACGCCCCGAAGCGCCCGCCCCGGGGTCTCCGGGGTGTCCCGGCCCTGCAACGCACCACAGGCCAGCAGCACCGCGTCGTGCTCGGCGCGCAACTGTTCGGCGGTGACGTCCACCCCGACGTTCACACCGGTGCGCAAGCGCACCCCCTCGGCGGTGAGCTGGGCCAGCCGGGCATCGATGTGCCGCTTCTCCAACTTGAAGTCCGGGATGCCGTACCGCAGCAGGCCACCGATCGCGTCGTCGCGTTCGTACACGGTCACCGCGTGACCGGCGCGGGCCAGCTGCTGGGCGGCGGCGAGGCCGGCGGGCCCGGAGCCGACGACGGCGACCGACCGGCCCGACGGCGCCGGCACCGGGTGGGGGGTGAACCCGCGCGCCGCGGCGGCGTCGGCGATCTCCACCTCCACCTGCTTGATGGTCACCGGTTGACCGCCGGAGATGCCGAGCACGCAGGCCGCCTCGCAGGGCGCGGGGCAGAGCCGGCCGGTGAACTCCGGGAAGTTGTTGGTGGCGTGCAGCGACTCCACTGCGGCGTCCCAGTTGCCGGTACGCACCAGGTCGTTCCAGTCCGGGATGCGATTGCCCAGCGGGCAGCCGTCGTGGCAGAACGGGATGCCGCAGTCCATGCACCGGGTGGCCTGCTCACGGACCAACTCCTCGCCGGCCGGCGGGTACACCTCCCGCCAGTCGCTGATCCGCACCGGCACCGGCCGGCGGGCCGGCAGCCGCCGGTCGTAGCGCAGGAAACCGTTCGGGTCAGGCACGTGCCACCTCCTGGGCAGCCACCCGCGGGGCGGGCGGCACCGGCGCGGCGGGCGCGCTCAGCGCGCCCATCACCGCGTCGTCGACGTCGCGGCCGGCTGCTTCGGCGGCCCGCATGATCTCCAGCACCCGGCGGTAGTCGCGGGGTACCACGGCGGTGAACTCGGCCACCGCCTCCGGCCACCGCTTGAGCAGCTCCTCGGCGACAGCCGACCCGGTCTCGGCCACGTGCCGTTGGACCAGCTCGTGCAGGAGCGACTGCTCCTGCTCGCCCAGCGGCAGCAGGTCGACCAGCTCCGCGTTGACCCGGGACCGGTCCAGGTGGTGCACGAACGCCGTGCCGCCGGACATGCCCGCGGCGAAGTTCCGGCCGGTCGCGCCCAGCACCACCACAGTGCCGCCGGTCATGTACTCGCAACCATGGTCACCGACACCCTCGACCACGGCGATCGCGCCGGAGTTGCGCACCGCGAACCGCTCCCCCACCCGGCCGCGCAGGAAGACCTCGCCCGCGGTGGCCCCGTACAGGATGGTGTTGCCGGCGATGATCTGATCCTCGGCCCGCTGCCCCGGCTCGGCGTCCGGGTCGAGGAACGGCGCGGCGGCGTCCGGACGGACGATGAGCCGACCCCCGGAGAGGCCCTTGCCCACGTAGTCGTTGGCGTCGCCGTGCAGGCGCAGTGTCACCCCGCGCGGCAGGAACGCGCCGAACGACTGCCCAGCCGTGCCGTGCAGCACGAACTCGATGGTGTCCTCCGGAAGGCCGGCGCCACCGAAGCGACGGGTCACCTCACCGCCGAGCATCGCGCCGACGCTGCGGTGCTCGTTGCGCACCGCCACCTCGACCCGCACCGGCGCTCCGTCCGCCAGCGCCGGACGGGCCAACGCGATCAGCTCGTTGTCGAGCGCCTGCTCCAGGCCGTGATCCTGCGCGCGGACCCCGCGTCGGGCCACGCCGGCGGGCAGCTCCGGCAGGTGCAGGACGGGCGCCAGGTCCAACCCGTGCGCCTTCCAGTGCGTCACCGCGGGGGCCACGTCGAGCAGCTCCGACTGCCCGATCGCCTCCTCGATCGACCGGAGACCCAACTCGGCCAGGTACCCCCGGACCTCCTCGGCGAGGAAGAGGAAGAAGTTCTCCACGAACTCCGGCTTGCCGGTGAAGCGCTCGCGCAGCACGGGATTCTGCGTGGCGATGCCGACCGGGCAGGTGTCCAGGTGGCAGACGCGCATCATCACGCAACCCTCGACGATCAGCGGCGCTGTCGCGAAGCCGAACTCCTCCGCGCCGAGCAGCGCCGCGACCAGCACGTCCCGGCCGGTCTTGAGCTGGCCGTCGACCTGCACAGTGACCCGGTCGCGCAGCTTGTTGAGCAACAGCGTCTGCTGCGCCTCGGCCAACCCCAGCTCCCACGGGGTGCCGGCGTGCTTGAGCGAGTTCATCGGGGAGGCGCCGGTGCCGCCGTCGTGGCCGGAGATCAGGATGACGTCCGCCTTGAGCTTTGCCACACCGGCGGCGACGGTGCCGACGCCGACCTCGCTGACCAGCTTGACGTGCACCCGGGCCGCCGGGTTGACGCACTTCAGGTCGTGCACCAACTGGGCGAGGTCCTCGATGGAGTAGATGTCGTGGTGCGGCGGCGGGGAGATCAGCCCCACGCCCGGGGTGGCGTGGCGGGTCCGGGCGATCCACGGCCAGACCTTGTTACCGGGCAGCTGACCGCCCTCGCCCGGCTTGGCGCCCTGGGCCATCTTGATCTGAAGGTCGTCGGCGTTGACCAGGTATTCGCTTGTCACACCGAAGCGGCCGCTGGCGATCTGCTTGACCGCCGACCGGCGGGCCGGGTCGTGCAGCCGCTCGACGTCCTCGCCGCCCTCACCGGTGTTGGACTTGCCGCCGAGCCGGTTCATCGCGATGGCGAGCGTCTCGTGCGCCTCCGCCGAGATCGACCCGTACGACATGGCGCCGGTGGCGAAGCGCTTGACGATCTCGGTGGCCGGCTCGACCTCCTCGATCGGCACCGCCGGACGGACCCCGGTGCGCAGTGTGAACAGCCCGCGCAGCGAGCCGGCCTGCGCGGCGAGCGCGTCGACCTTGGCGGTGTACTGCCGGAAGACGTCGTACTGCCGACTGCGGGTGGCGTGCTGCAGCAGGAAGACCGTCTCCGGGTTGAACAGGTGCAGCTCACCCTCGCGACGCCACTGGTACTCGCCACCGACCTCCAACCGGTCGGAGGTGGCGGTGCCGGCCGGCGGCCAGGCCAACGCGTGCCGGGCGGCCACCTCGGTGTGCACGCCGGCGAGACCCACCCCGCCGATGCGGCTGGGAGTGCCCCGGAAGTAGCGCTCGACAAGCCGGCTGTCCAGGCCGACCGCCTCGAAGACCTGCGCACCGCAGTACGAGGAGACCGTCGAGATGCCCATCTTGGACATGATCTTCAGGACGCCCTTGCCGAGCGCCTTCGCGTAGTTGCGCACCGCTGCGGCGGGCTCCACCCCGGCCAACATGCCAGTGGCGATCATGTCCTCGACCGACTCGAACGCCAGGTACGGGTTGACCGCCGCCGCGCCGTAGCCGATCAGCACCGCCGCGTGGTGCACCTCCCGGCAGTCCCCGGACTCGACGATCAACGCCGCCCGCGTACGGGTCTGCTCGCGCACCAGGTGCTGGTGCACGGCCGCGGTGAGCAGCAGCGACGGGATCGGCGCCAGGTCGGCGTTGGAGTCCCGGTCGGAGAGCACCAGGATGCGCACGCCGTCCTCGATCGCCTCGGAGACGTGCCGGCAGATCTCGGTCAGCCGCGCCTTGATCCCGGCGGCGCCCTCCCGGATCCGGTACAGCCCGGAGACCCGGACCGCCTTGAAGCCGGGCAGGTCGCCGTCCTCGTCGATGGAGAGGATCTTCGCCAGCTCGTCGTTGTCGATGATCGGGTGCGGGAGCACGATCTGCCGGCAGCTCGCGGCACCCGGGTCGAGCAGGTTGCCCTCCGGCCCGATCGTCGACGCCAGGCTGGTCACCAGCTCTTCGCGGATGGCGTCCAGCGGCGGGTTGGTGACCTGGGCGAAGAGCTGGTGGAAGTAGTCGTAGAGCAGCCGCGGCCTTGTGGACAGCGGCGCGATCGGGGTGTCCGTACCCATCGAACCGAGCGGCTCGGCGCCGGTGCGGGCCATCGGCCCGAGCAGGATCTTCAGCTCTTCCACGGTGTAGCCGAAGGTCTGCTGCCGACGGCGCACCGAGTCGTGCGTGTAGACGGTGTGCTCGCGGGCCGGCAGGTCGTTCAGCTCGATCAGCCCGGCGTGCAGCCACTCGCCGTACGGCTGGGCCGCGGCCAACTCGGACTTGATCTCCTCGTCGTGCACGATCCGCCCGGCCACTGTGTCGACCAGGAACATCCGGCCCGGCTGGAGCCGACCCTTGGCGACCACGTGGGCCGGGTCGAGGTCGAGGACGCCCGCCTCGGAGCCGAGCACCACGAGCCCGTCGTCGGTCTGCCACCAGCGCCCCGGGCGCAGCCCGTTGCGGTCCAGCACCGCGCCGACGATCTCGCCGTCGGTGAAGGCCACCGACGCCGGACCGTCCCACGGCTCCATCAGGCTGGCGTGGAAGCGGTAGAAGGCGCGCTTGGCCGGGTCCATCCCCGGGTCGTTCTCCCAGGCCTCGGGGATCATCATCAGCACCGCGTGCGGCAGGCTCCGCCCGGCCAGGTGCAGCAGCTCCAGGACCTCGTCGAAGTTCGCCGAGTCGGAGGCTGCGGGGGTGCAGACCGGAAAGACCCGCCGGATGTTTCCCGGCACGTTCGGCGAGCGCAGAAGCGCCTCGCGGGCCTGCATCCAGTTGCGGTTGCCCCGGATCGTGTTGATCTCGCCGTTGTGGGCGATGAACCGGTACGGGTGCGCGAGCGGCCAGGACGGGAAGGTGTTCGTGGAGAAGCGGGAGTGCACCAAGGCGATCGCGCTGTCCACCCGCTCGTCGCGCAGGTCCGGGTAGAACGCCGGCAACTGGTCGGGCGTGAGCATGCCCTTGTAGACCATGGTGCGGCTGGACAGCGACGGGAAGTACGCCGGAACACCACGCTCGGCGGTCTCCCGTTCGGCCTGCTTGCGCAGGCAGAACGCCACCCGGTCCAGGTCGAGGCCGCGCAGCGGGGAGCCGGCCGGCCCGTCGGGCGCGTCGGTGAGGCGGTGCGCGGCCAGAAAGAGCTGCCGGACGCGGGGCATCGCCGCCAGGGCGGTCTCGCCCAGGTCACTCGGGTCGATCGGCACGTCCCGCCAACCGAGCAGGTCGGCACCCTCGACCAGTGCGTACTTCTCGACCACCCGGCGGGCACGCTCCTCGGCGGCATCGTCGTCGGGAAGGAAGACCAGCCCCGTGGCGTACTCGCCGGCCGGAGGAAGCGCGACGTCGGCCACCGCGCGCAGGAACGCGTCGGGCACCTGGATCATGATGCCGGCGCCGTCGCCGGTGTTCGGCTCCGCGCCACGGGCGCCCCGGTGGTCCAGCCGACAGAGCGCGCCGAGCCCATTGGCGACGACCGAGTGTGAACGCCGGCCGTGCAGGTCCGCCACGAAGGCCACGCCGCAGGCATCGTGCTCCTGCGCTGGGTCGTAGAGGCCCTGGGCGGACGGGTGGGGGTGGGGCGTCGGGGACGCCTGTGGGCTGTGCGGGTGCGGCTGTTCTGTGTCCGCGTACGGCTGAGCCACCGGGCCTCCTGTCGTCACTCAGGTTGGATCATGGTGGGGACGACGTCGGCCCGTGGGTCTATTGAGTCTACGTTAGGGCCGGGGTCGCACGGCCACCCGAGATTGATCACACCGTCCACTGGCTGGGACGTGTAGTCTCGCGCGGTGGATCCGCTACACAAGCACGTCTTCGACCGGTTGGAACGCTTCTACGACGCGGTGCCCCGCGACGTCGCCGGTGCGGAGGAGCATGGCGCGCTGGTGCTGTTCGTCCGCGAAGGCGCCGGGTGGCCGTTCTACGCCCGTCCCCGGATCGACGCCAGTGAGCCGCCGTCGCTGGCCGACGTGGTCTCGGTCCGCGAACGCCAGCGGAAGCTGGGCCTGCCAGAAGCGTTCGAGTGGGTGCACGAGACGACCCCGGAGCTGCTGGCGGTGGCCCGCTCGGCGGGGCTCAGCGTGCTGGAGGCGCCGCTGATGGTGCTCGACCCGGGCGCGCTGCCCGACCCGGCGACGCTCTCCGACGCGGCGGTACGGGTGCTGGCAGCCGACTCCCCCGGCTTCGCCGCCGATGTCGCCGCACGGCGTGCGGTGGCAGCGGTGGCATTCGCCGCCGCCGGCACCGCGCCCGGCGAGGCGGGCCCGGCCGAACGCGACGCCGCCGTCACCGAACTCGAACTGGCCGCGCTCGACGAGGAGCGTGCCCGGATCGCCGACGGGCGACGGATCTCCGCGCTGGCCGGCACAGCGACCGAGGGCGCGCTGGCCAGCGGCATGGCGATGCGGGTGGACGACGTCGCGGAGATCGCCGGGGTGGCCACCCTGCCGTCCGCCCGACGACGCGGGCTGGGCGCCGCGCTCACCGCCACCCTGGCCCGGGAACTGCTGGCCGCCGGCACCGAGCTGGTCTTCCTCTCCGCCGGCAGCGAGGAGATCGCGCGGGTCTACCTGCGGGTCGGCTTCCGCCGAATCGGCACCGCCTGCATCGCCGAACCCGCCGCCCTCATCCCCTGACCTGCCCCACTGCGCTGACCTGCCTCACGGTCGAGGTCAGGTCGGTGGGCGCCACTGGGCGGCGGAGGCGGCGGCGCTGGAGAGCAGCCGGGAGTTGATCGTGCCCAGCGCGGCGTCCCGGGCGCGCAGCGCCAACCGGCCCCGGGTCTGCAGCACCGCCGACATCCGCCGGGTCTGGCGGACCACCGTCGCGGCCCGGGGGCGGCGCACCCGGTCGTACGTCTGCACGGCGTCGGGCAGCCGGGCCTCCCGCAGCAGCGACGCGAGCGTCGCGGCGTCCTCGAACGCGAGGCAGGCGCCCTGCCCGAGGTGCGGCGGCATGGCGTGCGCCGCGTCGCCGAGCAGCACCACCCCACCGGGCCCGACCGGAAAGCCGTACGCCCGGGGCAGCGGGCGCAGCTCACGAACCTCCTGTTGGACCAGGTCGGCCGGGTCGGTGGCGTCGAGCAGCGCGCCGACCGGCGCGGGCCAGCCCGCGTACCAGCGGCGTAGCAGGGCGAGCTGGGTCTCCGGTGGTTCCGGGCGGGGCGCGCCGGCGGCGGTGGCCACCCAGTAGATGCCGCCCCTGGTGGACCCGCCCGAGGAGCCGCGCTCGCCCAGCGACGCGGCCACGAACCGGTAACCCGCGCCGAGAATCTCACCGGCCAGCGGCTGATCGTCGGGGAGCCGAGGTGCCTGGTACCAGGGGATCACGGCCCGCCAGGCGGCGCACCCGGAGCTGACCACCCGGGACTCGGGCGCGAGTTGGCGGCGGATGCCGCTGTCAGTGCCGTCGGCGGCGACCACCAGGTCGGCCTCGATGGTGTGCCGCCCGTCGCTGACTCCCGGCCGCTCGCCCGGCTCGACGCGGACGTGGCGCACTGTCACCCCGGTCCGCAACTCGACCCGTTCGCCGAGGCCGGCGATCAGCGCGTCGTGCAGATCCTCCCGGTGCACCACCACCGGCATCCGGTCGGCCGGGATGGGCCGGGGCTGCACGAGCCAGTGCCCGTCCGGGCGACGGACCCCGCCGTCGGGCAACGGGGTGGCGATGGCGGCCAGGCCGGCACCGAGGCCGAGGGCCTGCAGCGCGCGCACGCCGTTGGGCCAGAGCACCACAGCGGTCGGCTCGGGGCGGACCCGTTCGGCGCGTTCCAACACTGTGACCTGCCAGCCGGAACGGGCCAGCGCGCCGGCCACCGCGAGGCCACCCACCCCTGCGCCGACCACCACCGCGCTTCGCATCGGTGCCGCTCAGCTGTCCCGGTCGGCGGGACGCGCGCCGGTAGCGTCAGCCCGGTCGGTGCGGGCGCCGGACGGCTCGTCCACCGGCTCGTCATCGCTCGACGTGAGGTCGGCGGATGCCGTGTCGTCGGACGGCTGGTCATCCTCGGGCCGGGAGTCGTCGTCGGTCGCCGGCGGTACGACGCCGGTGTCCTGCCAGACCGCGTACTGCTCCTCGCTCACCACCCGGTAGCCCTCCGGCGCGGCGGCCCGCGTGGGGGTCTCCCGCTCGGAGAGGTCGACCTGGGACAGGTCGGACGTGGGGGGCGCTGTCGTGGTCGCTGCCGGGCCGAGCGGGATCAGGTAGTCCCGAGGGCCACGCACCCGTACGAAGTAGATCAGCGCGCCGAGGAAGACCACCGCGGCCGTCCAGACGTTGAGCCGGACGCCGAGGATCTGGTTGGCCTCATCGGTGCGCATCAGCTCGATCCAGAACCGGCCGACCGTGTAACCCATCACGTAGAGCGCGAACGCCCGGCCCCGGCCAAGCTTGAGCCGGCGGTCGAGGACCAGGACCAGAGCTACGACGCCGAGGTTCCACAGCGCCTCGTAGAGGAAGGTCGGCTGGTACAGACCCGGTTCGAGGATCGGCTGCCCGGCGTCGTCGCGGAGAGCGTGCCCGGGGTTGTCCGGGTCCATCCGGTGGATCTCCAGACCCCACGGCAGTGTCGTCCGGCCACCGAAGAGCTCGTTGTTGAACCAGTTGCCGATCCGGCCGACGGCCTGGGCCAGCGGCAGCCCGGGGGCGAGCGCGTCGGCCAGCACCCCGAACGGAATGCCGAGCTGTCGGGCCGCGATCCAGGCACCGACCGCGCCACCGGCGACCGCGCCCCAGATGCCGAGACCGCCCTCCCAGATGGCGAACGCCTTCATCGGGTCCCCACCGGCGCCGAAGTACTTCTCCGGTGAGGTGATCACGTGGTAGATCCGGGCGCCGATGATGCCTGCGGGAACCGCCCAGACGGCGATGTCGAGCACTGCGCCGGGCGCGACGCCGCGCTGCCGCAGCCGGCGCTCCGTCACCCAGCAGGCCAGCACGATGCCGGCGATGATGCAGAGCGCGTAGGCCCGGATCGGCACCGGCCCGAGCTGCCAGACCGCGGTGCTGGGGCTGGGCAGGGCCGCCTGGGGAGAGAGCGAGGCGAGGGTCACGGTTGCACACGCTACCGCTGCACACCCCCACAGCGGCACCCCGGTCCGCTGGAGGGCGCATCCCGGTGACTTGTGGTTTGCACCGCCGTAGGCTCTTTGTCCATGAGCGCGCTCACCTGGGCGGTCGCCGCTGTCGTCACCGACGACACCGGTCGGGTGCTGCTCTGCCAGCAAGGTCGGGGTGCCCGCCGCTACGCGTTGCCCGGCGGACGACTGCGCCCGGCCGAGGGCCCGGTGCGGGCGGCGTTACGGGACATTCGCGCCGAGACGGGCTGGGAGATCGAGCTGACCGACCTCGTCGGCATCTACCAGGTGAGCGGCCCTTCAGGGGAGGCCGCCGCCGGACGCGCCGGCCCGCTGCCGGACGTCCTCGTGCACGTGTTCCGGGCCCGCGCTGCCGGTGTCCGACCCGCCACCGACCCACCGCCGGGCTGCCGATTGTCCTGGCACTCCCCCGACGCGCTGCCCGAGGTGGTCACACCGCTCACCCGGGCCGCCGTCACCGACGCGACAGCCGGTCGCTCCGGCGTGCTCCGCGACGTCGCCTGCGTGCCCGACACCATCGCCGCCGCGCCGCTGCCGGCGGCTCGCCCGGCCGAGCACGGCCGGCCGACGACCGACAAGGACACGCAGCGCCCGGGCACCGGCCAGGACAGCCAACCGGGAGCGGGGCAGCCACCGGAGCAACGCGGTGAGGCGGTGGACCCGTCGCTGCACCCCTGACGAGCGGCGCGGCCGGGCCCAGCAAGCGCCGGGCTCAGCGGGTGGGGTTACGGACGCCTTCGGCGAGTTCGGCGCTGAGCGTGCGCAGGGCGGCCAGCCCGTCGGCCTCGGTGGGCGCGTCGAGCACACACCGGACCAGCGCGCTGCCGACGATCACCCCATCGGCGTAACCGGCGACGGTGCCGGCCTGCGCGCCGGTACCGACACCCAGGCCAACGCCGATCGGCAGGTCGGTGACCGCGCGGGCCCGGGAGACCAGTGTCGGGGCGGCGTCGGAGGTACGCGCCCGGGCGCCGGTCACCCCCATCACCGCGGTCGCGTAGACGAAACCGCGGCAGTGCTGGACCGTCATCGCCAGCCGGGCGTCGGTGGACGACGGCGAGACCAGGAACGTGCGGTCCAGCCCGTGCGCCTCCGAGGCGGCCAGCCACTCGTCGGCCTCGTCAGGGATCAGGTCCGGGGTGATCAGACCGGTGCCGCCGGCGGAGGCCAGGTCACGGGCGAAGACGTCCACGCCGTACCGCTCGACCGGGTTCCAGTAGGTCATGGTGACCACCGGAGCGCCGGTGGCCGCCACCGCCTCAATGATGCGCATCGTGTCCGCAGTGCGTACGCCCCCGGCCAGGGCGATGTCGCTGGCCCGCTGGATCACCGGCCCGTCCATCACCGGGTCGGAGTAGGGGATCTCCACCTCGATCACGTCGACGCCGGCCTCGACCATGGCGGTCATCGCGGCGATGCTGCCCTCGACGGTGGGGAAACCGGCCGGCATGCAGCCGACCAGCAGTGCCCGTCCGTCGGCGCGGGCTTTGTCGAAGGCCACCCCGATCCGGCTCATCTCACCGCTCCTTGTCGAGGATGCCGAAGTAGTCACCGGCGGTGTGCACGTCCTTGTCGCCCCGCCCGGAGAGGTTGACCACGATCGTGGGCTCCCGGCCCAGCTCCGCGGCGAGCTTGGGAGCCAACGCGACGGTGCCGGCGAGCGCGTGTGCGCTCTCGATCGCCGGGATGATGCCCTCGGTGCGGCAGAGCAGCTCGAACGCGGCCATCGCCTCGTCGTCGGTGACCGGCAGGTAGTTCGCCCGGCCGGTGTCGTGCAGCCACGCGTGCTCGGGCCCGACGCCCGGGTAGTCCAGGCCGGCGGAGATCGAGTGCGACTCCAGGGTCTGCCCGTCAGCGTCCTGGAGCACGAAGGTGCGGGTGCCGTGCAGCACCCCGGCCGACCCGCCGGTGATGCTCGCCGCGTGCCGGCCGGTGGCCACCCCGTCGCCACCGGCTTCGAAGCCGTACAGCCGCACGGCCTCGTCGCCCACGAACGCGTGGAAGATGCCCAGCGCGTTGGAGCCGCCGCCGACGCACGCGGTGACGGCGTCCGGCAGCCCACCGGTGAGGTCCAGGCACTGCTGACGGGCCTCGTCACCGATGCCCCGAACGAAGTCGCGCACCATCGCCGGGAACGGGTGCGGGCCCGCGGCGGTGCCGATCAGGTAGTGCGTCTCGTCGACGTTCGCCACCCAGTCGCGCATCGCCTCGTTCATCGCGTCCTTGAGGGTGCGCGAGCCGTTGGTGACCGGGACGACGGTAGCGCCGAGCATCCGCATCCGGGCCACGTTGAGCGCCTGCCGCTCGGTGTCGACCTGGCCCATGTAGACCACACACTCCAGGTCGAACAGGGCGGCGGCGGTCGCGGTGGCGACACCGTGCTGGCCGGCGCCGGTCTCCGCGATCACGCGGGTCTTGCCCATCCGCTTGGTGAGCAGCGCCTGGCCGAGCACGTTGCGCACCTTGTGCGCACCCGTGTGGTTGAGGTCCTCGCGCTTGAGCAGCACCCGCGCGCCGACCTTCGCGGAGAACCGCCGGGCCTCGTAGAGCAGCGACGGCGTGCCGGCGTAGTCGCGCAGCAGCGCGCCGAACTCCGCCCGGAAGGACTCGTCCGCCATCGCCGTACGCCACGCCCCGTCGAGCTCGTCCAGCGCGGCCACCAGGGCCTCGGGAACGAACCGACCGCCGAAGCGGCCGAAGTGGCCGGCGGAGTCGGGCTGCGGGCCGGCCACCGGGGCCAGCGCGTCGGCGCTCATCGGGGATCCTCTCGGTGGGACGTCGGACCGGGGCGGGGTCAGCGCACCGGCCGGGGCGTTGCCGGGTGGTTGCCGGCGTTGACCAACTCGGCTACCGCCTCGCGGGGGCTCTTCTGGGTGACCAGGCCCTCACCCACGAGGACCGCGTCGGCGCCCGCGGAGGCGTACCGGATCAGGTCGTGCGGGCCACGAACGCCGGATTCGGCGATCTTGACGACGCTGCTGGGCAGGCCGGGCGCGATCCGCTCGAACACCGACCGGTCGACCTCCAGGGTACGCAGGTCACGGGCGTTGACCCCGATCACCTGCGCGCCGGCCTCCAACGCGCGGTCGGCCTCTTCCTCGTCGTGCACCTCGACCAGGGCTGTCATGCCCAGCGACTCGATGCGCTCCAGCAGGCCCATCAGGACGTTCTGCTCAAGTGCGGCGACGATCAGCAGCACCAGGTCGGCGCCGTGCGCGCGGGCCTCGTGGATCTGATAGCTGGAGACCACGAAGTCCTTGCGCAGCACCGGCACGGTGACCGCCGCACGGACGGCCGCCAGGTCGTCCAGCGAACCGCCGAACCAGCGCCCCTCGGTCAGCACGCTGATCGCCCGCGCCCCACCGGCCGCGTAGTCGACAGCGAGGTCAGCCGGATCGGCGATCTCGGCCAGCCGGCCCTTGGACGGCGACGAACGCTTCACCTCGGCGATCACCGCCACGCCGGGCTTGCGCAGCGCGGCGTACGCGTCCATGGGTGGCGGCGCCGCCGCTGCCAGTTCACGGATCCGCTCCAGCGGAACCTGCTCCTGGCGTCGGGCGACGTCTTCACGCACGCCGGCCAGGATCTCGTCGAGCACGCTTACGGACGCTGCCTGGCCGGCCTCGTCCCCCTCCGCGTGCGCATGCTCAGCAGTCACGAACGGACTCCCCTCTCCGGGCGTCATGGGCCGATGCTAGGGGCAGCCGACCGACGCCGAATGCCGGGGGTATGGCGCTGCTCACGAAAAGGCCTGCGGCATAATGGCCGACTTGCCGTGAAGGGGTTGTCACGCAGCGCCACCTCCGGTATCGACCACCGTCACGCGGTACGGAGCCTGGCGGCCACAGTCAGACCGGGCCGATCCATCGATCATGCCACCAGTTTCCGCTCGCCGCCCGGCGGCAGCGATGCCAGTCGATGCTGTGAGCAAGCTCAAGGCCGAACGGACGGTGCCTGGTCACGACCGAGGCGAGACAGTTGACCGGGCGGTCACCGCGGCGAAACGTCGACGGGCGAGCATCGTCCTCGGGCAGACTCGATGGCGCGCCTGCCCCGACCGCAGCAACTCCTCGTGCGAGGTGACCATGAGCATTTCCGAGCCGAACCCGACCATCGGACTGACCACCATCTCGCGGACCGTGGCATCGCTCGCCGTCGGAGTGGTGCACACAGTGGAACGGGCAGTGGTGGGCGAGGGACGGATGCGGACGGCACGGGGCAACGCCTGGGAGGCGGTCTGCGCCGACCGGGCCCGCGCCGACCAACGGGCCGAGCTGAACCGCCTGGTCGCCGAACTGACCGCCGCCCGCGCCGCCAGTCACCGTACCCAGTGGGAACGCCAGCCGGTCGGCTGACAATCCGCCGGCTGTCGCGGCCACCGCGTCAGTCGTCCGTCGGGTCCTCGCCCCGGTCCAGCGCGTCCCACGCCTCGGTGGTCCGCCGCCCCGCCAACGGCGTCGGCGGCACAACCGGGTCGCCCTGCGCCGGCGCGGCCTGCGGCCCGGTCCGCGCCGGACGTTCGTACCGGGCGCCCATCGCCGGCCAGTCAGCGCCACGCACCGCCGTCCACCAGCCACCCCCGGCGGCCAGCAGGCCACCGAGCAGGCAGAGCGCCGGCCACTGCCGGCTCGCGGCGCCGCCCACATCGGCCACCAGCCCGTACCCGCCGCCGGCCGCCACGGCCAGGCCGAGCACGCCGAGCAGCGCCCCGAGCACCCGACGCAGGCGACCCCGGGTGGCAAGCACCGCGCCAGCCCCGGCCAGTGTCACAAGGGCCAACGCCGGCAGCCACGGCAGCAGGCTCGCACCGCTGCGGGTGTCCCGCACCGGCGGCAGCGGCGCCGGACGTACGGTCAGCTCGACCGACCAGCTGCGCGTCGCGGCCCAGAGCGCCAGGCCCGCGCCGGCCAGGCAGAGCAGCACGGCGTACGTCAACGCGCGCCGGCCCGTGACGGACCGCTCCCCGCCGCTCACGACCTCGTCCCATCGTTCACCGCGGGGCTCCGCTTCGCCGCACTCCTCGCGCTCACCGTGCCGGCCGGAGGGTTTCGGCGGCCGCGATCGCAGCCAGCACTGCCGCTGCCTTGTTCCGCGTCTCCTGGTCCTCGGCGGCCGGGTCCGAGTCGGCGACCACCCCCGCCCCGGCCTGGACGTAGGCGCGGCCGTCCCGCATGAGCGCGGTCCGGATGGCGATCGCCATGTCCAGGTCGCCGCCGAAGCCGAAGTAGCCGACGGTGCCGCCGTAGAGGCCACGACGGACCGGTTCCAACTCCTCGATGATCTCCATGGCACGCACCTTCGGCGCCCCGGAGAGCGTGCCGGCCGGGAAGGTCGCGGCCAGCGCGTCGAAGGCGCTCTGGTCGTCACGCAGCGTGCCGGTGACAGTGGAGACGATGTGCATGACGTGGCTGTACCGCTCGATGGTGGCGAACTCGGGCACCTCCACGGTGCCGGGCTGACAGACCCGACCCAGGTCGTTGCGGCCCAGGTCGACCAGCATCACGTGCTCGGCGCGTTCCTTCGGGTCGGCGAGCAGCTCGGCGGCGAGCGCGGCGTCGGCGGCGGGGGTGCCGCCCCGCGGCCGGGTGCCGGCGATCGGGTGCAACAACGCCCGGCGTCGCCCGTCGGCGGCCCCGGTGACCTTCAGGTGCGCCTCGGGGGACGAGCCGACGATGTCGAAACCGTCGAAGCGCAGCAGGTACATGTACGGGCTGGGGTTGCTGGTACGCAGCACCCGGTAGACGTCCAGCGGGTCGGCGTGGGTCGTCCGCTCGAAGCGCTGGGAGAGCACGATCTGGAAGCACTCACCGGCCCTGATCGCCTCCTTGGCCGCCTCCACCGCCTTCGGGTAGCCGCCGTCGGGCGTGCGGCAGAGCACCTCGCCGGCCGGCGGACGCTCGACCGTGGAGATCATCGGTGGGATGGGCCGGGACAGCGCCGTGGTCATCGCGTCCAACCGGCCCACCGCGTGGTGGTAGGCGGCGGCGACCTGCGGGGCGCGGTCCGGTGCGTCCAACGGCGGTAGCACCGCGTTGGCGACCAGGATCGCGGAGCCGTCGTAGTGGTCGAGGACCACCAGGTCGGTGGCGAGCATCATGCCCAGCTCCGGGACGCCCAGGTCGTCCTCGGTCAGCTCGGGCAACCGCTCGAAACGCCGGATCAGGTCGTAGCCGAGGTAGCCGACCATGCCCCCGGTCAGCGGCGGCAGACCATCGGACGGGTCTCCGGCCGGGCCGGCCAGCGCCGCCACCGTCTCCCGCAGCATCCGCACCGGGTCACCCTCGGTGCTCAGCCCTGCCGGCGGCTGGCCGAGCCAGGTCGCCACGCCGTCGCGCTCGATCAGGGTCGCGCTGCTGCGGACGCCGATGAACGAGTACCGCGACCAGGCCATGCCGGCCGAGCCGACGCCCTGCTCGGCCGATTCCAACAGGAACGTGCCCGGCCCGCCGGCCAGCTTCCGGTAGACCCCGACCGGTGTCTCCGCGTCGGCCAGCAGCCGCCGGGTGACCGGCACCACCCGCCAGTCGGCGGCCAGCGCGGTGAAGGTGTCCAGGTCGGGGCTGAGGGTGCCGTCGGTCATCGGCCGACCCGCCTTTCGGTAGCGACTGCCGTGTGTCGCCGCGCTGCGCTCCGCGTGCTCACGGCGCCTCCGTCCCGGTGACGGGCAGCTCGGTGAAGAAGCAGGTCCGGTGCCCGGTGTGGCAGGCCGCGCCGACCTGGTCCACGCTCACCAGCAGCGCGTCCCCGTCGCAGTCCAGGGCGACCGACCGCACGTACTGGTGGTGCCCGGAGGTGGCGCCCTTGACCCAGTATTCGCGGCGGCTGCGCGACCAGTAGGTGGCCCGGCCGGTGGTGAGGGTGCGGTGCAACGCCTCGTCGTCCATCCAGGCCACCATCAGCACCTCACCGGAGTCGTGCGCGCGCACCACGGCGGCGACCAGACCGTCGGCGGTGCGGCGCAACTGGGCCGCGATGGCCGGGTCGAGCCGGGACGGGCGCGCCGACGCGGCCACCTCGTTCGGATCGCTGGGGACGCCGGTCACCGGCGGGTCAGGTACGGGCACAGTCGCCAATTCTCCCGCACGCGGCGCGGGCGCCGCCGACCGCTCCCGCCAGGGCTGCGGCGGAGGCCCCGAGAGCCAGCGCTGGGACGGGAGCAAGGGCTGCGACGAGGACCGGGACTGCGACGAGGACCGGGGCCGCGACGAGGGCCCGGACGGCGACGAGGGCCCGGCCGGTCGGGCCAGTTGGGCGACGTAGCGGTCCAGCCGGCCGTCGACCAGGGCGGCGGCCAGGTCCGCGCCGGCGGTGTCGGCGATCTCCTCGGCGTACGGCCGGATCAACGGCAGCGTGCCGGCGACCAGCCGAACGGCGGCGGCCCAGAGCTGCCCGGTGGCGCCCGGGCGCAACCCGAGGCAGAGCAGCATGTCCGTCCGGTAGCCGGGTGGCGCCACCGGCAGTTCCAGGGCCGCCGCGAAGGCCGCCCGGCGGGAGTGGACCCGCACGGACGGGTTGGCCGGTCGCAGCACCGAGGGGCAGAGCCGCGCCAGGTCGGCGACGGCGAGCCGGACCCCGAGACGATCGCTGGCCGCGCGGGCGGCGGCGGCCTTACCCAGCGTGGCGATCATCTCTTCCAGTCGGGGTGGCTCGGCGGGCTGGCAGAGCACCGGCAGGTCGATCCGGGGCCGCCAGTGCGGGTCGGCCCAGAGCAGCCGCGCCGGCGCGGTGACAGGCAGCCCGAACGCCCAGTCGGCCGGTTCGCCCAGCCGGTGCACCCAGGACCGGATGTCCCGGGCGGCCACCGAAACGTGAGTGACCTGGCCTGCGGACTCGTCCAGGTAGGCCCGGCGGGCCGCGTACGGGGCGCCGCCGACCAACACGTCGAGGTCGACGTCGCTGTGCGCGGTGGCGGCGCGGCGGGCGTGGCTGCCGCGCAACACGATGCCGACCACCGGCCGCTCGGCGGCCTGCCGCAACCGCGCGGCCCAATCCTCAAGAAAACCGCTATCCGGTAACGGAGCGTGACCCACCGCGCCATCGTGCCGTACGTCCGATCGGCGCGCAATGCCCGTTGGCGGACTTCGTGTCCGGTCCGGAGCCTACTGCCCTTTCTCGCGCTCCGCGCGACGGTTGGCCAGCCGGACACCGGCGCGGGCGTTGCGCCCGGCGCGATATTTCATCTAGCGTTGAGTTCAACAGGTGATGAGTTTCTGTGGAGGTGCGCGATGGACGATGCGATAGCCGTCCGAGACCTGGTCGTGGACCGGGGTGGGCGGCGGGTGCTGGACGGCATCAGCTGCCGGGTCCCGCGCGGCGCGGTCACCGGGCTGCTCGGCCCCAGCGGCAGTGGCAAGACCACGTTCATGCGCGCGGTGGTCGGGGTGCAGCTGGTCAGCGGCGGGACGGTCACCGTGCTCGGTCAACCGGCGGGCACCCCCGCGCTGCGGCACCGGGTGGGCTACCTGACCCAGGCCCCGAGCGTCTACGCCGACCTCACCGTCGGGGAGAACGCCCGTTACTTCGCGGCCCTGTACGGGCGTGGCCGCGCCGAGGCCGACCGGGCGATCAGCGATGTCGGGCTGGCCGAGGCCGCCGGTCAACTGGTCGGCACCCTCTCCGGCGGTCAACGCAGCCGGGCCTCGCTGGCGTGCGCCCTGGTCGGGGAGCCGGAGCTGGTCATCCTCGACGAGCCGACGGTCGGCCAGGACCCGGTGCTGCGCGCCGACCTGTGGGCCCGGTTCCACGCGATGGCCGCCGCCGGCACCACCCTGCTGGTGTCCAGCCACGTGATGGACGAGGCAGCACGCTGCGACCAACTGCTGCTGATCCGGCAGGGGCGGTTGATCGCCGACGACAGCCCTGCCGCGGTCCGCGCCGCCGCCGGTGTGGACGACCTCGACGAGGCGTTCCTGCGGCTCATCCGGGCCGGCGAGGCCGCCTCCACCAACACCGACGCGACAGCCGCACGGGAGACAGCATGAACGCGCGAATTCTCGCCGCCACCACCGGGCGCATCCTGCGTCAGCTCCGGCACGACCGACGGACCATCGCGCTGCTCGTGGTGGTGCCGGCCGTCCTGCTCACCCTTGTCTACTTCATGTACGCCGACCAACCGACCCCGCCCGGCCAGCCGACGACCTTCGACCGGATCGCGCTGGTGATGCTCGGCATCTTCCCCTTTGTGATCATGTTTCTGGTGACCAGCATCGCCATGCTGCGGGAACGCACCTCGGGCACGCTGGAGCGGCTGCTCACCACGCCGCTGGGCAAGCTCGATCTGCTCTTCGGGTACGGCATCGCGTTCGGGCTGGCCGCCGCCGTGCAGGCAGCCGTCGCCGCCGCGGTGGCGTATTGGATCTTCGATCTGGACACCGCCGGCAGCATCGGGCTGGTGCTCGGGATCGCCGTGCTCGACGCCGTGCTCGGCGTCGCCCTCGGGCTGCTGTGCAGTGCCTTCGCGCGCACCGAGTTCCAGGCAGTACAGTTCCTGCCAGTCGTGGTGATCCCCCAACTGCTGCTCTGCGGGCTGTTCGTGGCTCGCGACCAGATGGCCGGCTGGCTCCAGGCGCTCAGTGACGCCTTCCCCCTGTCGTACGCCATCGAGGCGTTGCAGGAGGTCGGTGCCCATGCCGAACCGACCGGCCGGATGTGGCGCGATGTCGGCGTGGTGTTCGGCGCGGTGGTGCTGGCGCTGGTGCTCGCGGCGGCCACCCTGCGCCGACGCAGCGGCTGACCGCCGGCGCCGGGGGCGGCGGCCAGCGCGGCAGCCGACCCCGGCGTGGGCCGGCCCACGACGGGCCGAGGCGAACGAACGAAGGGCGGCGATGACGCGGCGGACCGGCCGGCGACCCGGCAACCCGGGCACCCGGGAGGCGATTCTCGACGCGGCGCGGACGGCGTTCGCCGAACGTGGCTACGACGCCGCCTCGATCCGGGGAATCGCCGGAACGGCGCAGGTCGACCCGGCGCTCGTGCACCACTACTTCGGCAGCAAGGACCAGCTCTTCCTCGCCGCGATGAACTTTCCGGTCGACCCCGGTCAGCTGGTGCCGAGGGTGCTCGCCGGCGACCGGGACGGCGTCGGTGAGCGGATGGTGCGGATCTTCCTCGGCGTCTGGGACTCCCCGACCGGCAGCGCCGCACAGGCACTGCTGCGCTCCGCGGTGAGCAACGAGTGGACCGCTCGACTGCTGCGTGAGTTCGTCACCACCCAGGTGCTGCGCCGGGTGCTGGAAAACCTCGACGTCGACCCGGTCGAGCTACCGCTGCGGGGTTCGCTGGTGGCCACCCAGATGATCGGCCTGGCCATGATGCGGCACGTGGTACGCCTTGAGCCGGTCGCCTCGGCGGACCCGGAAACCCTGGTGGCCGCGATCGGCCCCACGATCCAGCGTTACCTCACCGGCCCGCTGCCAACCTGACCCCCGGCGCCGATCCCCCTCCCCTGGCCCCCGCGATCTTGCACTTTCTGCCCCGACCAAAGGGACACGCCACGCATACCGACGGCCGAAAGTGCAAGATCGGCGGAGTGGGGGGCGGGGTGGGGCGGGGGGTTAGTGCGGCGGGTGGGCGTGGGCCGTTTGGGGGAGTGGCGGCAGCAGCCGCAGCAGCTCGGCCGGGTCGGCCACCGGGCCCGGGAAGGCCAGCCGGACCCGACGCCGGGCGCCGGGTTGGCCGAGGGCCACCACCAGCCCGTAGCGGTCGATGCGCACCACCCGGGGCGGCCCGTCCGGGGTCTGCCCGGCCAACCCGAGCTGCCGGCACAGATACTCCGTCACCTGCGCGCCATGGCACTCGGCGAGGTCGGCGAGCAGGCGGGCCTCGACCGGGTGCACCGGGTCCGGCTCGGCCTCGGCGTACTCCACCGGGTCGATCCGGTGCACGACGCCGGCCCGCTCCCAGCGGACCTCGACCACCTCGAAGCGGAACAGCCGGAACCGGGTGCCCACGTCGAGCAGGTCGCCGGTCGGCTCCACCGCGGCGAACTCGACGGCCGCGTGGCGGGCCTCGTCGCCGCGCAGCTCGGCCGCCCAACCGGACACCCAGGCGCGACCCAGGCCAGGCGCGCCGGCGGCGGGCGGCAGGTCGAGCACGTCGAGCACCACAGCGACGTCGCTGCCCCCGACTGCCGGTTGCAGGGCGGCGGCCAGGTGGCTGGCCACCGGCACCAGCAGCAGCACCCGCCCGTCCGGGTCGGTGACGTGCCGGGCGTGGTGCGGACCCGGCCGGTGGGCCAGGTGCACGAGGCCGGGCAGGCGGCCGGCGACGAGGGTACGGACGATCTCGGCGGAGTTGGGCCGCATGGGCGCGACCTCCTTCTGAGGTTAGGCTTACCTAACCCGGAGCCTAGAGCACCCGCCCGTCGGCGTCCACCACACCGCGCGCCTCACCGGGTCTGCTCCAGCCAGGAGGCGTAGAGCAGGCCGTACACCGAGTCGGCGTCGCGGACCAGCTCGTCGTGCGGGCCGCGCTGCACCACCCGACCCCGATCCACCACTATCACCTCGTCGGCCGCCTGCGCCGTGGAGAGCCGGTGCGCGATCGCGAGGGTGGTCCGACCCCGGGTGACCGCGTCCAACGTGCGTTGCAACCGGACCTCCGTCGCCGGGTCGACAGCGCTGGTCGCCTCGTCGAGCACCAGCAGATCCGGATCAGCCACGTACGCGCGGGCCAACGCGACAAGCTGCCGCTCCCCGACACTGAGCGCCTCGCCGCGCTCCCCGACCGGAGTGTCCAGGCCCGCCGGCAGACCCTCCAGCCAGTCCGACAGGCCCAGCTCGGTGAAGGCCGCGCTCAACTCCTCGTCGGTCAACTCCGGCCGGGCGAACCGGACATTGTCCCCCACCGTCGCGTCGAAGAGGAACCCGTCCTGCGGCACCATCACCACGCGGGAGCGCAGCGAGTCGAACCGGACGTCGGTCAGCTGCACCCCGGACAGCAGCACCGCCCCGGCCGACGGGTCCATCAGCCGGGTCAGCAACTTGGCGAACGTGGTCTTGCCGCTGCCGGTCTCACCGACCACCGCCACCCGACTCTTCGCCGGGATCTCCAGGTCGATGTCGTGCAGCACCGGAGGGCCACCCGGATAGGCGAACCGCACGCCGGCGAACCGGATGTCCAGCGGCCCGCCCGGCAGCTCCCGCCCCTGCTCCCCCGGGTCGGCCACGTCCGGGGCGACGTCCAGCACGTCCAGCACCCGACGCCAGCCGGCGATCGCGTTCTGCGCCTCGTTGAGCACCTCGGTGGCGATCTGCACCGGCTGGATGAAGAGCGTCACCAGGAAGAGGAACGCGGTCAGCTGGCCGATCGACAGCGTGCCGTCCACCCCCAGCAGCACGCCGAGCACCACCACGCCGGCCAGCGCCAGCCCCGCCGCCAACTCGCCGACCGAGCTGCCCACGATGCTGATCCGGATCGCCCGCTGCTGCGCCAGCCGCTGCCGGTCGATCGCCTCGTCCAGCCGCCGCTCGGTGCGCCCGGCGATCCCGTACGCCCGGATCACCGGCGCGCCCACCACGCTCTCGCCGATCGCGCCGAGCAACGTGCCGGTGCGTTGGCGCACCGTCGCGTACGCGCTGCCGAGGCGACGTTGCAACTGCCGGATGACGAACACCGCCGGCAGGAACGCGGCCAGCACCACCACTGTCAACTGCCAGGAGTACGCCAGCATGACGGCGGTGGTGACCACCAGCTGACCGAGGTTGACCAGCAGGATCACCCCGCCCCACTGGAGGAACTGGGTGATCTGGTCCACGTCGCTGGTGACCCGCGAGACCAGCGAACCGCGCCGCTCCGACTGCTGGTGCAACATCGACAGGTCGTGCACGTGGCGGAACGCGCGCGTCCGGACATTGGCCAGCGCCGTCTCGCTGACCGTGAACAGCCGGCGCATCATCAGGTAGCCGCAGATCGTGGTGATGGTCAGGATCGCCGCGGTGACCGCCACCACCGTCCAGACCACGTTCAGATTCAGGCCACCGACGAGACCCCGGTCGATGCCCTGCTGCACGGCCACCGGCACGGCAACCCGACCGACCATGTAGACCAACGCCAGGGCCAACGTGCCGGCCAGACCGATCCGTAGCTCCGGCGAGAGCGCCAGGCCCCGACGCAGGGTCTGCCAGGTCGTCTCCTGCCGGGCCTCCTGCTCGTCGGTCCCCGTAGTCGTCGTACTCACCGGTCCACCTCGATCTCCAGGCCCGACGGCAGCGGCGCCACGTCGTCGCCGTAGGAACTTTCCTGTGCCCGCTCCACCTCGGCCTGCTCGTAGGCGGTGACCAGGTCGACGTAGCCGGGCACGGTGGCCAACAAATCGCTGTGGGTGCCGCGGGCGACCACCCGTCCCTGCTCCACGTAGATGACCTCGTCGGCGAGCGCGATGGTGGCCCGGCGGTACGCCACCACCAGGATCGACGCGGCCGGAACTCCCGCCTGCGTGGTCGACGACCGCAGCCCCGCCAGGATGGCCGCCTCCACTCGAGGATCGACAGCGCTCGTCGCGTCGTCGAGCACCAGCAGGCGCGGTCGGCCGGCCAGCGCGCGGGCCAGTGTGAGCCGTTGCCGCTGACCGCCGGAGAGCGACGTGCCCCGCTCGCCGACCATGGTGTCCAGACCATCGGGCAGCGCGGCGACGAACCCGTCCGCCTCGGCCAGCCGCAGCGCGGCCCAGACCACCTCGTCGTCGACACCGGGCCGGTCGAGGGCGATGTTGGCGCGGACCGTGTCGTCGAAGATGAAGGGCACCTGGGCGACCAGGGCCACAGTGCCGGCCAACGACGCGGAGGTCAGCTCACGCACGTCCACGCCGTCCAGGCTCACCGTGCCGGAGTCCGGGTCGACGAGGCGCACCGCCAGCGAGGCGATCGTGGACTTGCCGGCGCCGGTCGGCCCCACCAGGGCCACCGTCCGCCCGGACGGCACCGTGAAGCCGACCTCGCCGAGGACCTGCGCGCCCGGCGGGTGCGCTTCGGCCGGCGGGTAGGAGTAGTGCACGTCGGTGAAGGTGAGGGTGGCCGGGCCGGCACCGGCCGGGTCGAGCACCCGCTGCCCGTACGGCATCTCGCCGGTGGCGTCGAGCACCCGGCGCACCCGGTCCCAGCCGGCGACGCTGCGCGGCAGCTCGGCCAGCACCCAACCGATGGCCCGCACCGGGAAGGCCAGCACTGTGAAGAGGAAGGCCACGCTGACGAGCTCGGTCACGCTGATCGCGCCCTGGCGCAGCCGGAACGCCCCGACCACCAGTACGGCGAGGGTGCCGAGACTGGGCAGCGTCTCCAGCAGCGGGTCGAAGACGCCGCGCAGCCGGCCGACGGCGATCAGCGAGTCGCGCAGCTCACCGGCGCGGCCCGCGAACCGGGCGGTCTCCTGGGCCTCGCGGCCCATCGTCTTGACCACCAGGGCGCCGTCGAAGCTCTCGTGGGCGATGCCGCTGACCTCGGCGCGCAGTCGCTGCGCCCGCGCCTGCCGGGGGGCCATCCGGCGGGAGTAGACGACGTTGAGCGCGAAGAGCGCGGGGAAGACCGCGAGCCCGACCAGGGCGAGCGCCCAGTCGGTGGCGAAGAGCGACACTATCGCGCCGACCAGCATCACCAACGTGCCGACGGCGAACGGCAGCGGCGCGATCGGATACCAGGCCGCCTCCACGTCGGAGTTGGCGTTCGACAGCAGGGTGCCGGTGGAGTTGCGGTGGTGCCAGGACAGCGGCAGCTCCAGGTACCGGCGGGTCACCCTGCGTCGGTAGGAGGCCTGGAGGCGGTACTGCATGTAGCCGGCGCCGAGCCGGCGGCCGAAGATGCCGGCCACCCGCAGCACGCTGATCCCGAACAACGCGGCCGCGGCCAGCGCCAGGGTGCCGGCGCCCACCTCGCCGCGTTCGATGGCCGGAAGCGCCACCTCACCGATGACCGACCCGACCACCCGGGCGCTGACAATGATCATCCCGCCGAAGAGCACGCTGCCGACGACCGCCACCGAGAAGATCCGCGGTTGCTCACGGATCGCCTGCCGCAGGACCCCCAGCCCTCGACTGAGAACGTCCCGACTTGTCTTGCTCGCCACGCTCTCCCCCGCCGTAAGCCGCAATTATCTCCCTCATCCTTACCGGTCGGGGCCGATGCCGCCGACCCTGACTGGATATGTCGACCATCACGTAACGGACGGGGGCGTGCCGCAGGCGCCGACCGGCGTCGTGTGTCACGCGCTGGCCGACCGTGGTCCGCTGTCGCGCGCCGGCCGACCGGCGTCCGCTGTCGCGCGCCGGCGGGCCGCCGGGCCTACGATCGGGCCATGCCGCGGTACGCCCGAGCCGAGCGCGAGGCGCTCGCCGATCTTCTCCTGGCCCTCGGGCCGGACGCCCCGACCATCAACGAGGGCTGGGCGACCCGTGACCTCGCCGCGCATCTGGTGTTGCGGGAGCGCCGTCCGGACGCGGCGGGTGGGATCGTGCTGCCACCGCTGCGCGGCTACGCCGAACGGGTCCGTCGGCGACTCGCCGCACGGCCCTACCCCGAGCTGGTGGCACAGGTGCGCCGACCGCCGCTGTGGAGCCCGGTCAGCAACCCGCTGACCGACGAGTTGGCGAACACGATGGAGTTCTTCATCCATCACGAGGACGTCCGGCGGGCCGGCTCCGGGTGGCAGCCGCGCGATCTGCCCACCGGCCTGCAGAGCGCGCTCTGGAAACGCGCGGCCCCGATGGTCCGGCTGGCACTGCGCCGCTTTCCGGCGGACCTCTACGTGCAGGCGCCCGGCCACGGCGAGATCTCCCTCGGACGCGGTGGTGAGCCACTGCGCCTGGTCGGCGCCCCGGCCGAGCTGGTGCTGTTCGTCTCCGGCCGGCAACGGGTGGCCCGGGTCCAACTGAACGGCTCGACCGAGGCGGCTCGGCGGCTACGCGCCGCCAACCTGGGCATGTGACTGTTTGTACGTAAACGGTCACCGAACAACTGTGGAGTTGCCCACACCCAGCGAAAGACGCTGATACCTCCTCCCGTACGCTTCACCGCGCCGCTCCGCGCCGAGCGGCACGAAGTGGGGGCGCATTGTGCGGGACTTCGCGATTTCGGCGCTGAGGGAACCCCCGTTTCCCACCGGGCGCCACGGGGCCACCGACCAGGTGGCGGGTGAGAGCGTGGAGTGGGCGCGCACGTTCGGGCTGGTCGATTCCAGCCAACGCGTGCGACGCCTGGAACGGGCCGACGCCGCCGGACTGGCCGGCCGTGCCTGCCCGGACGGCTCCGTCGAGGGCCTGCGGCTGCTCACTGACCTGATCAGCTGGCTCTTCGTGATGGACGACGCCTGCGACGAGGACGGCCTCGGCGCCGACCCGGTCCGACTGGGTCCGGCGATCAGCACCCTGCTCGACGTGCTGGACCGCTGCGGTGACCCGTACGTCGTGCCGCCCGCCGTCGGGCCACTGGGTGACGCGCTGCACGACCTCTGCCGCCGGACCCGACTGCACGATCACGCCGGACTGCTGCTGCGGTTCGTCAGCCAGATGCGCGAGTACCTGTTGGCGCTGCTCTGGGAGGCGGGCAACCGGGAACGTCGGCGCGTGCCCGAGGTGGCGGAGTACGTGCAGCTACGCCGGCACATCGGCGGCGTGCACCCCTGCCTCACCCTGACCGACCTGGCGTCGACGCGGCCCTCCGGGCCAGCCCAGCGGGCCAACCCGGGGCTGGTCGCCCTGGACCTGCTGGCGGTGGACCTGGTCTGTTGGTGCAACGACCTCTTCTCCTACGGCAAGGAGAGCCAGGCCGACCCGGACGCGCACAACCTCGTCACGGTGATCGCCCAGGGCAGCGACGCGGACGAGGTGACAGCGCTGCGGAGTGCGGCACACCGGTTCAACCAGGGGTTGGCGACGTACCTGGACGCGGAGGAGGCGCTGCGCGCCGCCGGCGACGACGGGATCCGCGACGCCCTGGCCGCCCGGCGCAACTGGGTCCGGGCCACCTACGACTGGTCAGTGGTGGCTGCCCGCTACGCCTGATCGGCCGTACCGGTTGGCGGGATGGGCCGGCCGGACGATCAACAGGGCTAGCCGATGCACGGCAACAGGCAATACTCTTCGGTAACCATCATGACGTGACGACCGTCACGCCACCACCCCCGAAGGCGGCTACAGCGATGGCTCTCGATGTACCGTACCGCTCCATCCCGGACATGTTCCTCAAGCGCGTGGCGGCCACCCCCGACCGGAACGCGTTCGCGTCCCCCAACCCCGACGACTCGGGGCCCGTCTGGCTGACCTGGGCGCAGGTCGGGCAGCGCGCCAAGGCGGTCGCCGCCGGCCTGCACGGCCTCGGCGTCGGCCAGGAGGACCCAGTCGCGATCCTCGCCAACACCCGGCTGGAATGGGTGATCGCCGACCTCGGCATCATGTGCGCCGGCGGCGCGACAACCACCGTCTACCCCACCACCGAGCCGGCCGACGCGACGTACATCATCGCCGACTCCGGATCGAAGGTGCTGTTCGCGGAGAACCCGGCCCAGGCGGCGAAGATCGCCGGGGCGTCCCTGCCCGCGCTCACCCACGTGGTGCTCCTCGACGGCGCCGTCGACCCGAACGCCGCCATCGCGCAGTTGACGCTGTCCGACCTGGAGGAGCGCGGCACCCAGGCGCTGGCCGCCGAGCCGGAGCTGATCGACATGCTGGTGGCCGGCATCGGCCCGGACCACCTGGCCACCCTGATCTACACCTCCGGCACCACCGGCCGGCCCAAGGGCGTCGAGCTGCTGCACGGCGGCTGGTGCTGGGAGGCCGTGGCGCAGGCGGAGGTCGGGCTGCTGCGCGACGACGACCTGCAGTACCTGTGGCTGCCGCTGGCCCACTCGTTCGGCAAGACCCTGCTCTGCGGCGCCATCCACGTCGGCCTGCCCACCTACGTCGACGGGCGGGTGGACAAGCTGGTCGACCTGCTCTCGGTCATCCGCCCGACGCTGATGTGCGGTGCTCCCCGGGTGTTCGAGAAGGTCTACAACAAGGCAGTGACCACCGCGCAGGGCGCCGGCGGCGCGAAGGCGAAGATCTTCGGCTGGGCCGTCGGCGTCGGCAAGGAGAAGGTCACCCTGGAGCAGGCGGGCAAGCCGGTGCCGGCCGGGCTGAAGCTGCGCTACGGGCTTGCCGAGAAGCTGGTGTTCAGCAAGCTTCAGGCCCGCCTGGGCGGCCGGATGCGGGTGCTGGTGTCCGGCGCCGCGCCGCTCAGCCCCGAGATCGCCACCTTCTTCGCCGCCGCGAACCTCCCGATCTCCGAGGGCTACGGCCTGACCGAGACCAGCGCCGGCAACTTCGTCAACCCTCCGGCCGGGCTACGGATCGGCACCGTGGGCCGGGCGATGGGCGACCTCGAGTGCAAGATCGACACCGACGGGGAGATCCTGGTGCGGGGTCGGCCGGTGATGCGCGGCTACCACAACCTGCCGGAGGAGACCGCTGCCGCGTTCACCGAGGACGGCTTCTTCCGTACCGGTGACATCGGCAGCCTCGACGAGCAGGGCTACCTGCGCATCACCGACCGCAAGAAGGACCTGGTCAAGACGTCGGGCGGCAAGTACATCGCGCCGTCGCACATCGAGGGCATGTTCAAGGCCATCTGCCCGTACACCTCGCAGGCGGTCGTCGTCGGTCAGGCCCGCAACTTCTGCACGATGCTGGTCACCCTGGACCAGGACGCGATCCGGGGCTGGGTCGCCGGCGGCCCCCTCGAAGGGCGCAGCTACACCGAGATCGTCGCGTCGGCTGAGGCCCAGACGATGGTCGAGGAGTACGTCGCCCAGCTCAACGCCAAGCTCAACCGCTGGGAGACGATCAAGAAGGTGGCCATCCTGCCGCGCGACCTGACGATCGAGGACGGCGAGATCACCCCGTCGTTGAAGATCAAGCGGCGTGGGGTGGAGAGCAACTTCTCCGCCGAGATCGACAAGATGTACGCCGGCACCCTCGCCGAGCTCTGAGCCGACCGAGGGTCCCGTGCCGGCGAGCAGGCCGGTGCGGGACCCTCACAGGTGGTGACCCCGCCACCTCGTCTGTTCCTCCTCCGCGGCGAGCTGCTCCTCCAACGCCATCTGCCGGACCCCGGCCCGGCGCCGGGAGTCGATGACCGTCTGCGCCGCCACCGCCACCGCCGTGGCCAGCGCCAACATGGTCAAGGCGATCAGCTCGGGTAGCGACCCGGCAACCGGCACCAGCGCAATCAGCAGCAGGATCCCGCCGACGGTGGGCCAGCGGGGCGCGCCGAGCATCCGCCGGCCGAGCACGATGAGCGAGAGCAGGTAGAGCGCGACCCCACCGTAGAGCGCCAGCAGGTCGAAGCTCGGCAGCGGAATGCCCCAGCTCGGTGTGGTGGGATCGGCGCCTTCGTGGATCAACCCCTTGAGTCCGAGCGCGAACAGGATGATGCCGGCGATGACCGGCAAATGCAGGTAGCTGTAGGCGTTGCGGGCCAGGATGGCGCGCGCGTCCGGGTCGCGGGTGCGGTGCAGGGTCTGTTCCATGCCGAGCGCCAGGGTGTCGAAGTACGCCCACCACATCGCGGCGGCCACCGCGATGCCGAGCACCGCGGCGAACAGCACCGGCCAGGTCAGCGGCAGGCCGGCGGTTTCGCCGGGACTGAACCCGAGCGCGATGATCGCCTCGCCGAGGGCGACCAGGACGATCTGACCGTGCCGCTCCGCCCAGTGCCCGGCGGAGAGCACCGTCCACCCGGTGCCCCGCAGCGCCAGCCCGGCCCCGTACTCCACGCTGAGGGCCGCGAGCCAGCACAGCAGCCGGGTCACCGACTCGGCCGTTCCGTCGAAGAGCCGCTGGGGCAGCAACCCGGCGACCACGATGAGGCTCGTGGCCAGGAACGCCGGCAGGGCGAGCAACTGCCAGCGTCGACGCACGTCGCGGTTCCGGCGGCCGATCCACAGGAAGATCACACTCTCGCTCACCCGGACCACGAAGTAGCAGGTTGCGAAGACCAGCGGACCGAACAGCCCACCGGGACGGTCGACGAACGCCTTCGGCAGACTCAGCGCCAGCACGAAGGCGGCGGCGATGGTGACGAACCCGACCGCCGGGACGATGCCCTGGTCGGTACGGATCAGGTTGCCCAGCACGGCGAACCCCGACCAGCACCACCAGAGCAGGGCCAGCAGCACCAGGCACTGGGCCAGGCCGCGGGCGGTCGGATTGCCGGCGGTGGCCGTGGTGACGTGCAGAAAGGCGAAGACGAAGACCAGGTCGTAGAAGAGTTCCAGCGGGGTCGCCCGCGAGCCCGGCGCACTCCGGCGGACCCCGCGTGTCCCGCCACCCTGGCCCACCAGGAGAGTGTGGCAGCCGAACCAGATCGAATGACATGTTCCCGGCATAACGGTGCCGGCGGATCCCGATGGTGTGTTCGGCGCTGGCTCAGGCGATGACGGCGGGCTCCCGCCACCGCTGGCGGCCGGCCCGGTCCAGGTCGTAGCGGATCGCCGCGATCCGCCCGACGGCCTCCACGAGGTCCGCCGCGGGCAGGGTGAAGGGCAGCCGCAAAAAGCGCTCCAGGGTGCCGTCCAGGCCGAACCGGGGACCCGGGGCCAGCCGTACGCCGACCTCCTCCGCGGCCCGGGCCAGCGCGCTCGAGACCGGGCCGTCCAACTCGGCCCACAGCGTCACGCCACCCCGTGGCACTGTGACCCGCCACTCCGGCAGTTGGTGCGCCAGCGCGCCGAGCAGGGCGTCGCGCTGGACGGCCAACTGGACGCGGCGGTCGGCGACGATGGCCTCGGCGTCGGCGAGCAGGTGCACCGCTACCAGTTGGTCCAGCACCGGGCTGGCCATGTCCACCCCGACCCGCACGGCGGCCAGCCGCTGCACCTGCGGCGCGGACGCGCGGACCCAACCGATCCGCAGGCCACCCCAGTAGGGCTTGCTCATCCCGCCGATGCTGACCACCCGGCTGTGCCGGTCGTAGGTGGCGACCGGGGGTGGCACCTCGGTGCCGTCCATGGACAGGTCCACGAAGGACTCGTCGATGATCAGATCGGTGCCGACCGCGTGCGCCGCGGCCACCACGTGTTCGCGCAGGGAGGCGGGCATCAGATGCCCTGTCGGGTTCTGGAACTCGGGAATCAGATAGGCCAGCTTGGGCCGGGTCTGCCGGAGAGTGCCCAGCAACAGGTCGGGCTCCCAGCCGGCGTCGGCGGCCAGCCCGTGGGTGCTGATCCGGGCCCGCCGGCCGGCCAGCGCGGCGAGGGCGTTGGGGTAGGTCGGGGACTCGACCAGCACGGTGCCACCCGGGGCCAGGGCGAGCCGCAGCACCAGATCCAGTGCGTGCTGGGTGCCGCTGGTGACCATGATCTGATCGGCCGAGGTGGGCAGACCCCGGGCGGAGTACGCGTCGGCCACCGCCTCGCGCAGCTCGATGATGCCGGTCGGGTGGTAACCGGCCCCGCTGAGGTAGCGGGGCAGGTCCTCGGCGGCGGCCCGCGCGGCTGACAACAGCTGCGGCGGGGCGGCCAGCGCCGCGACGCCGAGGTCGAGCATCTCCCTGTCGTCCAGCGGAGTCCACAGGCCGGTGCTGGCCACCCGGTGGTTGCCGGGCAGCATCGTCCAGCTACCGGCGCCACGACGGCTGGTCAGGTGTCCGGTCTCGCGGAGCTGCCGGTAGGCGGCGGTGACGGTGGTCCGGCTGATCCGCAGCGCCTCGGCCAGCTCCCGTTCGGCCGGGAGGCGGACGCCCAGCGGCAGCCGGCCGTCGGCGAGCAGCCCGCGCACCGAGCCGGCCAGCGCGGCGTAGTCGGGGCTGCGGCGGCGGCCCGGCAGGGCATGCCACTGCCCGAGCAGACGGGCCAATTGGACGCCGCGCACCTGCCCTGTCATAGCCACTCCTCGGATATTGGCTTCTTCCTCGACGCGGATTGGCACCTAGGGTGGCATGCATGGCACTGCTTGGCAATCTGCGGCACCGACCGGTTCGACGGTTGGTCCAGCTCTACCTCGGGCTCACGCTCTACGGCGTCAGCATGGCCCTGATGATCCGCTCCGACCTGGGCCTCGACCCGTGGGACGTGTTCCACCAGGGGCTCTCCGAGCTGACCGGGCTCTCCTTCGGCACTGTCACCATCGGCGTCGGCGCGCTGGTCCTGCTGCTCTGGATCCCGCTACGGCAGCGGCCCGGCCTCGGCACTGTCAGCAACGTCGTGGTGATCGGCCTGGTAGTGGACGCCACACTGGCCCTGGTGCCCCCGGGTGGCCCGTTCAGCGTCCGGATCGCGATGCTGATCAGCGGGATCGTCGCCAACGGCGCCGCCACCGCTCTCTACCTCGGCGCCCGGTTGGGGCCCGGCCCCCGCGACGGTCTGATGACGGGGTACGTGGCCCGCCGGCCCGGCCGGTCGATCCGACTGGTGCGCACCGTCATCGAGGTCACGGTGCTGGCACTGGGCTGGCTGCTCGGCGGCAAGGTCGGCTTGGGAACCGTCGCGTACGCCCTGGCCATCGGCCCGTTGGCCCAGTTCTTCATCCCGCTGTTCGTCGTGCCGGAGGGCACCGAGCCGGACAGCGCCGCGCCCCCACCGGGCAACCCCGCGCCGGCCACCCCGGCCGGCTGAACCCTCACCGACCGTCCGCGAACCGGTACGTGGTGGTGGTGCCGCGCACCGGTTCGCGGGTGGGTGTTCCCTTCCGCGACGCGCGCCGTCATCATCTCTGCATGGGGGAGAACGGTTGGCGCTGGAACGACGCCTGGATCTTCGTGTCGCTCGTCATCGCGAGCGGGGCCGGACGGCACCGCCGGTCGGCGACAAGCCGACGACCGGAGGGCGTCCGCCTGACCGACGTGCTCTCCACCGCCGACCACCTCAACCACGCGATTCCGCAGCGACACGAGGTGGAGGCAGCGGTCCAGCGGTTGGTCGGCGCCGGGCTGGTCAGCGTCGCCGACGGCTGGTTCCGGATCACCGCCGAGGGTGAGCAGCTGTGGCGTACCCGGCCGCGCGCGGGTGTGGCCACAATGGTGGACACCGTGCAGGGTGTGTTGACCCGCCGGCACGCGCCGGGCAGCGCCGACTGGATCCTGGACGAGGCCGACCACGCGGCTGCCGTCCAGGAGTACGCGGTCCGTTCGATTCCCACCCCGCGCCGGTCACCGGAGGGGCACTCCGGCGAGCGCTGAACCGTTCAGCGCACCGGATGGCCGCCGAGGCGCAGCGCGTCCTTGACCTCGGCGACGGTCAGCTCGCCGAAGTGAAAGACGCTGGCGGCGAGCACGGCGTCCGCGCCAGCGCCGACAGCGGGCGGAAAGTGCGCCACCTCGCCGGCGCCCCCACTGGCCACCACCGGCACGTCCACCACCGCGCGCACCGCGGCGATCAGCTCCAGGTCGAAGCCCGCCTTGGTGCCGTCGGCGTCCATCGAGTTGAGCAGGATCTCCCCCGCGCCCAACTCGGCGCCCCGGTGCGCCCACCACACGGCGTCGATGCCGGTGCCGCGCCGACCCCCGTGGGTGGTGACCTCGAAGCCGCTGGGCGTGCCGCCGTTGGGCGAGCGCCGCACGTCGAGGGAGAGCACGAGCACCTGCCTGCCGAACCGGTCGGCGATCTCGGCGATCAGCTCCGGACGGGCGATGGCGGCGGTGTTCACGCCGACCTTGTCCGCGCCGGCGCGCAGCAGTGTGTCAACGTCGGCGACCTGCCGGACCCCACCGCCGACGGTCAGCGGGATGAACACCGACTCGGCGGTGCGGCGCACCACGTCGAGCATCGTGCCCCGGTCGCTGGAGGACGCCGTGACGTCGAGGAAGGTCAACTCGTCAGCGCCGGCCCGGTCGTACGCGGCGGCCAGCTCCACCGGGTCGCCGGCGTCACGCAGGTCGAGGAAGTTGACCCCCTTGACCACCCGCCCGGCGTCCACGTCCAGACAGGGGATCACCCGTACCGCCACCGTCATGCCGCGAGCCTATCCTCCGCACGCGGCACGGCGGTCGACCCGATCGGGTCGACCGCCGTGAGAGAGGTCCGCGTCACACGCGGACGAGCATCTTGCCGAGGTTGTCGCCGCGCAGCAGGCCGAGGAACGCGGCCGGGGCGTTCTCGATGCCGTCCACGATCGTCTCGTCGTAGGACAGCGTGCCGTCGCGCAGCCAGCCCGCCACGTCGCGCACGAACGCCGCCCGCATGTCGTTGTGGTCGTTGACCAGGAAGCCGCGCAGTGTGAGCCGCTTGCCGATGACCAGCGCCAGGTTGCGCGGGGCGGCCGGCGCCTCGGTGGCGTTGTACTGCGAGATCATGCCGCAGATGGCGGCCCGCCCGTGCAGGTTCATGGCGGAGATCGCGGCCTCCAGGTGGTCACCGCCGACGTTGTCGAAGTAGACGTCGATGCCGTCCGGGGCGGCCGCCCGCAGCGACTCGCGGATGCCGTCGTGGTAGTCGAAGGCGGCGTCGAAGCCCAGCGCCCGCAGCCGCTCGACCTTGGCCGGCGAGCCGGCGCTGCCGATCACCCGGCCGGCGCCCTTGAGCTTGGCGATCTGGCCGACCAGGCTGCCCACCGCGCCGGCCGCGGCGGAGACGAAGACCGTCTCGCCGGGCTTCATCGCGGCCACCTCCAGCAGCCCGGCGTACGCTGTCAACCCGGTCATGCCGAGCACGCTCAGGTACGCGCTGACCGGGGCGATGTTCGGGTCGACGGGTCGGGCCGCGGTGGCGTCGAGCAGCGTGTACTCCCGCCAGCCCAGCCCGTGCAGGACGGTGGTCCCCACGGCGATGTCCGCCGCCTCGCTGGCCACCACCGCACCGATCGCGGCACCGTCGAGCGGCGCGTCGAGCGCGAACGGCGGCACGTACGACTTGACGTCGTTCATCCGTCCGCGCATGTACGGGTCGACGGACATGTACTGGTTGCGGACCACGATCTGGCCCGGTCCGGGCGTCGGGACCTCGGTCTCGACGAGCCGGAAGGTGTCTTCGGTGGGCCAACCCTGGGGGCGGCTGGCCAGGTGGATCTCGCGGTTTCTGGTCACGGGGTGGTCGTCCTCTCGTCCGCGGATGGGGCCTGGGGCCGCGAGGTCACGCGGACAGGGTCTCGCGGACGGTCAGTGTGACGTCGACGTTGCCACGGGTGGCGTTGGAGTACGGGCAGACCTGGTGGGCCTGCTCGACGATCTGCTCGGCGACCTCGCGGGGCGCGGCGGGCAGGTCGACGACGAGCTGCACGGTGAGCCCGAAGCCGCCGCTGCCGTTCGGGCCGATGCCCACCTCGGCGCCGACCACGGAACCGGTCACGTCGGCCTTGGCCCGGCGGGCCACCAGCCGCAGCGCGCTGTGGAAGCAGGCCGCGTAACCGGCGGCGAAGAGCTGCTCGGGGTTGGCCGCGCCACCGGCGCCGCCCATCTCCTTCGGCACGGCCAGGTCGAGTGCGAAGGTGCCGTCGGAGGTTTCGACGTGGCCGTCCCGGCCGTCGCCGGTGGCGGTCGCGGACGCGGTGTAGACAACCTGCATGGTGGTCACTGCTCCTTCTGTCGGTGGATGGTGTCGGTGACCCGGGTGAGGGTGTCGCGCAGCGCGACGAGCTCGCCGAAGCCCAGCCCGGTGGCCTGCGCGATCCGCAGCGGGACGTCGCAGACGCGCTCGCGCAGCGCCCGGCCCTGCTCGGTGAGGCCCACCTCGACCCGCCGCTCGTCGCGGGCCGACCGCCGCCGCACCACCAGGCCCGCCCCCTCCAGCCGCTTGAGCAGCGGGGAGAGCGTGCCGGAGTCCAGCCGCAGCTCGGTGCCCAGCTCGGACACCGTGGGGGCGTCGTCGGGACGCTCCCAGAGCACCAGCAGCACCAGGTACTGCGGGTAGGTCAACCCGACCTCGTCGAGGATCGGCCGGTAGACGTCGGTCAGTGCGCGCGACGCGGCGTAGAGCGCGAAGCACACCTGCCGGCGCAGCACCAGGTCATCGGTCACCGCTGAACCGTAGCCCACAATTAAATTGTGCACAACCTATCGGGCCGCGGAGCGGCCCGGCAGGACGCCCGGGCGGTACCTCAGCGATCGCCGAGGTACGCCTCCAACTCCACCTCGACCAGGTGCTCCGGGTCCAGCAGACCGGCCACCACCACCAGGGTGGCGGCCGGCCGGACCGCACCGAAGACCGCGTTGTGCGCCCGGCCCACCTCGTCGGCGTGCAACCGGTCCGTCACGTACATCCTGGTCCGGACCACATCGCCCGGCTCCGCACCCACCTCGGCGAGCGCGGCCAGCCCGATCCGCAGCGCCTGCGCGGTCTGCGCTGCCGGATCACCCACGTGCGCCACCCGGCCGTCCACAGTCGCCGTGCACCCGGCCGTCCAGGCCCACTCACCGGCCCGGACCACCCGGGAGTACCCGTAGCGCTGCTCCCACGGGCCGCCCGACCCCAGTCGGGTCGTCGTCACGCCTCGGCCAGCGTCCGCAGCGCCTCGGCCACAGTGAAGGCACCCGCGTAGAGCGCCTTGCCGGCGATCACGCCCTCCACCCCGGCCGCCTCCAGGGTCGCCAACGCCCGCAGGTCGTCCAGGGTGGACACCCCACCCGAGGCGATCACCGGCCGGTCCGTACGGGCACACACCTCACGCAGCAGATCCAGGTTCGGCCCACGCATCGTGCCGTCCTTGGTGATGTCGGTGACCACGTACCGACTCGCGCCCGCCTTGTCCAGCCGCTCCAGCACCTCGTACAGGTCACCACCATCGCGGGTCCAACCCCGCGCCGACAGGGTGTGACCCCGCACGTCCAGCCCGATGGCCACCCGGTCGCCGTACTCCGCTACCACCCGGTCACACCAGACCGGATCCTCCAGGGCGGCGGTCCCGATGTTCACCCGAGCCGCACCGGTGCCCAGCGCCGCACGCAGCGACTCGTCATCACGGATGCCCCCGGAGAGCTCCACCTTCACATCCAACTGGCGCACCACCTCCGCGAGCAGGTGCGCGTTCGTGCCCCGACCGAACGCCGCGTCCAGGTCGACCAGGTGGATCCACTCCGCGCCGTCCTGCTGCCAGGCCAGCGCCGCGTCCAACGGGTCGCCGTAGATGCTCTCGCTTCCGACGGCGCCCTGCACGAGCCGGACGGCCCGGCCGTCAGCGACATCCACGGCGGGTAACAGGGTGAGGCTCAAGGTCTTCTCCTCGATCAGGTACGACGGTCCAGGGCGATCACCACGATCGCCGGCAGTACGAGCAGCAAGAGCACGATCAGCGCGATACGCAACGCCAGGTTGTCGACAAACGTCCAGATCAGGAGCAGCGCCGCGCCGGTGAGCAGCACGATCGCGGCCCGCTCACCCCGAGTGTGCCGGGCCAGCCGCCCGGAGCGACCCCGCCGCAGCCGCGGCGTCAAACTGCGGACCACCGCGCGGCGGCGTTGCCGGCGGGCCACCTGCCGCTGCCGGACCGCCCGCTCCCGGGCCTGCTCCGCCTCCCGCTCCGCCCGTCGGCGGGCGCGCTCCCGGCTCACCGCGACGCCCGCCGCTCGGGCACCGCGCGACGGCGCTCAGTCACCGCTGGGCAGCGTGGCGAGCCAGTTGCGCAGCAGCGCGGCACCGGTGTCGGCGGACTTCTCCGGGTGGAACTGGGCCGCCGACAACGAGCCCCGCTCCACCGCCGCGACGAAATCCGTGTCGTGATGGGCGGTGGTCACAGTGGCACCGGCAGCCACCAGCGCCGCCGGGTCTCCCATCGCGTACGAGTGGACGAAGTAGAACCGGCTCTGCTCGGTCAACCCGGCGAACAGCACCGACTCCCGCGGAGCCCGGACCGTGTTCCAGCCCATGTGCGGCAACCGGGTGGCGGCCAGCCGGGTCACCCCGCCAGGAAGCAGCCCCAGCCCCTTGGTCACCACGCCGTGCTCGTCGCCGTGCTCGAAAAGCACCTGCATGCCCACGCAGATGCCGAGCACCGGCCGGCCGGCAGCCACCCGTTCGGCGATCACCGGGCCGGCGCCCAGCGCCTCGATCCCCGCCATGCACGCCGCGTACGCGCCCACACCCGGCACCACCAGACCATCGGCGGCAGCCGCCGCGGCCAGGTCGTCGGTCACCCGGACGTCCGCTCCGGCGGCGGCCAGCGCCCGCTCCGCCGAGCGCAGGTTGCCCGAGCCGTAGTCGAGCACCACCACGTCACTCATGTCGTCACCCCGATCACCCGTTCTCCGGCAGCAGCCGCAGCACCCCGGCGACGGTGGCGAGCACCGCGAGCGCCGCGGTGATCAGCACGGCGGCCTTCGGCGCGCCCTGCCGGTAGAGCGACCAGGTGCCGCCCACCAGCACCCCGGCCAGAATCAGCAGCAACGTCGGCAACGCGGCACCCATCAGAGCCACCTTCCATTCGTGACTGCGGGGCTCGGCCGCGCTGCACTCCTCGCGCTCATCAGAGCGCGCCCTTCGTGCTCGGGATCGCTCCGGCGGAACGCGGATCGATCGAGGTGGCCTCGCGCAACGCGCGGGAGACCGCCTTGAACTGCGCCTCCACCACGTGGTGCGCGTCCGGGTGACCACCGGGCCGGGCCGCCCGCAGCACGTCGACGTGCAGCGTGACCCGGGCCGCCTGACCGAAGGACTCCCAGATGTGCCGGGTCATGCTGGTCGCGTACACCGGCCCGATGTACGGGGCGAGCACCGGCTCGTCGTGCACCACGTACGGCCGACCGGACAGGTCCACCGCGGCCCGGACCAGCACCTCGTCCATCGGCACGGTCGCCGAACCGTACCGCCGGATGCCGGCCTTGTCGCCCAACGCCTGGTCGAACGCCGCACCCAGGGCCAGCGCGGTGTCCTCGATCGTGTGGTGCGCGTCGATCTCCAGGTCACCCACCGTGCGCACGGTCAGGTCGAAGCCGCCGTGCCGGGCGATCTGGTGCAGCATGTGGTCGTAGAAACCGACGCCGGTGCTGATCTCGGCGGCACCGGTGCCGTCGAGATCGATCTCGACGAGGACCTTGGTCTCCTTGGTGATCCGTTCCACCCGGGCGGTCCGACTCATTGCGAAGTCTCCATTGCAGAAAGGAAGGCGTCGGTCTCGGCGGCGGTGCCGGCGGTCACCCGCAGCCAGCCGGGCAGGCCGACGTCACGGACCAGCACCCCCTGCGCCAGCAGGGCGTTCCAGACGATGGTCTGGTCGCCGCCCACCTCGAAGAGCACGAAGTTGGCGTCGCTGTCAGCGACCCGCAACCCCCGCTCGCGCAGCGTCGCCACGATCCGGTCCCGCTGCGCCATGATCGCGCTCACCGTACCGAGAAGGGCGTCGCGGTGAGCCACCGCCGCGCGTGCGGCGGCCTGGGTGAGCGCGGAGAGATGGTACGGCAAACGGACGAGCTGCACCGCCCGCACCACCGCCGGGTCGGCGGCCAGGTAACCCAGCCGACCACCGGCGAAGCCGAAAGCCTTGCTCATCGTCCGGGTGACCACCAGCCGTGGGTGGCCGGGCAGCACCGCCAGGGCGCTGACCGTCCCGGGCCTGGCGAACTCGGCGTACGCCTCGTCGACGACCACCATGCCGGGCGCGACGTCGAGCACCGCGGCGATCACCGCCGGGTCCAGTGCGGTGCCGGTGGGGTTGTTCGGCGAGCAGAGGAAGACCACGTCCGGCTGGTGCTCGCGGACCTGGGCCACCGCCTCTTCGGCGGTCAACCCGAAGTCGACGCCGCGCGCGGCGGGCACCCACCGGGTGCCGGTGCCGAGGGCCAGCAGCGGGTGCATCGAGTACGCCGGAACGAAGCCGAGCGCGGTACGCCCCGGCCCACCGAACGCCTGGAGTAGCTGCTGCTGGATCTCGTTGGAGCCGTTGGCCGCCCACACCTCATCGACAGTGAGCCCGTGCCCGAGATATTCGGCCAGGTCGGCGCGGAGCGCCACCGCGTCGCGGTCCGGGTAGCGGTTCAGCTCACGCAGCTCGGCCGCGAGCGCCTTGCCGATCGCCTCGACCACCGGGTCCGGCACCGGGTGGGAATTCTCGTTGGTGTTGAGCCGCACCGGCACGTCCAACTGCGGCGCCCCGTACGGCGACAGCCCCCGCAGGTCGGCCCGGATCGGCAGCTCTTCCAGGCTGGTCACGCCGCCACCCCGTTTCGCGAGACCCCGGCCGGAGGCACCGGACGCCCACGCCGGCTGGTGCGCGCGCTCACGCCGACCCTCCCGGGAAACGGGCCTGGACCGCCTGGCCGTGCGCGGGCAGGTCCTCCACGTTGGCCAGGGTGACCACGTGCGGGGCCACGTCGCGCAGCGCGGCCTCGCTGTATTCGATCAGGTGCACGCCGCGCAGGAAGGACTGCACGGACAGGCCGGAGGAGTGCCGGGCGCAGCCGCCGGTGGGCAACACGTGGTTGGAGCCGGCGCAGTAGTCACCGAGCGACACCGGCGACCAGGCGCCCACGAAGATCGCCCCGGCGTTGCGGACCCGCAGCGCCCACTCCCGGGCGTCCACCGTCTGGATCTCCAGGTGCTCGGCCGCGTACGCGTCGACCACCCGCAGCCCCGCCTCGAGGTCGTCGACCAGGACCACGCCGCTCTGCTCACCGGTCAGCGCCGTGGTGACCCGTTCGGTGTGCTTGGTCGCCGGCACCTGCCGGGCCAACTCCGCCTCGACCGCCTCGACCAACGCCACCGACGGGGTGACCAGCACGCTCGCCGCGAGCGGGTCGTGCTCGGCCTGACTGATCAGGTCGGCGGCCACGTGCGCCGGGTCGGCGGTGTCGTCGGCCAGGATGGCGATCTCGGTCGGCCCGGCCTCGGCGTCGATGCCGACCACGCCGCGCAGCAGCCGCTTGGCGGCGGTCACCCAGATGTTGCCCGGGCCGGTGATCAGGTCGACGGGGTCGCATCGCAGCTCACCCGCCGGGTCCACCGCCGCGCCGTACGCCAGCATCGCCACCGCCTGGGCCCCGCCCACCGCGTACACCTCGTCGACGCCGAGCAGCGCGCACGCGGCGAGCACCCGGGGATCGGGCAGGCCGCCGTTGTCCTTCTGCGGCGGGCTGACCACCACCAGCGAGCGCACCCCGGCCGCCTGGGCGGGCACCACGTTCATCACCACGGTCGACGGGTACATCGCCAGGCCACCGGGCACGTAGAGGCCGACCCGGTCGACCGGCAGCCATCGCTCGGTGACAGTGCCGCCGGGCACCACAGTCGTGGTGTGGTCGGTGCGCCGCTGATCATCGTGCACCCGACGGGCCCGGGCGATGGACTCCAGCAGCGCGGCACGCACCGCCGGGTCGAGCACCCCCTCCGCCTCGGTGATCGCCTCGACCGGCACCCGCAGCACCTCCGGGGAGATGCCGTCGAACCGAGCGCTGGCCTCCCGGATCGCTGGGTACCCATGCTCACGGACCGCCTCCACCAGGGGCCGGATGCGCTCGACGGCGACGGACACGTCGAGCTGGGCACGGGGCAGCAGGCGGCGCGGGTCACCGAGACCGTCGCGCAGGTCGATCCGATTCAGCACCCTTGCGAGTCTAGGCGGCCGGCCCGACGTCCACCCGAGCCGCCCGTCCGCCGGGACGGTGAGCCGGGCCACGCCCCCGGGGGCGGGATTGGTTAGGCTCGACCATGTGACCGCACGGCTGCCGGTTTTCCCGCTCGCAACGGTGCTCTTTCCCGGGTTGGTGCTGCCGCTGCACATCTTCGAGGAGCGCTACCGGGCGCTGGTCCGGCACCTGGTCGGCCTGCCCGACGGTGCCCCACGCGAGTTCGGCGTGGTGGCCATCCAGGCCGGCTGGGAAGTCGCGCCCGCCGGTCCCGCCGGCGCCCCGGCCGGATCGAGCGTCGGCGAGGTGACGCTGCACGAGGTGGGCTGCACCGCCGAGCTGCGCCAGGTGACCGAGTTGACCGACGGTGGTTTCGACATCGTCACTGTCGGGCGGCGTCGATTCCGGATCGCCGACATCGACGACAGCGCCGAGCCCTACCTGACCGCCGACGTCGAGTGGCTGCCCGACCCGGGCGGCCCGGACGAGGTGGCCGATCTGCTGGCCGCCCGGGTGATCGCTGTGTTCCGGCAGTACCTCGGCCTGATCCGCTCCGACCCGGAGGAGATCTCCGAGCAGTTGCCGGAGGACCCGACAGTGCTCTCGCACCTGGTGGCGGCGACCGCGGCGCTCACCGTCGACGACCGGCAACGGCTGCTGGCGATCGACGACACCGCCTCCCGGCTCCGCGCCGAGCTGCGGTTGCTCAACCGCGAGGCGGCTCTGCTGCGTCAGGTGCGGGCGGTTCCGGTGCCGCTGTCGGAGCTGGCGTCCCCGCCGACACCCAACTGAACTCCCCCGGCTCGGGCTCCGGGCGCAGCCCCGGCCACCGCGACCAACCGGCCAGCAGTGTGTACATGACAGCGGCCCCGAACGCCGGCAGCAGCAGGTTGCCGTGCGGCACCGGCAGCACGCCGAGCAGCCAGTCCACCCCACCCGCCCGCAGGTCGGCGGGTTTGCTGAAGGCCTGCCCGACCGGGGCGGTCGCCAGCAGCCGGTCGAAGGTGGCCAGGCCGATCCGCCGTCCCACCTGCCAGGCCACCGGCGCGGCGACCAGGGTGCCGAGCACCGCGGCGAGCAACCCGACCGGGCCGCGCCGTCGACGCAGCACGAACCACAGGGCGAACGCCACGAGCAGCCCGAAGGCGAGCCCGAGCAGGCTGAACCAGCCGTCGGCGGCGATCGGCTGCTCCGGTTGCGGCTCGGCGTAGATCGCCCCCTCGGCGGTCTTGAGCACCGGGGTGTCCGGCGCGAGCGCGGCCCAGAGCAGCCCGAGCGGAACACCCGACACGGCCAGCGCGAGCACGGTGCCCAGCACCGTCGCCAGGGCACGCAACGGGCGACGCGGCTCGTCGAACCGAAGCTCCAACAAGCTCTGGTACGCCGCCGAGTCCGGCAGGCGGCCCGGACCGAACCCGCCGGGCGTCGTCGCGGCCGGCGGGTCGACCTCCGGCGGTCTCGCGTCCGGCGTACCGGGCGGCGCGGATTGGTCGGGCTCGTCGACGGGCCGCTCACGGTCGGGGTTGTCCGGGCTCACCCGATGATCCTCTCAGGCCCGGTGCGCGGCCGGGGCTCCGGTGGCGGCAGACCAGCTCACCGGGCGAACGGCTCCACCATCATCGCCGCGGCCCGCAGCCACGCCTGCCGGGTCTCCGGTTGGAGCTGGTGGTACTCGATGGACGACCCGGTCTCCAGAGCCGGGTCGTACGGCACGACGGCCACGCCCCGGGTACGCGTGGCGAAGTGCCGCTCCAGGTCGTCCTGGAGCGTCGAGCGACCGGGGGTCGGGCAGGAGATGAGGGTGATCGCGTTGTCCGCCAACTCGCCCATGCCCTCCTCGTGCAGCAGGTCGAGCATCCAGTCCGCGCTGAACGCCGCGTCCTCCCGGGGCACAGTGGTCACCACCAGTTGGTCGGCGGCCTGCATCACAGTGCGCCAGTTGGGGCTCTCCACGTTGTTGCCGGTGTCCACGCAGACCACGTCGTGGGTGCGCCGCAGCAGCTCCAGCACCCGTCGGACGGTGAACTGGTCCAGTCGCTGGGCGAAGCGTGGGCTCTCCTCGCCGGCCAGCACGTCGTACGAGCCGTCGGAGGCGTGCCGCAGGTAGTCGTCAAGGCGGTCCAGCAGGGTCGCGTCTTCCAGGATCTCGATCTGGGCCAGGTCGCTGATCAGGTGCCGGATCGTCCGGGCGTGCCGGGCGCTGCCGGCGCGCAGGCCGAGGGTGCCGCGCAGCTCGTTGTCGTCCCAGGCCAGCACGCCCTTGCCACGGACGCTGCCGACCGTCGCCGCGGCGAGCACTGTGGCGGTCGTCTTGTGCACCCCGCCCTTGGGGTTGGCGAAGGCGAACACCCGGGGCGTGCCCAGGTCCCGTTGGAGCACCCCGTTGGCGCGCTCCTGCTCCTGGTCGACGGCCGGTGGGCGCCATTCGATCCGGGGCGGGTAGGCGCGTTCGGCGACCGCCGAGCCGACCGCCGGGGCGGGTGGTGGCGGAACGGGCGGCGTGACCGGCACGGCGACCGGCGGCACGGGCGGCGGGGCGACCGGCGGTGGCGGGGCGGCCGGGTAGCCGGTCTCCGGCTGGTAGCCGGTCTCCAGCAGGGCGTACCGCGACTCCACCGGCGGGTCGCCCGGCCGGTAGCCGTTGTCCAGCAACGCGTAGCGCGACGGGACCGGGTCGGGGCCGCGTGCCGGTGGCTCGGGCTCGGCCCGGTAGGTCGGCTCGGCCCGGTAGTCGGGCTCGGCCCGATAACCCGGCTCGGCCCGATAACCCGGGTCCGCCCGGTAGTCGGGCTCGGCCCGGTAGCCGGGCGTGGCGGGGTAGTCCGGTTCGGCCCGGTAGCCCGGTTCGGCGCGGTAGCCCGGCTCGGCCCGGTAACCGGGCTCGGCGCGGTAGTCCGGCTGCCCGGTCCGGTACGCCGGCTCGGCTCGATAGTCCGGCTCGGCCCGATAACCCGGCTCGGTGCGGTACGCGGGCTCGGCCCGGTAGTCCGGCTCGGCCCGGTACGCGGGGTCGACCCGGTAGGTCGCCTCAGCCCGGTAACCAGGCTCCGCGCCGTACGACAGGTCGGCCGGATGCCCGATGGCGGGTGCCCGCCCGGCGTAGCCGTTGGGGGCCGCACGTCGTGGCAGCGGGTCCGGCGGCGGTTCCTCGCCGCGCCGCTCCGGCTCGGTCTGCTCCGCGCCGCGACCGCCCAGCCGGGCACGGTCCAACAGCGCGCGCCACCGCGGCGCTGGTTCGGCCGGCCGGCCCCAGCCGGTCTCACTGCCCTCCACGGCCCGCCCTCCCAGCGCCATCGATCTCTGTCTGACAGGCTACGAACCCAACCCTATTCGGACCACACCTCAGAGCGCACACCAGCCGGCGCAGATCACGACGACGGCGATGGCGGCAACGGCTCGGTGAGGGCGGCGTCCGGCGAGGTGGTGACGCTCGGCGGCGCCGACTCGGCGGGCTCCGGCGTCGACGGTTCGGGTGACGGAATCGTCACGACTGGTGCGGGTTCCGACGATTCGCCCACGGGGGTCGACGGCGCCGGTGCGCTGATCATCGGCGCTGGCGGCTCGGACCGGGTCGGTACCGGGCTCGGCCCGGTGTCGGCCGGCGGGCGCACCACGTCGCGCTGCTCGGGCAGGGGCGGCGTGAAGACCGTCCGGTCCAGCCGGTACACCTCGGGGGCCGGGTCGACCGCCCGTACATCCGGCCGGGCCGCGACACCGCGCAGCGCCACCGGCGTCGCGCGAACCACCGCCGCGTAGACGCAGGCGCAGCCGGTGCGGTACGCGACCGCCTCGGCGGCGGCCACCTCGGCGCCGCTGGCGTACTGCTCCCGCAACTCCCGCTCGCCCACCCCGTCGCCGTCCACAGCGGCGGCCCTGGCCCGGTAGTCGGCGGCCTCGGCCTCCTTGCGGGCCGCCACCTGTTCCATCCCGGCCACCACGTCGTCCGGCACCCGCAGCGCGGGGATCTTGACGATCTCGGTCTGCCGGCCGGGCAGCGGAACCCGCCCGAAGACCGTCGAGACGCCGACGTCGCCGAGCACCGTCGCCAGCCGCTGCGGAGGCAGGTACGTGTCGAGCGTGACCAGCGCGTACGTCCCGCCCTCGGCGGCCGGGGCGGACGCGGGCAGCGCGGCCAGGTCGGCCGCGGCGGACCGCAGGTAGCCGGGGACGGAGTCGCCGTCGGCAACGCCGACCCGGGTCACCTCGCCGACCGTCCGGTCGCCGACCGGAGTGTCGTCGACGGCCCAGACGGCGGTGCCCAACACCGCCGCCGCGGAGAGCACCGCGGCCCAACTGAGCACGCCGGAGCGCGCCGACCGGTCGCCGAGGCGGGCCACGGTCCGGGTCAGCGGCGGCAGCAACCGCTGGTCCAGCTGCCGCAGCAGGTTGCCGGCGCGCACGGGCGGGATCCCCTCTGTGGAACGGTGTCGGGCGGTCGCCGCTCAGTCACGCAGGATCTGAAGCGCACGGTCCAGGTCGTCAGGGTAGTCGCTGACGAACCGGACCTCGTCCCCCGTTCGGGGGTGCAAAAAGCTCAGTTCGCGGGCGTGCAGCCACTGTCGGGCCAGGCCGAGACGGGCCGAGAGGGTGGGATCCGCGCCGTAGGTGAGGTCACCCACACAGGGGTGTCGCAGGGTGGAGAAGTGCACCCGGATCTGGTGGGTCCGGCCGGTCTCCAGCCGGACGTCGACCAGGCTCGCCGCCGGGAACGCCTCGAGGGTGTCGTAGTGGGTGATGCTCGGCTTGCCGCCGGACACCACCGCCCAGCGGTAGTCGTGGGTGGGGTGCCTGTCGATCGGCGCGTCGACGGTGCCCCGCAGCGGGTCCAGGTGACCCTGCACCACCGCGTGGTAGCCCTTGTCGACCTCGCGGTACTTGAAGGCCCGCTTCAACGCCGTGTACGCCTGCTCGCTCTTGGCCACCACCATGATCCCGGTGGTGCCCACGTCGAGCCGGTGCACCACGCCCTGGCGTTCGGCGGCGCCGCTGGTGGAGATGCGGTGCCCGATCGCGGCGAGCGCGCCGATCACCGTCGGCCCGGTCCACCCGGGGCTCGGGTGCGCGGCCACCCCGACCGGCTTGTCGACCACGACGATGTCGTCGTCGGCGTAGACGACCCGCAGGCCGGGCACCGCCTGCGGCACCACTGTCGGCGGTGCGACAGGGGCGGGCAGCGTGACGTCCAGCCAGGAGCCGGCCTTGACCTTGTGCGAGTTGGCCCGGGCGGAGCCGTCGACCAGCGCGTCCCCGGCGTCGACCAGGGCCGCGGCGGCGGTGCGGGACAGCCCGAACAGGCGGGACACGGCCTGGTCCAGGCGCATGCCGTCGAGGCCGTCCGGAACCGGAAGGGAACGGTGGTCGCCGCCAGCGGCGAATGCCGAGGTCATGCCCGCTCCCGCTGCTCGGCGCCCGACGCGGCGGAGTCCGTCGTGGCCGGGTCGCCGTCGCGCCCCGCCCGCCGGCCGTCACGCTGGCGGCCGGTCAACTCCAACAGGACGGCCAGCAGCACGCCACAGACCAGTGAACTGTCGGCAAGGTTGAACACCGGCCAGACCTGACCGTACGGGTCGAAGAGGCTGATCATGTCGACGACGTGCCCGTGGAACGGGGACGGCGCCCGGAAGATCCGGTCGACGAGGTTGCCCAACGCGCCACCGAGAACCAGGCCGAGCGAGACCGCCCAGGGCAGCGAGCGCAGCCGCAGTGCCATCCAGACGATCCAACCGACCACACCGATGGTGATCAGTGGGAAGACCCAGGTGTGGTCCGCGCCGATGCTCCAGGCCGCACCGCTGTTGCGGGTCAGGCTCAGGTAGACGAACCCACCGAGCAGCCGGACCGGCTCCCGGTCGGTCAGCGCGGCGAGCGCGAGGTGCTTGGTGACCAGGTCGGCCAGCAGGGCCACCAGGGCGACTCCGGCGAGAATCGCGACTGCCCGGGGCCGGCGGGTGCCGCCGCCCGGATCGGTGCGGCCGGGTTCGGCGGACGGTACTGCGGTCATGCGCTCCCCATCGACAGTCTTGGCGGTGATCGCTCACCGTCTCATCGCCGCCGGGGAACGGACCTCAGCGCCGCTCCTCCAGCTGCTTGCACGTCACACACAGGGTGGCCGACGGGAAGGCGGCGAGGCGCTCGACCGGGATCGGGTTGCCGCACCGCTCGCACCAGCCGTAACCACCCTCGTCGAGACGCTCCAGAGCGCGCTCCACCTGCGTGATCCGTTCCAGAATGCTGTTGGCGAGAGAGATCTCCTGCTCCCGCTCGAGCGTCTTGGTGCCCGTGTCGGCCTGGTCGTCCCCGGCCGAGTCGGTCAGCCGATCGCGCTGCAGCTCGGTGATCTCACTCAGCGTCTGATCGTACTCGGCACGAAGCTCGTCCCGCCGCGCCGCCAGCGCCGCCCGGATCTTCTCGGTCTCCGCCGTGCTACGGGTGGCCTTCGCCGCCGGCTTGCGCCCGGCGGTCCTGGTGTCGGATGGCTTCGCCATGGGTCGCTCCCTCGGCCGGGGAACCGCGCGGTCCGCGGCGCCTGGACAGGGGGCGCCGACCAGGGCGTCCCCTATGTACGAAAAGGGGCGCACGGCGACGATGGCCGCGCACTCCGGAGGTTGGCAAGAATACGGAACGTACAGGCGTCCGACAACGTGCCGCACCGTCGCACCGTCTAACAGCCCCTAGCCCTGCCTAACTGGGGCAAAGGGAACGCTAGCAGATCAATTGGGCACCTCATCCCCGTACTCACCAAACCATCGGGCCAGACGACCCCGCCGGCTGACCGCCCGCAACCGCCGTTCCGCCGCGTCCCGCACCCCCGCGGTCGCCACGATCAGCAGACTGTCGCCGGTCTTCAACCGGGTGTCGGGTGCGGGCACGAAACCCACGCCGTCGCGCAGCACAAGGGTCACCGACGCGCCCAACGGAAGGCGCAGCTCGTCGACGTGCACGCCGGCCAGTCGTGAGCCCGGTGGCACCTCCACCTGGAGCAGGTCCGCCCGCATTCGCTCCAGCGGCGCGGTCTCCACGTGGATCTCGGCGGCCTCGGCCGGCGCGGTCACCCGCAACCGGCGGGCGAACGGCCCCAGCGTCCCGGTCTGCACCAGCGTGAAGATCACCACCAGCACGAAGACCACGTCGAAGAGGCGCTCCGCGCCGGGCACCCGCTCGGACAGCGGAATGGTGGCCAGCACGATCGGCACCGCACCGCGCAGCCCCGCCCAGGACAGGAACGCCTGTTCTCGAAGCCCGACCCGGAACGGCACCGCCGAGACAGCCACCGACAGCGGCCGGGCCAGGAGCACCAGAGCCAGCCCGGCGACCACCGCGGGCAGTACCGCCGCGTCCAGCCGGCCCGGCGAGACCAGCAACCCGAGCAGCACGAACAACCCGATCTGGGCGAGCCAGGCCAGCCCGTCCGCGAAACCGAGAATCGCCTGCCGGTGCGACAGGCGGGCATTGCCCAGCAACACCCCTGCCACATAGACGGCGAGGAAGCCCGAGGCGTGCAGAACAGCCCCCGCGGCGTACGCCAGCACTGTGATGCCCACCGCGGCGATCGGGTAGAGCCCGGCCGAGGGCAGCGCGGCCCGGCGCAGCGCCCAGGTGCCGGCGACGCCGGCGGCCACCCCCACCGCCGCACCGACGCCCAGCTCGTAACAGACCAGCGCGACCTCGTACCACCACGGATGCGCGAAACCCCTGTGGGACAGCAGCACCACCAGCAGCACCACCGGGGCGTCGTTCATCCCCGACTCGGCCTCCAGTGTCGCCACCAGCCGGGGCGGCAACCGCAGCCGGCGCAGGGTGGCGAAGACGGCCGCCGCGTCGGTGGACGAGAGCACAGCGCCGTAGAGCAGCGCCATCCGCCAGTCCAGCCCCAGCAGCAGGTGCACCGCCACGCCGACCACCGCGATGCTGACGATCACGCCGACAGTGGAGAGCGCGGAGGCCAGCCCGAGCACCGGGCGCAGCGTGGTCCACCGGGCGGTGAGCCCGCCCTCCGCGATGATCACGATCAGCGCGCAGAAGCCGAGGGTCCGGGTCAGCTCGACATCGTCGAAACGGATGCCCAACCCGTTCTCGCCGATCGCCACACCGAGAGCCAGGTAGACCAGGAGGCTGGGCACGCCGAGCCTGGTGGAGAATCGCACCGCGCCGACAGCGACCAACAGCACTGCCGCACCGAGCAGCAGCGCGATATCCAACCCGGGCGTCACGGCTGCCTTGCCTGGGCTGTCCTCACTCGACGGATCCGTCGCGCAGACGGCGCAGCACCTCGGGCAGCTCCGGGCCGGGCCGGTCGACGAGGAAGAGCTTGTCCCGACTGGCCGCGCCGGCACGCAGTGACACGACGGCAGGTCGGACGCCCAACGCGCCGGCCAACGCCCGCCGGGCGGCCTCGGTGGCCCGACCGTCGACGGCCGGGTCGTGGACCGCGATCACGAGCGCGGGCCCGTGCGGGCCGTCGAAGCGGCCACCCACCCGGTCCCGCGAGGCGCCGGGCTTCACCCGTACCGCCACGGTGAGCGTGTCCTGTGCGGGCACCGGCGCCGCTTCAGATCGGCCGGGCGTCGGCGAGGAGAGCGGTCGCCGGCGCGCAGTGCGCGCACGGGGTGAAGCCGAGGTCCACGGCCTCGGCGACCGGCAACGTCTCGGGCTGCCAGCCGATCAGGTGGGGGCAGCCGTCCAGGTGGTAACGGGGGCGGCCGTCGACGACCTCGACGGCGTCGAGCAGTCGGGCCACCCGGGCCGCCTCGGCGGCCGTGATCTGCTGGGCGGCCGGCTCGTCGACAGCCGCGACCGCGGGGTCGAACACGTCGTCCATCGGCGACGCCGGGCTGACCGGCCGGGCCCGCGCGGGCGCCTCGTCCGCCGCACCCACCAACGGCGACGCGTCATCGACGTGCGACGCGTCGACCGGCGACATCTCATCGACCGGCGGCGCATGGTCGACCGGCGGCTCGGGTGGTTGCCGCCACCCGGTGCCGCCGGTACCAAACGTCGTGGGCACGTGCTGGACCGGCACCTCCGGCTCGACCAGCGGCGGCCCGTACGCGACACCCGGTGTGGCCTGGCTGGCCGTGCGGGGCGCGTCGGGGTGCCGCCGGTCGGTCCGGCCGGGATCCGCCATGGCGCGGTTGGCGGCTGCCTGGCGGGCGCCCACCACCAACGCCACGGCGGCCAGCAGACTGGCCGCGATGGAGATGACCAACAAGAAGCTGGAGCCACCGGCCAGGCCGAGCACCAGTAGCGCCACCGCGACGAGGATGAGCAGAAGACTTGCGACTATCACGGCTCACCCCCGCCGCGTCGAACCGTCCAGGCCAGGCCGGCGACCGTCACCATTGGCGGACAGCGATCGCCGGCCGGTGCTCAGCGTCCGGCTTCGAGGGCGCCGGAGCGCCCGCCGCCGCCATACGAACCAGCGAGACCCGCTGCGGCCAGCCCGTTGCCGCCAGCGACCCGGCCGGCTTCGGAGCGGGTCATCTCGGCCTCGAGGCCCTGGCCACGACCGTCGAGGTCACGCAGCTGGCTCTCCAGGTACGCCTTGAGCCGGGTGCGGTACTCGCGCTCGAACTGCTTGAGCTCCTCGATGTGCTTCTGCAGCGCCGTGCGCTTGGCGTCCAGGCCGCCCATGGCCTCCTGGTGCCGCTGGCGGGCGTCCCGCTCAAGGGCGTCAGCCTTGGCGCGCGCCTCCCGGGTCACCTCCTCGGCCTTGCTGCGAGCCTCGGACAGCAGCTGGTCGGCCTCGCGGCGAGCGTCGGACACGTGGTCGTCGGCGGTGCGCTGGGCCATCATCAGCACGCGCAGGGCCTGCTGCTCACCGTCACCGGTGACGCCGCCGGCCGGGCCGCCGGTCGCGCGGACCTGCTCCAGCTCGGCCTGCATCGCGCGGGCAGCCTGCTCGGCCGCCGACTTGTCGCGCTGCACCCGGTCCAGTTGGGCCTTGACATCGTTGAGCTCCGCCGCCAGTCGGGCGTCGCCGCCGGGGCCGGCGGGGGCACCGCCACGGCCGCCGCGCTCCACCTGGGCGCGCAGCTCGTTGTTCTCCTCGATGAGACGGGCGAGCTCGCGCTCGACCTCGTCAAGGAAGGCGTCGACCTCCTCCTCGTCATACCCCCGTTTGCCGATCGGCGGCTTTTTGAAGGCGACGTTGTGGACGTCGGCCGGGGTCAGCGGCATCGAAACTCCTCGGGTCAGTTGCGGCCGCGAAAGCGCGTCGGTCATCAGGCAGATGCCCTGATCGACGGCCCTAACACGAACTCCATCAGCACGAACAGGATAACCAGGAGCACAAGGGAGGCCAGGTCGATGCTCACGGTACCAATTCGCAGCGGAGGGATCACACGCCTCAACGTGTTGAGAGGGGGATCAGTGACGCTCCACACGGATTCCAATCCTGCCGATGCTCCACGCCCCGGTTGCCAGCGACGGCCGTACTGCAGGACGGCGCTCAACACGAACCGGGACAGAAGAAGGAGCAGGAAGACATAAAGGATCAGGTACAACACTTGCAGTAAGATCGACAACACGGTCAGCGACGTCCCTCGGGTCGGGCGGGATCAACTCAGACTGAAAAAGCCGCCCTCAGCGATCTTGGCTTTGTCCTCAGCGGTGACCTGGACGTTAGCCGGTGAGAGCAGGAACACCCGATTGGTCACGCGCTCGATCGTACCGCGCAGGCCGAACGCCAGTCCGGCGGCGAAGTCCACCAGACGGCGGGCATCGGCCTCATCCATCTCGGTGAGATTGATGATCACCGGGACGCCGTCGCGGAAGTGCTCACCGATGGTGCGCGCCTCCCGGTAGGTGGTGGGGTGCAGCGTGGTGATCTGGTAACGCTGCTCCTCCTCGGGCAGAGCCCGCTCGCGCGACGTGACCTGCGGCGCGAGGGCCAGGTTGTCCCGCGTGTGGTAGGTCAGCGCACCGGAGGTCTCGCCCGCCGACGACCGGGTGATCGACCGGACACTGGACCGCTCGATCCGCTCCGGCCGCTCACCGTCACCACGCTCGGACTCGCTCAACCGCCCGCTCGACCGCTCGGAGAGTCGACCCCGCCCGCTGTCGCGCGGCCGGGGAGCCGGCGGCTCCTCGGCGTCGTCCTCGTCGTCGTCGGCGAACTCCTCGGCGTACCGGCTCTGCCGGTAACGCGAGTCGCGGTAGCCACCCTTGTCGTAGCCACCGTCGTCGTAGGCCCGCTCGTCGTCTTCTTCGACCAGACCGAGCCAGACCCCCGCCTTGCGCAGTGCACCCATCCCGCGCCCTTCCGTCCGCCGTGCGGCACGCGCCCCCGTGCCATGTCGCCCGTCGCGAGTGGACAACCATGCCCACCGGACCGGAACGGCAATCCCCCCGGCGCGCGATTCGCGTCGCGCGCCACGACCCCCGACTAAGGAGACGCCCGCCCCTGAAACAACACTGATGTAATTTGCTTGTCTCGCGGTCAGGCTACCGCAGCGTGGGACGCATTCCGAGCAACGCGCTACCGACGCGGACATGTGTCGCGCCGTAACGGATCGCGATTTCGAAATCTCCGCTCATACCGGCGGACAGCGCGGTAGCTCCCGGATGGACAGCCCGAAACGCGTCGGCGACCTCCGCGAGCCGGGCGAACGCCCGCTCCGGCTCCCACCCCAGCGGAGCGACCGCCATGAGACCGACCAGACGCAACCCCGGCGCGTCGGCCACCGCCTCGGCCACCGGCTCCAGACCGACCGCCGGATCCGCCGAACCGGGCAGTGCACCACCCCGCGCGGCGTCGCCGTCGATGCTCACCTGGACCAGAGCGTCGAGCGGCTCCTGCCGGTCGGCAGTCGCACTGGCCAACGCCCGGGCCAGCCGGACACTGTCGACGGAGTGCACCACGTCGGCGTAGCGGACCACCGAGCGGGCCTTGTTGCGCTGCAACTGGCCGATGAAGTGCCAGCGGGGACGCACCCCGGCGGCAGCCACCTCGGCGGCCTTGCCGGCTGCCTCCTGGTCGCGGTTCTCCCCCATGTCGGTCACCCCGAGCCCGGCCAGCGCCAACACGTCGCTGGCCGGGTAGGTCTTCGTCACCGCGATCATGGTCACCTCGGCTCGATCCCGGCCGGCCTGCGCGCAGGCGTCGTCGACCCGGGAGCGAACCTGGGCCAGACCGGCCGCGAGTTCGGCGTGCCGATCTGGACGTACCGTGGCTGAGCTGTCGGTCATCGGCGGTGCTCAGGACCCGTTCTTGAGGAAGTCGGGAACGTCCACGTCGTCGAAGAGCACGCGACGCGGCGACTGGGCCGGAGCCGGGTTGGCGGCCGGCGTCGGCGCCGGGGTGCTCTGCGGTGCCGGCTGGTTGGTGTTGGTCTTGCGGGTCGGCTCGGCCGCCTTGTACGCGGGCGTGCCACCGTCGAAGCCCGCCGCGATGACAGTCACCCGCACCTCGTCACCGAGCGCGTCGTCGATGACCGCGCCGAAGATGATGTTGGCGTCCGGGTGGGCCGCGTCGGTGACCAGCTGGGCGGCGTCATTGATCTCGAACAGGCCCAGGTCGGAGCCGCCGGCGATGGAGAGCAGCACCCCCCGCGCGCCGTCCATGCTCTGCTCCAGCAGCGGGCTGGAGATGGCCGCCTCGGCCGCCTCGACCGCGCGGTTCTCGCCGCGGGCGCTGCCGATGCCCATCAACGCGCTGCCGGCGCCGCTCATCACGCTCTTGACGTCGGCGAAGTCCAGGTTGATCAGACCCGGGGTGGTGATCAGGTCGGTGATGCCCTGCACACCCGAGAGCAGCACCTGGTCGGCCGTGCGGAACGCGTCCATCATGCTGATGTTGCGGTCACCCAGGGCCAGCAGCCTGTCGTTCGGGATGACGATCAGCGTGTCGCACTGGTTGCGAAGCTCGTCTATCCCCGTCTCGGCCTGCACCTGGCGGCGCTTGCCCTCGAAGGAGAACGGCCGGGTCACCACGCCGATGGTCAGCGCGCCGAGCTTGCGGGCGATGTTGGCCACCACCGGCGCGCCGCCGGTGCCGGTGCCGCCGCCCTCTCCGCAGGTCACGAAGACCATGTCGGCGCCCTTGAGCACCTCCTCGATCTCGTCGCGGTGGTCCTCGGCGGCGTTCTTCCCGACGTCCGGGTTGGCCCCGGCCCCCAGGCCACGGGTCAGCTCCCGACCGACGTCGAGCTTGACGTCGGCGTCGCTCATCAGCAGCGCCTGCGCATCGGTGTTGATCGCGATGAACTCGACGCCCTTGAGCCCAACCTCGATCATCCGGTTGACGGCGTTGACGCCGCCACCCCCGATGCCGACGACCTTGATGACCGCCAGGTAGTTGTGCGGAGGTGTCATCTCCGGTCCTTTCCTTCGAGATTGGCTTCGGCCGACCGGTTACGGCGTGGCCAGACCAGCGGCCGACGACAGCTGTCACCAACGAGGATCAGGGGTAAACCCTAACCCTCTACTAGAGGCTTACAGTTATGTCAACCACTGAAGCTCTTCGAGGCAACGTAAGCGCCACCGCGCTATGAGCCAAGGACCCGGGCGGCGTGTCGCCGCGCGGAGCGCCACGGGTCACGTCCGCGCACGCTCACCGGTCAACGAAAGGTCACCACATCCGGTGCGCTCACGTCGATCCGGTCGGTGTCCTCGTCGAGCAGCGCGGTGGCCACCCGAGCCTTGTCCGTACCCCGGGTCGCGTCGCCCCAGACCACCGTCCGCTCGCCGCGCAACCGCAGGCTGATCCGGGCCAGCCCCGCCACGTTCACGTCCACCAGCTCCGCGCGCAGCTGCGGCGTCAGCGCGACGAGCACCTCCAGCCCGGCCCGGGTGCCCGGGTCGTCGGCGGCCGGCCGGGCCACCGTCACCTGTGGCAGGTCGGCGGGGCGTCGCTCCACGGTCCGGAACGCCACGCCGCTCCGGTCGATCAGGGCGAACGCCTCGCCCTGCGGCACCACCGCCACCGCGGTCCGCTCGGTCACCCGCACCACCAGCGCGCCGGGCCAGTCCCGGGAGACAGTGGCCCGCTCCACCGCCGGCAGCGCGCCGACCCGACGGGCGGCGGCGGTCAGGTCCACCCGGGCCAGCGGCACGCCGTCCGGCACCCCGACCGCGTCGTGCACCTGCACCGGAGTGACCAGGTCGGCGCCCTCCACGCGCACCTCCCGCACACCGAACAGCCCGGTACCGAGCACCGTCCAGGCGAGCAGCCCGGCGAGAGCGAACACCCCGGCGGTCACCGCCCACGGCAGCGCCGCACGCATGCGACGCTGCCGGGCACGGGCCATGAACCGGCGGGTCGAGGGCGGTACCGCGTCGCGGCCCGCCCGGACCAACTGCCACCGCCGGGCCGGACCGCGGCGCGGGGCGCCGCCGTCGGCGGCGCTGGTGCGCCCTCGGGCCGGGCCGGGACTCATCCGGCCGTGGGCGCCGAGCCGCCGGGCACGGCGGTGCCACCGAGAGCCGCGCCGTCGCCGCCGGACGTCGTCCCACCCGGCACCGGATCACCGATCGCCGGGGTGGTGGCCACCGGGTCGACGGTCGCGGTCGGTGCCGAACCGGCCGTACGCTCACCCAGGGCGGCCAGCAGCTCGTCGCCCATCAGCGAGATCGGCGGGGCGCCCATGGTGACCACCACGTCCCCGGAGCGGGCGCGACGGGCCACCTCGACCGGGGCCTGCTCCCACGACTCCACGAACACCTTGCGGTCGGCGGGCAGATCCACAGCCGCGATCAACGCCGCCGAGCCCTCGCCGGGCTGACGCAACTCACCGGGCCCGAAGACCTCCAGGAGCACCACCTCGTCGGCGATGGCCAGCGCCTCGGCGATCTCCGCCTGGTTGTCGCGGGTGCGGTACAGCCGGTACGGCTGGAAGACGACGATCAGCCGGCCGTCCCCGGCGACCTCGCGCAACGTCTGCATGGCCAGTGTCATCGAGGTCGGGTGGTAGGCGTACTCGTCGTAGATCAGCACACCGTCCGCGACGCCCTTGCGCTCGAAGCGCCGTCGCACCCCGGGAAAGACCGCCAGCGCGGCCTCCGCCGCCTCCAGCGGCAGTTCCAGCAGGTACGCGGCGAGCACCGCGGCGGCGCTGTTCAGCCCCATGTGCCGCCCCGGCACCGGCAGCCGGAACTCGCCCAGCGACCGGCCGTCGATCGCGGCCAGGTAGCGCACCCCCCGCGCGGAGGAGACCATCTCGGTCAACCGCAGGTCGGCGTCGGCGGCCTCGCCGTAGGTGAAGACCCGTCGCCCCTCGGCCCGCAGGCTCTCGGCCAACCGCCGGCCACCCGGGTCGTCCGCGCAGGTGATGATGAACCCGTCCGGGTCGGTGAGGCGGGCGAACTCCACGAACGCCGCCTCCAGCGTCGCGTAGTCGCCGTAGGTGTTCAGGTGGTCCGCCTCGACGTTCGTGATGATCGAGACGTACGGGCGGTAGATGAGGAACGAGCGGTCGCTCTCGTCCGCCTCGACCACGAAGTGCTCGCCGGTGCCGTGGTGGGCGCCCGAACCGACCTCGGAGATCTCTCCACCGATCACGAAGGACGGGTCCACTCCGGCCTGCTGGAGCACCATCGTCACCATCGAGGTGGTGGTCGTCTTGCCGTGCGTGCCGGCGACTGCCACCGCCCGACGGCCGGTCATCGCCGCGGCGAGAGCCTCCGAGCGGTGCAATACCCGCAGCCCGCGCCGACGCGCCTCGACCAACTCCAGGTGGTCCTGGGGAATGGCCGACGAGTAGACGACGGTGTCCACGCCGTCGAGGTTGCTCACCTCGTGGCTGAGGTGGATGGTGCCGCCGAGCGCCCGCAGGCCGGCCAGCGAGGGCCACTCCCGCAGGTCGCTGCCGGAGACCCGGATACCGCGGGTGAGCAGCAGCCGGGCCACGCCGAGCATGCCCACCCCACCCACCCCGATCAGGTGGACGGCGCCCAGGTCCTCGGCGGTGAGCGTGCCGGCCGGGGTGAACTGCGCCGTCATCGGGCCACCGCCGCCAGCACGAAGGAACGCAGCGCCTCGTCGCCGTCGCGCCGGCCGTACGACCCGGCGGCGGCACCCATGTTGTAGAGCCGCTGTGGGTCACGGATGAGGGGGATGACAGTGCGCTCCAGCCAGTCCGGGGTGAGCTCCGCGTCGTCGACCAGCAGCCCACCGCCGGCCTCCACCACGGGCAGCGCGTTGCGCCGCTGCTCCTGGTTGCTGTGCGGGTACGGGACGTAGATGGTGGGCAACCCGATCGCGGCCACCTCGGCGACGGTCATCGCCCCGCCCCGGGCCAGCATCAGGTCGGCGGCGGCGTAGCCCAGCTCCATCTCGGACAGGTACGGCAGCGTCACGTACGGCACCGGCAGGTCGGTGGGGATCGGCACCGGCTCGTTGCGGGCGCCCATCACGTGCAGCACCTGCACGCCGTTGCGGGCCAACTCCTTCGCCGCCCCGGAGACCGCCAGGTTGATCGAGCGGGCGCCGGACGAGCCGCCGGACACGAAGAGCACCGGCAGGTCCGGGCGGAGCCCGAAGTGGGCGCGGGCGGCGTTACGCAGCGCGTACCGGTCCAGACCGGCGATGCTGCGGCGCAGCGGCACACCGACGACTGTGGCGTCCCGCAGCGACTCGGCCTGGCTCGGCTGGTTCGGGAAGCCGACGGCAACGTTCTTGGTGAACTTCATGCCCAGCTTGTTGGCCACGCCCGGTGGCACGTTCACCTCGTGGATCACCATGGGCAGTTCGCGGCGCCACGCGGCCAGGTAGGCCGGCACCGAGACGTACCCGCCGAAGCCGACGACCACGTCGGCGCGCACCTCGTCGATCACCTTGCCCGCGGCGCGCGCCGCGGTCCACATCCGGCCCGGGGTGCGGACCAGGTTCATGTTGACCGACCGGGGCAGCTGGTACGCCGGGATCTGCCGCAGGTCGTAGCCCTGCGGCGGGATCAGGTCGTTCTCCATGCCCCGTGGTGTGCCGAGGCAGGTGATCCGGACGCCCGGGTCGTGTCGGCGCAGGCAGTCGGCGAAGGCGAGCAGCGGGTAGACGTGCCCCCCGGTGCCACCTCCCGCGAGCACCACCGAACGCAGCGGACCCATCAGCGTCTCCTCTCGCTCGCCGTACCACCGCGGCTCCGGTCCTGTCGGACACCGCGCGGCGCGGCCTGATCGTCATGGCGCCGCTCGCGGGACCGGGGTACGGACCCTCGGCCAGCGGGCGGCGTCGCCGGTCGGCGACGCCGGCCGGGAAGCGGCGGCAACGGGGCCCAGAGTAGTCGGACCCACCGGGCCGGCGGACGGGCATGCAGTGCTCTGGCCGCATCGGGTTCGGCGCGGGCGAAGGACGCCAGCATGCCGATGCCGGCCAACGTCACCACCAGGGCACTTCCGCCGTCGGAGATGAACGGCAACGGCAGACCGGTGATCGGCAGCAGCCCCACCACCCCACCGATGTTGATCACGGCCTGGCTGACCAGCCAGGTGGTGACGGCGGTGGCGGCGAGCCGACGGAACGGGTCGTCGACCCGCCGGGCGATCCGGAAACCGGTGTACGCGAGGACCGCGAAGAGGCTGAGCACCACGACGCAGCCGATCACGCCCAGCTCCTCGGCGATGATCGCGAAGATGAAGTCGTTGTGCGCCTCGGGGAGCCAGTCCCACTTCAGGCTGCCCTTGCCCAGCCCGACACCGAACCAGCCGCCGTGCTCGATGGCCAGCCGCCCCTGGTAGAACTGCAGGCAGCCGTCGAGTTTGCAGGTCTCCGGGTCCGGTGGATTGAAGAACATGTCCAGCCGGGCGAAGCGGTAGTTGTCCTCGCCGCGCTCGCCGGAGCCGGCGCCCAGCGAGGCCACCGCTACCAGCAGGCCGATCCCGACCAGCCCGGCCGCCGCCAGGGCGCCGAAGACCCTTATCCGCACCCCGGCGGCCCAGAGCAGGCCCACGATCAGGGCCAGCAGGCAGAGCATCGTGCCGGTGTCGTTGTAGCCGACCAGGACGAAGAGCAGGCCGACCACCGGGAAGAGCGGGGTGGCCAGTTCGCGCCACCACCCGAGCGCGGCGCCCTTGCGGGCGACGATGTGCGCACCCCAGAGCACCATCGCGAACTTGGCCAGCTCGGATGGCTGAAGCTGGATCCCGCCGACGAAGAGCCAGTTCAGCCGCGCCTCGATCGGGCCGATCTGCCCTGATTTCTGGTTCGTCAGTCGGGCGTAGGCGACCAGCAGGTTGAGCACCACCAGCAGGACGACCGAGGTGAACAGCAGCGGGCGGCCCAGCGACCGGTAGGTGCTGGCCGGCAGGCGCTGGCAGACCCAGAACGCGCCGATGCCGATCACCGCGAAGATGGCCTGCTTGGTCACCGAGGCCGAGGCGTTGCCGTCTTCGGCGTAGTCCTTCACGCTGGTGGCCGAGAAGACCATTGTCAGCCCGATCAACAGCAGCAGGCCGGAACAGGACAGCAGCAGGTAGTAGGAGGTCAGCGGCCGGTCCAGCAGGCCGCGCAGCGCGGCGAGCCCGCCGGCCGCGTCGATACCGCGCAACGGTGCAGTCGCCACCGCCTCCGGCTCGCGTCCCGCCGGCCCGGCCTCCCGCGCCGGCGGCCCGGGTTCGCGGGCCCCCGCGCCGGGCTCCGGGCCGCGCGCCCCGCCGGCCGACGGCGTACGCGTCGCGCTCGGCGACCGTCGCGGCCGTCCGACAGTCCCATCCTCGGTGCCGATTTCCTCCCCCACCCCGACATCATCACCGCTGAACACGCCCCACCGCCCCACAACGCCCCACCGGGCGTGTCGAACCCTCCCCACCCCCGCCGCCGGCACGCGTCGATCTTGCACTTTGGGTGGCGACCAAACGCCCACAAGTGGACGTTGCGCCAACCGAAAGTGCAAGATCGACGGCGGAAGCGGGGGCGCGGGCGCGGGGATCAGGTCATGTTGGCGAGGAACTCGCTGTAGAACAGGCCCAGGGCGATGGCCACGCCGATGCCGGCGATGATCCAGAATCGCACCACGATGTTGACCTCGCTCCAGCCCGCCAACTCGAAGTGGTGCTGGAGCGGAGACATCCGGAACACCCGTTTACCGGTGGTCTTGAACGAGATGATCTGAATCACCACGGACATCGTGATGATCACGAAGAGCCCGCCGATGATCGGCAGCAGCAGGATGGTGCGGGTGGACATCGCCATGCCGGCGATCAGACCGCCCAGCCCCAACGCACCGGTGTCGCCCATGAAGATCCGCGCCGGAGACGTGTTCCACCAGAGGAAGCCCACACAGGCGCCGGCCGCCGCCCCGGCGATCAGCGCGATCTCCAACGGGTCGCGGACCTCGTAGCAGTACGGCTGGGTGTAGTTCGGGTCGGCGCACCAGTGCCGGTACTGCCAGAACGCGATCAGCGCGTACGCGGCGAGCACCATCACCGACGCGCCGGTGGCCAGACCGTCCAGGCCGTCGGTGAGGTTGACGCCGTTCGTCGCGGCCATCACCACGAAGATGAAGATGATCACCGCGCCGACCTTGCTGACCTCCAGGAAGTCGATGTCCCGGATGAAGCTCAGCGTGGTGCTGCCCACCGTCTCGGTGTTGGTCGCCAGGCCCGAACCGTTGGTCATCGTGCTCGGGAACCACAGCGCGATCACCCCGAAGACCGCACCGACCAGGATCTGCCCGAGCAACTTGCCGCGCTTGTTCAGCCCGGCGCTGTTGCGCTTGCGCACCTTGAGGAAGTCGTCGAGGAAACCCACCGCGCCGGAGAAGACCATCAGGCCCAGCAGCACCAGCGCGGTGATGGTCGGCTCCACCTGGGCGATCTGCTGGTCCGGCAGGGTGGTCAGGGCGAGGTGCCCGGCCACGTACGCGATCACGGTGGCCAGGATGAAGACCACGCCACCCATGGTGGGCGTGCCCTTCTTGCCCTGGTGCATGGCGGGGCCGTCGGACCGGATCGGCTGCCCGGCCTTGAGCCGGGTGAAGACCTTGATCGCGATCGGGGTGCAGAAGAGCGAGACGAGGAACGCCACCCCGATGGCGACGATGACCGCCCTCATCGGGTCGACTCCCCACCGGCGTCGGCGCGCAGGGCGTCGGCCACCTCCCAGGTCCGGTACCGGGAGCCCTTGACCAGGACGACGTCACCCGGTCGTAGCTCGCTCCGCAGCACCTCGACGGCCGCCGCCTGATCGGTGAGCAGCACCGACTCTCCTCCCCAGTTTGCTACAGCTGTCGCGCCTTCGTGGATCGGCGCGGCCGGCTCGCCCACCACGAGCAGCCGGTCGACACCCAGCTCGGCCGCGAGTTGGCCGACCTCGGCGTGGCCGTCGTACTCGAACGGGCCCAGCTCGGCCATGTAACCAAGCACCGCGACGGTACGCCGCCCCTGGCCCATGCTGGCGAGCGCCCGCACCGCGACCGCCATCGAGGCCGGGTTGGCGTTGTACGAGTCGTCGATCACCGTCACCCCGTCGGGGCGGTCGAAGACGTCCATCCGTCGGGTCGAGACCAGCCCCAGCTCGCCGAGGGCCGTGGCCAGCTCGGCCAGCGGCATGCCCAGCTCCCGGGCGACCGCCGCCGCCGCGAGCGTGTTGCCGACCTGGTGGCGGCCGGCCAGCCGGAGCCGCACCGGCGCACGACCCTCCGGGGTGACCAGTGTGTACGACGGGTGACCCCGCTCGTCGAGCGTGACGTCCTCGGCGCGCACGTCGGCGTCGGGCGCCTCGCCGTAGCGGACCACCCGGGCCTGCGTGCGGCCCGCCATCGCGTCCACCCGCGGGTCGTCGGCGTTCAGCACGGCCAGCCCGTCCGGCGGCAGCGCCTCGACCAGCTCGCCCTTGGCCAGGGCGATGGCGTCCTGCGAGCCGAACTCGCCGATGTGCGACGTGCCGACGTTGAGCACCACGGAGATCCGGGGCGGCACCAGCTCGCACAGGTACCGCACGTGCCCGACCCCGCGCGCACCCTTCTCCATCACCAGGTAGCGGGTGTCCGAGTCAGCCCGCAGGGCGGTGTACGGGTGCCCCAGCTCGTTGTTGAACGAGCCGGGTGGTGCCACAGTGGCCCCGAGCCGGGCGGTGAGCTGACCGATCAGGTCCTTCGTGGTGGTCTTGCCGGACGAGCCGGTCACACCGATCACGGTCAGCCCGGTCAGCCGGTCCACCGCCGCGCGGGCCAGTCGGCCCATCGCGGTCAGGGCGTCGTCGACCAGCACCATCGGCACCCCGGGCACCTCTCGGCTGCCGAGCACCGCCACCGCGCCGGCCTGGATCGCCGTCGCCGCGTAGTCGTGCCCGTCGACCTTCTCACCCGGGAAGGCCACGAAGAGCGAACCGGGACCCACCTTGCGCGAGTCGAACTCCACCGACCCGGTGACGGTGGCCCCCGGGTCGGCGGCCACCAGCCGCCCGTCGACCGCCGCGGCAACCTCGGCCAGGCTCAGCGTGATCACCGCTGACCCGCCAGGTCCCCGAAGCGGGCCCGCAACGCCTCGGCCAACTCGATGCTGTCGTCGAACGGAAGCACCTGACCCGCCACCTCCTGGCCGCGCTCGTGGCCCTTGCCGAGCAGCGCGACAACGTCGCCCGGCTCGGCCAGCCGCACCGCCTCGTCGATCGCGGCGCGGCGGCCCGCCACCTCGATGATCCGAGCGGCCGTGCCGGCCCGGTACGCCCCGGCCAGCACCTCGGCGCGGATCTCCCCCGGCTCCTCGGTGCGCGGGTTGTCGTCGGTCACCAGCACCACGTCGGCTCCCTCCGCCGCTGCGGCGCCCATCACCGGCCGCTTGCCCCGGTCCCGGTCCCCACCGGCGCCGATCACACAGATCAGTCGGCCGGCGCTCAACTCGCGCAGCGCGGCGAGCGCGGCCACTATCGCGTCCGACTTGTGGGCGTAGTCGACCACCCCGCGCACCGGCGCGGCCACGTCGACCAGTTCCAGCCGGCCCGGGACGCCCCCGCAGGCAGCCACACCGGCCGCCGCGGTCACCGGGTCCACCCCGGCACCGACCAGTGCGGCGATGGCCAGCAGCGCGTTGGCCACGTTGTGCCGGCCGGGCAGTGCGACACCGGCGGGCACCGTCACGCCGTTCGGGCCGTGCGCGGTGAACCGCTGCGCGTACCCCTCGCCGCCCACACCGTCGGCCCACCAGGTCGCGCCCTGCTCACCGGCCGCCGAGTAGGTGACAGTGGTCGGTTTGAGCAGCGGCGTCAACGCGGGGTCGTCGTGGTTGAGCACCTCGACCGCGCAGCGCCCGTCGAAGAGCTGGGCCTTCGCGGCGAAGTAGTCGTCGCTGTCGGCGTGGAAGTCGAGGTGGTCGGAGCCGAAGTTGGTGTAACCACCGACGGTGAACCGCACACCGCCCACCCGGCCCATGGCCAGCGCGTGGCTGGAGACCTCCATGACCACTGCGGTGACCCCACGCTCGCGGGCGGTGGCCAACATGGCGTGCAGGTCGGTCGCCTCGGGGGTGGTGCGGACACTGTCGATCACCAGATCACCGAGCCGGGTCTCCACCGTCCCGACCAGCCCGGTGGTGTGCCCGGCGGCCCGCAGCCCGGACTCGATCAGGTACGCGGTGGACGTCTTACCCGCGGTGCCGGTCACTCCGATCACTGTGAGATCGGCTGTCGGATCGCCGTACACGGCCGAGGCCAGCTCGCCGAGCACGGCGCGCGGGTCGGGCACCACCAGGACGGGCAGACCGGTTCCCGCCGCCAACTCCGCACCGGCCCTGTCGGTCAACAGCGCCACGGCACCCGCCTCGACGGCCCCGGCGGCGAACTCCGCGCCGTGCCGACGGGCCCCGGGCAGCGCCGCGTACAGGTCGCCGGGGCGAACCTCCTGGCTGGCATGGGTGACCCCGGAGACGACCACCGCGGCGGCGTCCGCCGGAAGGTCGACGGCGAGCCGGACGGCGAGATCACCGAGCCGGGCTCCGGTCACGGTACGTGGACGTGGATTGCCGGGCACGGCGTCAGACCCTACCCGGTCGTCCGGTTCCGGCCGCACAGCCGCCCCGGTGGTTCGTCGGCACTCACCGATGATGTCCCGCCATTGCTGCTCAGCGCGGATAGACCACGAACTTGGGCGCGGATCCGCCGGTGGAGGGCGGCACCCGGTAGTGACGCAGAGTGAACTGCATCATGTCCCGGAACGCCGGATTGGCGATCGCCGCGCCTCCGCCGTTGGGCGCGTAGACGAAGACGGCGATCACGTAGCGGGGGTTCTCGGCGGGGGCCATCCCGATGAACGAGGACACCTCGCCGGGCTGCTTCTTGCCGTTCACCAGCCGCCACCCGGTGCCGGTCTTGCCGGCGACCCGGTACCCGGGGACCGCGGCGGTCAGGCCGGTGGCGTGGTCGACGGTGGTGACCGCCTCCAGCATGGTGCGCAGGGCCGCGGCGTTCTGCGGGCTGAGCACCGACCGGGTCACCGGGGCCGCCGCGGGGGTGCGCTTGCCGTCCGGCCCGATCACCTCCTTGACCAGGTGCGGCTGCACGTACGTGCCGTTGTTGGCGATGGCGGCGTACGCGGCGGCCATCTGCAACGGGGTGGCGTCGACGCTGTGCCCGATCGGTACCGACCCCTGCGACGACTCGCTCCACTCGTCGGCCGGCAGCAGTCGCCCGCTGGCCTCCCCGGGCATCCCCTCGCCGGTGGGCTTGCCCAGCCCGAATCGCTTCTGGTAGTCGATCAGCCGGTCCGGACCGAGTTTGTCGGCGATCGTGATCGTGCCGACGTTCGACGAGAAGGCGAGCATCCCCGGCACGCTCATCCGTTTGCCGTCGGCGGGGTGCGTGTCGGAGAACCAGGTGTCGCCCTTCTTGATGCTGTTGGCGATCGGCAAGGTGGTGTCCGGGGTGATCACCCCCTCCTGCAACGCCGCGCCGTAGGTGATGGCCTTGTGCACCGAGCCCGGGTCGACCACGAAGCTGGTCGCGGCGTCCTCCCGGGCGACCGGGTCGCTGGGCGTCGGCCTCGCCGCGTTGTAGGTGGGGTTGCTGGCCTGGGCCAGCACCGCGCCGGAGGGAATCTCGATGATCACGGCCGCGCCGGTGCCACCCGGCGCCTGGGCCATTCCGGCGCTGAGGATCTGCTGCGTCCGGAACTGCAGGTCGCCGTTGATGGTGAGGGCGAGTGAGCTGCCCGGCTTGGCGACAGTGGTCCGGCTGTAGCCGCCCGGGATCGGCGCGTCGAGGTCGCCGAGGCCGGCCTCGTACACCCGCTTGCCGTCCTGACCGGCGAGCACGTCGTCGTAGCGGGCCTCCAGCCCTTCCAGCCCGTCCATGTCCTGGCTGGTGAAGCCGAGCAGGTTGGCCGCCAGGTCACCGCCGGGCACCTCGCGGCGCTCGTCGCGGTGCACGCCGACGCCGGGCAGTTCCAGCGCCTGCACCCGCTTGGCGGTCGGGATCTCCACACCGCGGGCGAGGTAGGCGAACGTGGAGTCCTTGCCGTTCTCCAGCTTGCGGGGCCTCATCAACTCCATGAGCTTCGACACCGGGATGCCGAGCAGCGGGGAGAGCGCCTTGGCGACGCCGGGTGGGTCCTCCACCTTGGTCGGATCGGCGAACACGTACCGGGCCTCGACACTGCGGGCCAGCGGCGCGCCGGTGCTGTCGTAGATGGCACCCCGTGGCGCCGGCAGCTCGACGGTGCGGAGACGGTCGGCGGTGCCGCCCCCGGCGTACGCCGGAGCGTCGACCGCCTGAAGGAAGATCAGCCGGATCCCGATGACAGCGAACAGGGCCAGCGCGAGCACGGTGCCCAGCCGCAGCCGCAGCCGCGAGTCGGCAAGCTTCGGGGGGCGGCGTGGCTTGCGGATCGGCCGCCGGGCCACCGGTCGGTCGGTGCGCCGCGGCGCGCGGGGCGTGGTCCGGCGACGCGGCGGCGGCTCGTCGCCGGCCAGGCCCCTGGGGGTACCCGACGCGACGGTGCGCACCACCTGACCGCGTCCGGCGGCCGGAGCGTCGCGCCGGCCGGCCCGGGCGGCGGCCCGGCCCCCGTCGAGCACCTGCAACGCCGGCCGGAAAGGGTCACCGGAGCGGGTGCTGCTTCGCGGTGTACGCCGCTGCTCCGCACCCTGCCCGCGTGCCGGCGTGGCGCGTTCCTCGCGGACCGTCCGACCCCTCGGGGTGTACGCCCGGGCGCCGGAGATACCCCCGATGCCTGGCTCGCCGGTGCGCGGCTCGCCGTCGGCGGGCCGAGGGTCACGTGCAGAACCGCGCCGGGACCCCGTAGGGTCCCGGCACGGCTCGTCCGACCTTGGTGGCACCGGTCAGCCTCCCGCACCCTGGCTGGTCACCGACGGCTCGCCGGTCGCCGGCTGGGGCACGCCGATGGTCTTGCCGTCCGGCAGCCGGATGTAGCCGGGCTCGCCCGCGTCGACCAGGCCCAGCCGCCGCGCCTCGGCGGTCAGGTTGCCCGGCGCCTTGGACTCGGCGATCTGCTTGTCCAGTTGCTGCTTCTCCAGGTCCAGTCGAGCCTGCTGCTGCTGCAACCGCTCAAGCCGGAACGCGTTCTCATTGATCTTGGTGTTGACCGCCAGGATGCCGAGCACCCCGCCGACCACCAGCACCACGATCAGCGCCGCGAACGGCGCACGCGGCACCGAGATCGGCGGCGGCGGCGCCACCCGCAGCCGCGGCGGCCGGGCGCTGGCGGCGCTGGCGGCCTTCTCGACCGGTCGCAGCGCGGCGCTGCCCTGAGTCGGGAACTCGCGCGCCCCCCGGGCGCGAGTCTCCCCCTGCCGATTCGTTCGATCGATGCGTGGCGTACCGTTTCCGAGGCGCGGAGCCCGCTCCGCCGCGATCCGGCCCCCCGACCGCGGTGCGCGCTGCCCGCCGCCGGTGACGTCCCGGCGGTCGCGCTTGTCAATGCTCATGTCCCTCCCCCTCAACGTCCGTCCCTCTAGCCGTCCCGGTGCCCCTGACCCCCCACGGATCAGGCGGACCCCGTGCCCGGTTGGTGCATTCCCTTCACCCGTCGGCGAGACCGTTCGCGGTCGGTCCGCCAGTGCTCTGTCGCGTCCGGGTCGAGTCGCTCCGCGGCCCGCAGCCGCACCGAGGCGGCCCGCGGGTTCGCGGCGACCTCCGCCTCCCCCGGCAGTTCGGCGCCCCGGCTGAGCAGCCGGAACGTCGGACCGGACCCGGGAAGCTCGACCGGGAGGTCAATCGGGCCCTTACTGCGGACCCGGTCCGTGAGGGCCGCCTTGGTGAGCCTGTCCTCCAGCGAGTGGTAGGACAGGACCACCATGCGACCGCCCACTGTCAGTGCGTCGAGTGCGGATGGCAACGCTGTCTCCAGCGCTGCCAGCTCTCTGTTTACCTCGATCCGTAAAGCCTGAAACGTTCTCTTTGCCGGGTGCCCACCCGTTCGTCGGGCTGGTGCCGGGATGGAGTCCCGAACCAGCTCCGCCAGCAGCGCGGACGAGGTGATCCGGGCCCGCTCCCGCTGCCGAATGATCGCCGAGGCGATCCGACCGGCGAACTTCTCCTCGCCGTAGACCCGCAACACCCGGGCCAGGTCCGGATGCGCGTACGTGTTGACCACCTCTTCGGCGGTCACCCCCCGGGTCTGGTCCATCCGCATGTCCAACGGCGCGTCCTGGGCGTACGCGAACCCTCGGTCGGGCGCGTCCAACTGCAACGACGAGACGCCCAGGTCGAACAGGATGCCGTCGATGGCCGGATAGCCCAGCCGGTCGAGCACGTCCGGCAACTCGTCGTAGACGGCGTGCTCCAGGTGCACCCGATCGGCGAACCGGGCCAGCCGGACCCGCGCGTGCGCGAGCGCCTCGGTGTCCCGGTCGAGCCCGATCAGGACCGTCTCCGGATGCGCCTCGAGCACCGCCTCCGCATGCCCGGCCAGACCGAGCGTCGCGTCGACGTAGACCGTCCGGCCGCCTCGACCCAGCGCGGGGGCCAGCAGCTCGAGACACCGCTCGAGCAGCACCGGCACGTGCGTGCCGCGCAACTCCCCCATGATGACCCCCACTGGTTGAAACGTCCGTTCTTCTCGTGCGCCTGTCGTCGGACGGCGCTGCCGTCGTACCGCCAGATCCCCATCCGCTCCCGCCTGACACCGGACCGTCGCCCAATGACTGGATCGTGCGCCTGGCACCGGGGAAGTGATGCCAGGAACTCGAAAGCGGCTGGAGATCTCGCAGTACGTCGGGCGCCGTTACCGCCCTACAGACCGCCGGGCAGCACCCCCTCCTCGATGTCGGCGAAGTCGTCTTCGCTCTCGGCGAGGTAGGTCTCCCAGGCGACCTTGTCCCAGATCTCCACCCGCGTGCTCGCGCCGATCACCACCAACTCACGGTCCAGCGCGGCATAGGCCCGCAGGTGGGCCGGGATCGTCACCCGACCCTGCTTGTCCGGAACCTCGTCGTGCGCGCTGGCGAAGAAGACCCGGCTGTAGGCCCGGGCCGCCTTGTGAGTCATCGGCTGTGCGCGCAACTGCTCCGCGATCCGCTGGAACTCAGGGGTCGGGAAGACGTAGAGGCAGCGCTCCTGCCCTTTGGTGACCACGACACCCCCCGCCAGCTCATCCCGGAACTTGGCCGGAAGGATCAACCGGCCCTTTTCGTCCAGGCGCGGAGTGTGGGTGCCGAGAAACATCGGCCCAACCCCCTCGCCCCTGAGCGGCGTTCGCGGCGCCGCTGACCCCCCGGGCCGGTGAGCCCTCCCGGCCTCACCATTGGTCCCCACTCTACTCCACTTCCCTCCACCCGCAACCAAATTCGCCCGCGTGGCGCGCCTGACCCGGGGACAAAACCGCACGTCACAAGGGGTGGAGCGGAGTGGAGGGCTTCGGCCGCCCCTCGGCGTGGTCCGCTTTCCGACATAGATCGACTCCGTCCGGGGGAGGCCGACCCGGCCGCCCGCGCAGCCACCACTGCCGAACGGTTCCCCGTCGGCGGCGATCTGGTGGGGTCGGCGGTCCGGTAACCTCGCTCGCGTGACGGACGCGAAAATGCCCCTACGGGCCAAGGTGGCCAGCTCCGTGTCACGGACCGCCGCGGCGCTCTCCCGGGCGGCCGGCCGTGGCGACGGTTCAGTGATCGGCGGGTGGATCGGCCTGAAGATCGATCCGGACCTGCTGGCCCACCTGTCGGCCGGGCGCGCGATCGCGCTCGTCTCCGGCACCAACGGCAAGACCACCACCACCCGACTGACCTCCGCCGCTGTCGGCGTGCTCGGCCGGGTCGCCACCAACTCGTTCGGCGCCAACATGCCCAGCGGGCACACCTCGGCGCTGGCCAAGGCCGGCAGCACCCCGTACGCGGTGCTGGAGGTCGACGAGCACTACCTCGCGCAGGTGCTGGAGGCGACCGAGCCGCACGTTGTCGCGCTGCTGAACCTCTCCCGCGACCAGCTCGACCGCGCCAAGGAGGTCGCCATGATGGCGCAGCTCTGGCGCGCGGCGCTCGTCCGGCACACCGACGTACGGGTGGTGGCCAACGCCGACGACCCGCTGGTCGTCTGGGCCGCCACCCCACCCGGTGACCCCGCCCGGGGCATCAACCCGCCGCACGTGACGTGGTTCAGCGCCGGCCAACGCTGGCACGACGACTCCTGGGTCTGCCCGGAGTGCGGCTCCACCATCCAGCGCTCCGGCGAGCAGTGGTGGTGCACCGGCTGCCCGCTACGCCGACCGGAGCCGCACTGGGTCGTCGAGGACGAGGGCGTGCTCGACCCCACCGGCGCCTGGCACAAGGTCTCCCTCCAACTGCCCGGCAAGGTCAACCTCGGCAACGCGGCGACCGCGCTGGCGGTGGCCGCCGAGTTCGGCGTCCGCCCGGTCGACGCGGTGTCCCGCCTCGGCATCGTCACCTCGGTGGCCGGCCGCTACGCACAGGTCGACAAGGACGGGCGCAACATCCGGCTGCTGCTGGCCAAGAACCCGGCCAGTTGGCTGGAGGCGTTCGACATGGCCGACGACGCGCCGACCCTGCTCTCCATCAACGCGCGCGATCCCGACGGTCTGGACACCTCCTGGCTCTACGACGTCGACTTCGCCCCGCTCCGAGGCCGGCAGGTGTTGATCACCGGCGACCGGGCATACGACCTGGCGGTGCGACTGGACGTCAACGACGTGCCGTTCCAGCACGTCCGCACGTTCGACGACGCACTCCGGTCGGTCCCGCCCGGCCGGCTGGAGGTCATCGCGAACTACACCGCGTTCCAGGACATCCGAGCGGAGTTGGACCGTGTCATCTGAGAGTCTGCGCATCGTCTGGATCTACCCCGACCTGCTCTCCACCTACGGAGACCGGGGCAACGCCCTGATCCTCGCCCGGCGGGCCCGTCAGCGCGGGATGCCGGTCGAGGTGCTGGAGGTCCGCTCCGACGAGCGGCTGCCCGCGACCGCCGACATCTACCTGGTCGGTGGCGGCGAGGACGGCCCGCAGGCGCTCGGCGCCCAGCGGCTGCTGGCCGACGGCGGCCTGCACCGCGCCGTCGCGCAGGGCTCGGTGGTGTTCGGCGTCTGCGCCGGCTACCAGCTCCTCGGCACCTCGTTCTTCGCCAAGGGTGTGCAGTGCCGCGGGCTGGAGCTGCTCGACCTGCGGTCCGACCGGGGCGAGAGCCGGGCGGTGGGCGAGCTGGCCGGTGAGATCGACCCCCGGCTCGGCCTGCCGCCGCTGACCGGCTTCGAGAACCACGGCGGTCGCACCCACCTCGGTCCGGAGGTCTCCCCGTTGGCCCGGGTCACCGCCGGGGTGGGCAACGACGGCGCCACCGAGGGCGCGTGGCGCGGCAAGCTGCTGGGCACCTACTCGCACGGTCCGGCGCTGGCGCGCAACCCGGCCCTGGCCGACCTGCTGCTGCGCTGGGCCACCGGGGCACACCAGCTCCCGCCGTTGGACGACACCTGGTCGGACCGGCTCCGCAACGAGCGCCGCTCCGCGGTGGCCGCCGCCCGGGCATGATCCGTGCCGTCCGGCGGCTGCTCCGGCAGCCGTCGGCCGCCCGGTTCGCGCTGCTCCTGCTGCTGATCGGCGGGTGCGGGTTACTGCTGCTGCTGGTGCCCCGCCCGGACCCGGCGCAGTTGCCGCTGGTCGCCGACCGGCTGGGCGACCTCGCCCCGGTGGCGGCGATCCTCGGTGGTGCGCTGCTGCTGGTCGCGCTGGTGCCCCGGACCTTCATCACGCTCGCCGCAGGTGCGATCTTCGGCCCGCTGGAGGGTGCCGCGTACGCCCTGGGCGCGGCGCTGGTGGCGGCGGCGATCGGGTTCACCGTCGGCCGGTTGCTCGGTCGGGAGTTCGTCGCCGAGCGGGTCCGCGGTCGCCTGGCCCGCCTCGACGGCTGGTTCGCCCGGCAGAGCGTGCTCGGTGTGGTCACCGTCCGGCTGCTGCCGATCGCCGGCTTCGGCCTGGTCAGCTACGGCTACGGCACGACCGGCGCCCGAGTGCTGCCGTTCCTGGCCGGCAGCGTGATCGCGTCCGCGCCGACCGCCTTCGGCTACGCGGCGATCGGCGCGGCGGTCAGCTCCCCCGGCCACGTCAACTGGTACGCCGCGGCCCCGGCCAGCCTCGGCCTGATCGCCAGCCTGGTGCTCATCCACCAGTGGTGGCGAGCAGAACGCCGCCGCCGCACCATGCCCGCCTAACCCACTCCCACTCCCACTCCCTCTCCCACTCCCACTCCCGCGATCTTGCAGTTTCTGTGCCGGCATCACCGGATACAAGGGACAAAAACCACACCGAAACTGCAAGATCGCGGGGTGGGGCGGGGCAGGGCGCGTGCGGGGGTCAGGCGACTACCGAGACCATCCGGCCCTTGACCACGATGACCTTGCGGGGCTCCTTGCCACCCAGGCTCCCCGCCACCGCGTCCAGTGCCGCCGCGCGGACGCTCTCCTCGGAGGCGTCGGCGGGGACCTCGACGCGGCCACGGACCTTGCCGTTCACCTGCACCGGGTACGTCACCGTGTCGGCCACCAGCAGCGCCGGGTCGGCGGTCGGGAAGTCCGCGTACGTCAGCGAGGTGTCGTGGCCCAGCTTGCGCCACAGCTCCTCGGCCACGTGCGGGGCGAACGGCGCCACCATCAGCACCAGCGGCTCGGCCACCTCGCGGGGCGTGGCCGACAGTCGGGTCAGCCCGTTGGTCAGCTCGATCAGCTTGGCGATCGCGGTGTTGAACCGGATGCCGTCCATGTCGCCGCGGACCCCGTCGATCACCTTGTGCAGCAGCCGGCGGGTCGCCTCGTCGGCCGGGTCCTCGGTGACCCGCAGGGCGCCGGTCTGCTCGTCGACGACGGCCCGCCACACCCGTTGCAGGAACCGGTACGAGCCGACCACCGCCCGGGTCTCCCAGGGGCGGGAGACCTCCAGCGGCCCCATCGACATCTCGTACACCCGGAAGGTGTCCGCGCCGTAGGCGGCGCACATGTCGTCGGGGGTCACCACATTCTTCAGCGACTTGCCCATCTTGCCGTACTCGCGGTTGACCGCCAGGTCACCCAGGTAGTAGGCGCCGTCGCGCTCGAAGACCTCCTCGGCCTGCACGTAGCTGCCGCGCGAGTCGGTGTACGCGTACGCCTGGATCATGCCCTGGTTGAACAGCTTGCGGAACGGCTCGAACGACGACACGTGCCCCAGGTCGAACAGCACCTTGTGCCAGAACCGCGCGTACAGCAGGTGCAGCACGGCGTGCTCGGCGCCACCGACGTACAGGTCGGTGCCCCCGCAGTCGCCGTCGGCGCGCGGGCCCATCCAGTACCGCTCGTTCTCCGCGTCGACGAACCGCTCGCTGTTGGTCGGGTCCAGGTAGCGCAGCTCGTACCAGCAGGAGCCGGCCCACTGCGGCATCACGTTGGTTTCCCGGGTGTAGCGCTTCGGCCCGTCACCCAGGTCCAGTTCGACCTCGACCCAGTCGCGCCGCCGTGACAGCGGGGTCTCCGGGTTGCTGTTGGCGTCGTCGGCGTCGAACGTCTTCGGGGAGAAGTCGTCCACCTCCGGCAGCTCGACCGGCAGCATCTCCTCCGGCAGGGCGATGGCCGCGCCGGTCTCGTCGTAGACGATCGGGAACGGTTCGCCCCAGTAACGCTGCCGGGAGAACAGCCAGTCGCGCAGCCGGTAGGTCACCGCGCCGGTGCCGTGCCCGTTCGCCTCCAGCCAGGCGATGATCGCCGCCTTGGCATCGGCGACCCCCAGGCCGTTCAGGTCCAGGCCGCGCTCGGGCGCGGCGCTGTTGATCGCCGGGCCGTCCCCTGTGTACGCCTTGCCGTCGAAGCCCTCCGCCGGCTGCACGGTACGGACGATGGGCAGCTCGAAGACCTCGGCGAACGCCCAGTCCCGCTCGTCCTGCGCCGGCACCGCCATGATCGCGCCGGTGCCGTAGCCGGCCAGCACGTAGTCGGCGATGAAGATCGGGATCTGCCCGCCGGTGACCGGGTTGGTGGCGTACGCGCCGATGAAGACGCCGGTCTTCTCCTTCGTGTCGGACTGCCGCTCGACGTCGGTCTTGGCGGCTGCCGCCTTGCGGTACGCCTCGATGGCCTCCCGGGGGCTGGCGTGCCCGCCGGTCCAGGCGTCCCTCGTCCCGTCCGGCCAGCTGGCCGACGCCAGCGCGTCGACCAGCTCGTGCTCGGGCGCCAGCACCATGTAGGTGGCGCCGAAGACGGTGTCCGGGCGGGTCGTGAACACCCGCACCGGTGCCGCGCTGGTCGGGAAGTCGACGTGGGCGCCCGTGGAGCGGCCGATCCAGTTGCGCTGCATCAGCTTGATCGGCTCGGGCCAGTCCAGGCTGTCCAGGTCGTCCAGCAGCCGGTCACCGTACGCGGTGATCCGCATCATCCACTGCTTCAGGTTGCGCTTGAAGACCGGGAAGTTGCCCCGCTCGGAACGGCCGTCGGCGGTGACCTCCTCGTTGGCCAGCACGGTGCCCAGACCCGGGCACCAGTTCACCGGCGCCTGCGAGACGTACGCCAGGCGGTGGTCGTCGACGACCTGGCGACGCTCGGCGACGCTCAGCTCGGCCCAGGCGCGGCCGTCCGGGGTGGGCCGGTTGCCGCCCTCGAACTCGGCGATCAGCTCAGCGATCGGACGGGCCCGGCCGGCGTCGCTGTCGTACCAGGAGTTGAAGATCTGCAGGAAGATCCACTGGGTCCAGCGGTAGAAGTCGGTGTCGATGGTGGCCACCGAGCGGCGCTCGTCGTGCGCCAGCCCCAGCCGGCGCAGCTGCGCCTTGTACCGCTCGATGTTCGCGACGGTGGTGGTCCGGGGGTGGGTGCCGGTCTGCACCGCGTACTGCTCGGCGGGCAGGCCGAACGCGTCGAAGCCCATCGCGTGCAGCACGTTACGACCGGCCATCCGCTGGTAGCGGGCGTAGCAGTCGGTGCCGATGTAGCCCAGCGGGTGGCCGACGTGCAGGCCCGCTCCGGACGGGTACGGGAACATGTCCAGCACGTACAGCTTCTCCGCGCCGGCGCGTGGGTGGGTCGGGTCGGCCAGCGGGCCGGTCGGGTTCGGTGCGTGGAAGGTGCCCTCGCGCGCCCAGATGTCCTGCCAACGAATCTCGATCTCGTCGGCCAGGGCCGCTGTGTACCGGAACGGGGGAATGTCGCCCGCCGGTGCGGCTGCCTCACTCATCGTCTCTCCTCGCTTCGCTTCGCTTCGTCTCGGCACCACCGGCCGGGCCGGCGGCGGGCACAAAAAAGCCCCTCGCGCAGGAGGGGCCGCCGTGCTGTCGCTGGGTTCAGCGCATCAGCACGGCCCGGTAAGAAGCAGGAAGACTCCGGCCATGCCCCGCAGTGTACCTCTTCCATGGTTCGCCCTGCCGGCCCCCGGGCGCTGTCGAACCCGTTCCCCCGAGCCGGCGAATATCGGTGCGTAACCGACGGACTACCTGCGGGGGTCGGCGATAACGACAAACATGGTTAGCCTGAGAGACCAGTGAGATTCCTGCGGCAAACGAGGCTCGACGTCGCGAACCCAACGGCGGGTCCAGGTGCTCTCTAGAGAGCTGCCGTGACGGCGACGAGGAGGAGGCCCGTGACACAACAGACCTGGGACGAGGTGGGCGGCCTGTTGCCGCACGACGAGTTCCGCGCCGCCAGCGAGGCCATCGTGGCCAACATCGAGCAGGTCATCGAGGGTAAGACCGCCACCGTGCGGCTCGCCCTGGCCGTCCTGCTCGCCGAGGGTCACCTCCTGATCGAAGACGTCCCGGGTGTCGGCAAGACCAAACTTGCCAAGGCCCTCGCGCGGTCCATCGACTGCACGGTCCGACGGATCCAGTTCACCCCCGACCTGTTGCCCAGCGACGTCACCGGGGTCAGCGTCTACAACCAGGAGACGCACGACTTCGAGTTCCGCCCCGGCGCCGTGTTCGCCAACCTGGTGGTCGGCGACGAGATCAACCGGGCCTCGCCGAAGACCCAGTCGGCGTTGCTGGAGTGCATGGAGGAGCGGCAGGTCACCGTCGACGGGGTGACGTACCAGCTCCAGACCCCGTTCATGGTGATCGCCACCCAGAACCCGATCGAGATGGAGGGGACCTACCCGCTGCCGGAGGCGCAGCGCGACCGGTTCACCGCCCGCATCGCGATGGGTTACCCGGACTCCAACGCCGAGCTGGCCATGCTCGACGGGCACGGCGCCACCGACCCGCTGCACGAGCTGCGCGCGGTCTCCGACGCGGCCATCGTCCGGCAGTTGATCGCCACCGTCCGGCAGGTGCACGTGGCGGACGCGGTCAAGCAGTACGCGATCGACCTGGTCACCGCCACCCGCGAAGCCCCCGACCTGCGGCTCGGCGCGTCCCCCCGGGCGACCCTGCAACTGTTGCGCACCGCCCGGGCGGTCGCCGCCCTGGAGGGCCGCGACTATGTCCTCCCCGACGATCTGCAGGCCCTGGCGGTGCCGGTGCTGGCCCACCGGATCATCCCGACCGCCGACGCGCAGCTCGCCCGGCGCACCACCGACGCGATCGTCTCCGAGCTGGTGCACCGCCTGCCGCTGCCACACGACAGGCAGCGCAATCCGTACGACACCCGGCCACCCGCCACCGGCAACGGTCGCGCACCCTACGAGCCGCGGAGGCCATGACGTGCGTGCCGGGCTACGCGGGCTGACCACCCGCGGTCGGTCCTTCCTCGCCGCCGCGGTCGCGGCGGCGATCTCGGCCGGCATCCTCGGCGAGAAGGACCTGCTCCGGGTGGCTGTGCTGTTGGCCATCCTGCCGTTGCTGGCCGCCGCCTACGTCGGGCGGAGCCGCTACAAGCTGGCCTGCAACCGTTCGCTGGACCCGCACCGGGTTCCGGTCGGCGCCAACTCCCGGGTGGTGCTGCGCCTACAGAACCTCTCCCGGCTGCCGACCGGCACCCTGCTCCTGGAGGACCGGCTGCCCTACGCGCTGGGCAGCCGGCCCCGGGTGGTGTTGGAGCGGCTCGGCGCGCACCAGGCCAGCTCCGTGGCGTACACGGTGCGGGCCGACGTTCGGGGCCGCTACGACGTGGGCCCGCTGGTCGTCCGGATGACCGACCCGTTCGGCCTCTGTGAACTCACCCGCTCCTTCCCCAGCACCGACCACCTGACGGTCATCCCGCAGGTCACCCCGCTGCCGTCGGTCCGGCTCCCCGGGGAGTACGCGGGCAGCGGCGACAGCCGGGCACGCTCGGTGGCGGTGCACGGCGAGGACGACGCGGCGACCCGGGAGTACCGGCGCGGCGACGACCTGCGCCGGGTGCACTGGAAGTCCACCGCCCGCACCGGTGAGCTGATGGTGCGCCGCGAGGAGCAACCGTGGGAGAGCCGGGCCACAGTCGTCCTGGACACCCGGGCGTACGGCCACCGGGGCGAGGGGCCGACTGCCAGTTTCGAGTGGTCGGTGTCGGCCGCCGCGAGCATCGCCGTCCACCTGCGGCAGGCCGGTTACAAGTTGCGCCTGGTCACCGGCTCGGGCGCAGATGTGGACGCCTCGGAGGCCGGCGGGGACGGCGCGCTGCTCGACCACCTCGCGGAGGTCCGACTCGATCAGCGCGCCGAGGTCACCGGCCTCGTGCAGCGGGTCCGTCAACGCGCCGACGGCGGTCTGATCATCGGCCTGTTCGGCACTGTGAGCGTCGCCGAGGCGGAGCTGCTGGCCGGGCTGCGGGGCAACGGCGCCACCTGTGTCGGCTTCCTGCTGAACAGCTCCACCTGGCTCAGCCTGCCGGAGAAGGCGCGGGCCGAGGCGGAGCACGCCCACGCCGCCGCCGTCCTGGCCATGTTGCAGAGTGGTTGGCGGGTGGTCGGCGTCGACCACGGCGGCCGGCTGCCGGCGCTGTGGCCGCAGGTCGGTCGGGGCGCCCAGGGGTTCGCCCTGCGGGCCGCGCTGGCCGAGACGGTCGCCGGCGGTGTGCGATGAACGGAAGGCTCCCCTCATGATCAGCAGTCGGAACATCGGCATGGTGGCGGCCGCTGCCACGCTGCTGGCCGCCGCGCCACTGTCGGCCATCTTCCAGGGCTGGACGTGGTTGATCGAGTCCATCATCGCGGTCGCCGTGGTGGCCGGGGTGGCCGCGCTGACCCGCCTCGCCCGGGCACCGCTGTGGGGTCAGGTGCTGGGCATGCTGGCCGGCCTGATGCTCGCCCTGACCTGGTTGTTCCCCAGCGGCCAGGAGTTGCTCGCGATCCTGCCCACCCCGGGCACGTTCGCGTACTTCGGCGACCTGCTCGCCGGCTCCATGCAGGACATGCGCTCGTACGGGGTCGAGGTCCCGGACACTGACCCGCTGCTGTTCATCGCCGTGCTCGGCGTCGGCGGGGTCGCCGTGCTGGTGGACGTACTGGCCGTTGGGCTGCGCCGGCCCGCGCTGGCGGGGCTGCCGATGCTCGCCATCTACTCGGTGCCGGTCGCCGTCTACGTGGACAGCGTCCCCGCGGTGCCGTTCGTGGTGGGCGCCGCCGGTTACCTCTGGCTGCTGGTCACCGACAACGTCGACCGGGTCCGTCGCTTCGGACGCCGGTTCACCGGTGATGGCCGCGACGTCGACGTCTGGGAGGCCTCTCCGCTGGCCTCCGCCGGCCGTCGGCTCGCGGCGGTCGGAGTGGCGCTGGCGGTGGTGCTGCCGCTGGCGGTGCCCGGCATGACCGGCGGGCTGCTCGACTCGCTCAGCCGAGGGCCGGGCAACGGCACCGGCAACGGGTCCGGCTCGGGCGGCACGTCGGGTCGGATCGACCTGTTCGCCTCGCTCGCCGGCCAACTCAACCAGTCCCAGGTAGCCGACCTGGTGAAGGTGAAGACGTCCGAGCAGAACCCGTTCTACCTGCGTTACGCGGTCGCCGACGAGCTTCGCCCCGCTGGTTTCCAGGCGCGCAACCCCAGCGGCCGGTCGGTCAACCGGGACCTGCCGAACCCGGCCGACCGGGCCGGTCCAGGCGTGCAACAGACCACCTACCAGGCGACCGTCGAGGTCACCAAGAGCCTGAGCATGTCGCTGATGCCGGTGTACGCCGAGCCGACCCGCGCCGACGACCTCAGCGACAACTGGCTCTACGACACCACCCAGCAGGTCGTCTTCTCCAACCGGGAGAACTCCCGCGGTCGGAAGTACTCCTTCGACTACGTCCGCTCGACCTTCACGCCTGAGGCGTTGCGGGCCGCGAAGCCACTGCCGACCGAACACCCCGTTCGCCGACAGATGACCGCCACCCCCGGGCCGGTGCCCGAGGTGGAGGAGCTGGTCAAGGGGCTGATCCAGGGCAAGCGCACGGACTACGACCGGGTGCTGTCGATCTACCGGCACTTTTCGGCGGACAACGGCTTCAGCTACCGGTTGAGCACCGAGAGCGGCAGCAGCGGTCAGGACATCGTCAACTTCTTGACCAACAAGGTCGGCTACTGCCAGCAGTACGCCGCCGCGATGGCCTGGCTGGTCCGCTCGGCCGGCATTCCGGCCCGGGTGGCGTTCGGGTTCACCAACGGCAGCAAGCGCGACGGCGACACCTTCACGCTGACCAACCTCAACCTGCACGCCTGGACCGAGGTCTACTTCGACGGGGCTGGTTGGGTGCCGTTCGACGCCACCCCGGCGTACGGGGTGCCCGGCTCCACCCGGTCGGCCTGGGCGCCGGACACTGACGCGCCGGAGGCGTCCAGCCCGAGCACCGACGCCACGAGCGCCCCGACGGACCCGGGCGCCGCGACGGAGCCGACCGGCCAGGACAACGCCGACCGGGACGCCGACGACGGGCTCTCCCTCGGCGGGACGACGCCGAACGAGCAGCCGCCGGTCTGGCCATGGTGGGCAGCGGGCCTGGTGGCCCTGCTGGTGCTGCTCGCGGTGCCCGCCCTGCGCCGGATGACCCTGCGCCGCCGACGCAGTGGCCGCGCGACGAGCGGGGCGATGGCCTCCGCGAGGGTCGACGGCGGCAGCGAGCCGGGGGCCCGTCCGGTGATGGTCAGCGCGGACGCCAACCAGGCCCGCGCGGACGCGCACGCCGCCTGGGCGGAACTGCTCGACACGCTTGTGGACTTCCGGGTCCCGGTCGATCCGACCGAGACGCCCAGGGCGACAGCGGACCGGCTTGTCCGGGACTCCCTCGACGATGACGACGCGATCGGGTCCGCGCGGCTGCTCGGCCGGGCGGAGGAGCGGGCCCGCTACGCGCGGGATCCGCTGACCGGTGAGCGGTTGCTGCCGGCGCTACGCGCGGTCCGTGCGGCGCTCGCGGCACGGGCGGACCGGCGGACCCGCCTCCTCGCCGCCGTGCTGCCGCCCTCGGTGCTGCTGCGCTGGCGCACCGCCATGGCCGACAGGTCCAGCCGGATGGTGGCGCTCACCGGTCAGGCCCGGTACCGACTGCTGCGGTGGAACCCTCGTCGGCTGCTGGCCGACCGGGCCGCACGCTGACCGAAATCCGACCCACCCACCCCCGCACCATCGCTCCGGCGCACCCACCACCGGCGCTCATCATCACCTGATGATCAGTAGTTGCAGAGCTGCTGGCAGCTGCTCCTCATCGAGTGATCATGGACGCTCCGGGTGGGTGCGCCGGGGTGGGTGCGCGGGCCAGGCGCAGCGGCACCGTGTCGGGGTGAGGCGTAGCCGAGTAGGGCGTAGGCCGCGCAGGCCGAGTGAGGCGTAGGCCGCCCGGGCCGAGTGAGGCGCAGGCCGCCCGGGCCGAGTGAGGCGCAGGCCGCCTCCCGGGCCGAGTGAGGCCTTGACCGGGGCGACGTCGGGTCTGCGCAGTGGTGCGGTGAAGTCGCGGTCTCCGGTGGCCGGGGTGCCCCCCGATCACGCGGAACTTGAGTCGATCATGCCGCTGCTCGGGGGCGACGTCGTTCGCGCGGATTCGACCGGGCGGCGCAGCAGCTCAACGACTACCGGGACCGCCCAAGGTCGTGCTCGATCCAGGAAAGAGGCCCCTCGCCTCGCACACGATGCCACTACTTCCAGGATCGAGCACGATCATGCGGGAGCGGGAGCGGGCGCGGGCGCGGGCGCGGGCGCGGGCGCGGGCGCGGGCGCGGGCGCGGGCGCGGGCGCGGGCGCGGGCGCGGGCGCGGGCGCGGGCGCGGGAGAAGACCACAGACCAAGCACGATCACGCGGGAGAGGGTGCAGCGCAGGGGACGCGGAACCGGGTAAGGGCGCGCGGATACGACGGAGGTCGCCGGGGGCTGTGCCCGGCGACCGCTCGTCGCGGCGTACGGCCCGCCTCAGCGGCGGGACCGGCTCAGCGGTGCCCCTCCGGGCGCTGCCGCCACCTGTCCTCCATGCGGTCCAGGATTGACGACCGGCGACCGGATCGGCCACCGCGGGGACGACGACGACTCGTCGTGCCGCCCACCACGTGCAGGTCGGGTGACTGCGCCCGCCGGTGCGACTGCACCGCGAACGCGGCCGACGCCAGCATGACGACGAAGCCCGCCACCGCCAGTGGTGGAGTCTTGATCACCGCGCCATAGACCAGTAGAGCCAAGCCAGCGATGATGACGCCGGCGGCGACGAGCAGGCGACGCCGCGCATGGAAGCGCGGATCGCTGGCGCGCACGGCCGAGGCGAATTTGGGGTCCTCGGCAAGCGACCGCTCGATCTGCTCGAACAGCCGCTGCTCGTGCTCCGAGAGCGGCACGGCACTCCTCCCCGGTCACGTTGGTCGGGCCCACTCGGGCCGACAGACCGTGGCAGCCAACCGGCTGCTTACCCGCAAGTCTACGAGGGGGGTCGCGCGTCGGAAAGCGGGACGACCTATGGGCGGGGTGGATTTTCGTTTCGACGGGGATCACGGTCGCCCATCAGACTGGCCGGACCTATGACGGACCGCCCGAAACGGGCAGCGGCGGCGTCCGCGGCAGCTTCCGCTTCGCGCCAGCCACGCTCGGGCGCGCCGAGGGTGAGTTGCCGGGGAGCGCCCTGCGCCGGGGCGAGTCCTTCCACCCGGACACCGACGAGGCGGATCCGCTCGCCGGGATCCAATGCGGTGTAGAGCGCCCAGACCGTGTCGAACATCTCGCGGGCGGTGTCGGTGGGAACGTCGAGGGTGCGAGATCGGCTGACGGTGCGGAAGTCGGCCAGCCGGACCTTGAGTGAGACGGTGCGCCCGACCTGCTCGGAGCCGCGCAACCGGACACCGACCTTCGCGCTGAGCGCCAGCAACGCGCGGCGGATCTCCAACGGGTCGGCCACGTCGACGTCGAAGGTCACCTCGGCGCCGATCGACTTGTCGACGTGCTCGGGGCTGACCCCGCGCGGGTCGCGCCCCCAGGCCAACTCGTGCAGGTGCGACGCCGAGGCGGCACCGACGGCTCGGCGGAGCATGCCCACCGGCGCCTCGGCGAGGTCGCCGACCGTGGTCAGGCCGAGCCGGCGTAGCGCCTCGGCGGCGCGCTCCCCCACCCCCCACAGGGCGTCCACCGGCAGCGGGTGCAGGAAGTCGAGCACCTGCCCCGGGGGCACGACCAGCAGGCCGTCCGGCTTGGCCCGGGTGGAGCCCAGCTTGGCCACGAACTTGGTCGGCGCCACCCCGACCGAGCAGGTCAGCGCCTGCTCGTCGGCGACCCGGCGACGGATCAGCCGGGCGATGGTGGCCGGAGGGCCGAACAGCCGACGGGCACCGGTCACGTCGAGGAACGCCTCGTCGAGGGAGAGCGGCTCCACCAGCGGCGTGACGTCTCGGAAGATCTGCATGACGGCCCGGGAGGCGGCCGTGTAGGCGGAAAAATCCGGTGGCAGGTAGACAGCGTGGGGGCAGCGGGCCCGGGCCTGGCTGGTCGGCATCGCGCTGCGGACGCCGTACCGGCGGGCCTCGTAGCTTGCCGAGCTGACCACCCCGCGCGGGCCGACACCGCCGACGATCACCGGCCGGCCGCGCAGCTCGGGGCGACGACGCACCTCGACGGCGGCGAAGAAGGCGTCCATGTCGACGTGCAGGATCGGGCTGGCGGAGTCGTCGGCGTCCGGCCCGAAGCGCGGATCGTCGCCCCGGGGCAACGACTGGCTGCGGCCCATCCCGGCAGGTTAACCCGGAGGTACGACACCACCATCGGCCAGCGGGCCGAACCGTCAGCGGGTCAGCCCCGGACGACCAACAGCGGCACTGTCAGCTCCGCCGCGGTGTCCGACCCGTGGTAGGCCACCAACTTCGACGCCATCGGCCGCTCGGTGCGACTGGCCATTACCGCGTACGTGTCGTTGCAGATCGCCACCACGTCGCCGATCCGGCCCAGGTGCTCCTCGGTCACCGGCCCGAACCAGCCGGTGGCCACCAGCTCGTCGCGGGTGCGTACCCGGGCCGTGGCACCCAGCACCTCCGACCAGGCGGCCCGCACGTCGTCGACCGCGCCCGGCTCGACGTGCAGGTAACGCACCCGGGCCTCGCCGGCCACCAGCCGCACGCCGGCGCGCAGTCGCGGGTCGGTGTCCAGGTCGAAGCGGTGCGCGGCAGGGATGTCGAGCTGCCCGTGGTCGGCGGTCACCAGCAGCGCCGCGTCCGGCGGCAGCCCGTCGACCAGTCGGGCTACCAGGGCGTCCACCTCGGTCGCGGCGACCCGCCAGGGCGCCGAGTCGACGCCGCTGACGTGGCCGTGCCGGTCCAGGTCGGCGTGGTAGCCGGAGACCAGTGTGGGCCCGGCCCCGACGGAGAGCGCGGCCAGCATGGCGGTGGCCACCGCGTCCCCGCCGGCGGCGCCCCGGAAGTCGCCGCCCCGGTTGGCGGCCACCGTCAACCCGCTGCCGCCGAACTCCGGGCGACTCACCACGCTCGTCGTCACCCCGGCAGCACGGGCCCGCTCCAACTGGGTGGGCACCGGCTGCCAGCGCAGCGGCGACGGATCGGCGGCCCAGTCGGTGTGGGTGAGCACCCGATCGGTGCCGGGCACCCGCACTGTGAAGCCGAGCACGCCGTGCGCGCCGGGCGCGACACCGGTGCCCAGCGACACCAGGCTGGTCGGCGTGGTGGACGGGAAACCGGCGATGAGCGGCCGGGCCGCCGTCGCGGCGAGCCCGGCGATGGTCGGCGCGTACGGGGCCGCGGTCGGCAGCTGGTACCAGCCGAGCCCGTCGACGAGCAGCACGGCGATCCGGCGTACCCCGGCCAGCGCGGGCCGGAGCCCCAGCGGGTCGGTCGAGCCGGGCACCCCGAGCACCGCCAGCGCGCTGGGCAGCACGTCGGCGAGGCGGCCCCCGCCGTGGCCCGGCCCGAGGATCTCCAGCGGGGCCGGCCGGCCACCGGCCTCGGCGGTCATGCCGGCCGGCGGGCGAACAGGTGCAGTTGGGCGGCCAGGTCCCGGTACGGCGGTTGGGCGGCCAGCGCACGTTCCAGCTCGACCACTGCGGCGGACTGCCCATCGGCGACAGCGGCCGGCAGCAGGTCGGCCAGCACGCGTACCCCGTGGATCTCCTCGACCACCAGCCCGGCGGCGCCGAGCAGCGCGGCGGCGCCGGGGGCGTCGTAGCGTCGGCGCAGGGTGTCGCGCGGGCCGGCAGTGCCGGCCGGATCGCTGGCCAGGGTGGTCGCGACGTCCAGGTGCCCGTTCATCGCGCGGCCCAGCACGGCGGCGGCCCGGCCGGCCACCAGCACACTGGCCGCGCCACCCGGGCGCAGCGCGGTGGCCAGCGCGGTCACCACCGGCGTCGGGTCGTCGACCACCTCCAGGACTGCGTGGCAGAGCACCAGGTCGACGCCGGCCGGCTCGACCAGCCCGGCGAGGGCGTCACCGTCGCCCTGCACGGCGACGATCCGGTCGGCCACCCCGGCCTCGGCGGCGCGGCGGTCGAGCGCGGCGAGCGCGTCGGGGCTGGCGTCGACGACGGTGACCCGATGCCCGGCGCGGGCCAGCGGAACGGCGAAACCGCCGGTGCCGCCGCCCACGTCCAGCACTGTTAGCTCGGCGTCGCCGCGCCGGTCCAGCTCGGCGCGGAGCACCGACCAGATCACGGCGGTGCGGGGTGTCAGCGGCGGCTCGGCGAACCGGCCTGGGGTCTGCTCCACCCGGCCGAGCCTAGTCACCCGGCCCGGTGGTGGTGCGGGCGTGTGGCGGGGCCGCCCACCACACGCCCGATCGGTGCGTGGTGCGGCGGCCGGTCAGGCCTCGGTGCCCTCGGCCTCGTCCTCCGCCCGGGACCGGCGCTCGTTGGCCACCGGACCGTTTGTCACCTCGTACTCGCGGGGGTCGGCGAGGTGCGACGGCACCCAGCCGGTGCCCAGTCGGGTCCGCCGGGCGTTGGCGATTCCACCGGTGTACGCGTGATTTCCCGTCACTGTCGTTCCCCCTCACGGATCACGGGCCGCTCTGCCCGCTCGGGACGAGTCTCCCGCTCGACGGCTCGGGAAACCGTAATGTGGATCACTGAATCAGCGGAAGTCACGGGAGGCCGGACTCACCGGTGGCTCGATGGCGTCCAGCCGGTCGGCGATCAGGTTGGTCACTCCCTCGTGCCGCTGCAACCGCCCCCGGACCACCAGCGCGGCGCTGGTCCGCGCCACCCGCCGGTAGCGCTGCCACAGCCCCGGCGAACAGGTGACGTTGAGCATCCCCGTCTCGTCCTCCAGGTTGAGGAAGGTGACCCCGCCCGCCGTCGCCGGGCGTTGCCGGTGGGTGACGATGCCACCGACCCGGATCCGCTGCCCCGGCTCCACCCTGCCGAGCCGGGCGATCGGCACCGCGCCGAGCACGTCGAGCTGACCCCTGATGAACCGGGCGGGGTGGCTCTCCGGCGACAGCCCGGTGGCCCACACGTCGGCGACCAGCCGGTCCACCGCCTCCATCCCGGGCAGCGTGGGCGCCGCCGCGCCGGTCACAGTGCCGGGCAGCCGACCCGGTCGGTCCTGGGCCGCCGCGCCGGCGGCCCAGAGCGCCTGTCGCCGGGTCAGCCCGAAACAGGCGAAGGCGTCCGCAGTGGCCAACGCCTCCAGCTGCGCGGCGGTGAGACCGACCCGCCGGGCCACATCCGGCATGTCCCGGTACGGCCCGCCGGCGGCCCGTTCGACCTCGATCCGTTCGGCCACGTCGGCGCCGAGGGTCCGCACACTGGACAGTCCGAGCCGGACGGCGGGGCCGCCCAGCCCCCACGCGTGCGGCGGCTCCCCCGGCCCGCTGCCCCACCGGGTCTCCGGGGTGGACTCCAGCACCGCCAGGGCCCCGCTGGCGTTGATGTCCGGGCGACGGACCTCCACCCCGTGCCGGCGGGCGTCGTCGACCAGGGTCTGCGGCGAGTAGAAACCCATCGGCTGGGCGTTGAGCAGCGCGGCCAGGAACGGCGCGGGGTGGTAACGCTTGAGCCAGGAACTGGCGTAGACCAGGTAGGCGAAGCTCATCGCGTGGCTCTCCGGGAAGCCGTAGCTGGCGAACGCGGTGAGCTTGCGGTAGACGTCGTCGGCCAGCTCACCGGTGATGCCCCGCTCGGCCATCCCGGCATAGAGCCGGTCGGCGATCCGGGTCATCCGCTCGACCGACCGTTTCGCGCCCATCGCCCGGCGCAACTGGTCGGCCTCGGCCGCGTCGAAGCCGGCCAGGTCGATGGCGAGCTGCATCAACTGCTCCTGGAACAGCGGCACACCAAGGGTCTTCTCCAGGGCGTTGCGCATCAGCGGGTGCGCGAAGGTCACCGGCTCCTGACCGTTCTTGCGGCGGATGAACGGGTGCACCGAACCGCCCTGGATCGGACCGGGGCGGATCAGCGCCACCTCGACCACCAGGTCGTAGAACTCGCGGGGCTTGAGTCGGGGCAGGGTGGCCATCTGGGCGCGGCTCTCCACCTGGAACACCCCGACCGAGTCGGCCCGGCAGAGCATGTCGTAGACCTCCGGGTCGTCCAGGGTCATGTCGCCCAGGTCGAGCCGGGACCCGATCATGTCGTAGCCGTAGTGCAGGGCGGAGAGCATGCCCAGGCCGAGCAGGTCGAACTTGACCAGGCCCACAGCGGCGCAGTCGTCCTTGTCCCATTGCAGGACGCTGCGCCCGGGCATCCGCCCCCACTCCACCGGGCAGACCTCGATCACCGGCCGGTCGCAGATCACCATGCCGCCGGAGTGGATGCCCAGGTGCCGTGGGAACGTCTGCAACTCGTTCGCGTACTCCACCACCTGCTCGGGGATGTTCTCGACATCGACAGTGGCGACCGAGCCCCACCTGTCGATCTGCTTGCTCCAGGCGTCCTGCTGCCCCGGCGAGTAGCCGAACGCCTTGGCCACGTCCCGCACCGCCGACCGGGGCCGGTAGGAGATGACGTTGGCGACCTGGGCGGCGTGCTCCCGGCCGTAACGGGTGTAGACGTGCTGAATCACCTCCTCCCGACGGTCGGACTCGATGTCCACGTCGATGTCGGGTGGGCCGTCGCGTTCCGGGGCGAGGAACCGCTCGAAGAGCAGTTGGTGCCGGACCGCGTCCACATTGGTGATCCGCAACGCGTAGCAGACCGCCGAGTTGGCCGCCGAACCCCGACCCTGGCAGTAGATGTCCTGGTCACGGCAGAACGTGACGATGTCGTAGACCACCAGGAAGTAGCCGGGGAACCCCAGTTCCTCGATCATGTTCAGTTCGTGGTCGAGTTGCGCGTACGCCGTCGGGTGCGCCTGCGGCGGCCCGTAGCGCTCGTGCGCCCCGTCAGCTGTCAGCTTCCGCAGCCAACTCATCTCGGTGTGCCCCGGCGGCACCGGGTACGCCGGTAGCTGCGGCGCGACGAGCTGAAGGTCGAAGGCCAACTCGGCGCCGAACTCGGCGGCCCGCGCCACCGCACCCGGGTACGCGGCGAACCGGGCCGCCATCTCCGCGCCGCTGCGCAGGTGGGCGGTGGCCGCCGCGGGCAACCAGCCGTCGATCTCGTCCAGGCTGCGTCGGGCCCGGACCGCGGCGACGGTGGTGGCCAGCCGACGCCGGCCGGGGCTGGCGTAGTGCACGTTGTTGCTGGCCACCGTCGGCAACCCGGCCGCGGCGGCCAGCTCGGCGAGCGCGTCGTTACGGTCGGCGTCGATGGGGTGGCCGTGGTCGGTCAGCTCCACCGCCACCGTCTCCGCCCCGAAGAGCGCTGTCAGCCGGTCCAACTCGCGGGCCGCCGCGTCCACCCCGTCGGTGAGCAGCGCCCCCGGCACGTGCCCCTTGCGGCAGCCGGTCAGCACCAGCACATGGTCACGCAGCTCGGCGGCGACCTCCTCCAGGTCCCCGTAATCCGGGCGGCCCTTCTCCCCGCCGCGGAGCTGGGCGCGGGCGATGGTGGTGGCCAGCCGGGCGTACCCCTCGTGGCCGTGCGCGAGCACCAGCAGGTGCGCGCCGTGCGGGTCGGGCTCGCCGTTCTGCGGGCCGGGCAGGCCGAGGGACAGCTCCGCGCCGAAGATGGTCGGCAGGCCCAGCGTCCGAGCCGCCTCGGCGAAGCGGACCACCCCGTAGAAGCCGTCGTGGTCGGTGACGGCAAGCGCGGTGAGCCCCAGCCGGGCCGCCTCCTCGGCCAGCTCCTCCGGGTGGCTGGCGCCGTCGAGGAAGCTGAAGTTCGTGTGCGCGTGCAGCTCCGCGTAGGGCACCACGCCGTCGGGGCGGGTCAGCTCCGGTGGCTCGTACTGCTGGCGCTTACGGCTCCAGGCCGGGGAGTCGCCGCCGTCGGCGTCCACGGCGAGCGGGTCCACCACGTGCAGGTGCCGCTCCTCGCGCGACCGCCCACCGCCCGACCGGCCGCCGCCGGCCCGGCCGGAGAGCACGCGTTCCAGCTCCGACCAGGGCATCTTCGGGTTGTGAAAGCTCATCCGGCCGCTCCGGCCGCGCTGCTCGGCCCGGTACTGCTCGGCCGAGGGACGCTGGGCGATCGGGTCGACGACGGACACGACGGCGGTCGCCCCGCTGGCGGCGAGAGGTGCGATGAGCGTGATGACTCACAGACATCTTGATGCCTGTGAGTCATCACGCTCGTCAGGACATCTGTTCCCCGGCCAGCGCGGAGCCAACCGACGCCGGGCAGGGATCCACCTGACTCAGTCATAGATCGCCTCCACCAACCACTGCCCGGCCTCGACGGCCAGCAGCAGGGCGGCACCGTCGGCCAGGCTGACCTGGAACCGGGCCCGTCGACGGGCCTCGACCGGCGCCCACCACCGCTCGTCCACCGGCCACGGGCCGGCCCAGCCCACGATCTCCGCCGGCTGGCCGGTGCCGACCACCAGCCGAGCCGGTGGGGCGCTCACCGCCAACCGCGCGCTGATCACCACCGGCTCGCCGGCGGCGTCGTGCACCGTCGCCGCGAGCGGGTTGGGCAGCACCACCGCCGGCGCGGGCGCCGGCAGCCGGCCCGGCCACGGCGGAGCCCCGCCTCCACCCCGGCCGGTGCCCGGGTCGGCGCCGGCATCGGCCGGCGGGCCAGGGCGTGCGGGGACACGTTCGTCGCCCCACGGCACCAGTCGCACCTGGTCGGCCGGGGAGCGCCCACCACCGAGCACCGCGGTGACCACCGCTTCCGGGCCGAGGATGCCCTGCACCCGGCTCAACGCCCGGTGCGCGCGTTCCCGCTCCTCGCCGGTCTCCCCCCAGAGACCGGTCTGCAGACCGGCCTGGGCGATCACCCCGTCCGGTATCAGGCGCAGCCGGATGATGCCGGCCGTCGGTCGGGCCGGCCGGGCACCGGCGCGGCCGTTGCTGCCGGAGAGCCACCCGTCGAGCTGCCAGCGCACCCGGTCGGCGATGGCCGAGGCGGTGAGCAGGCCATCGTGCCGCCACACCCGGTGCAGCTCCTGCCCGTGCTCGGTGACCGCCTCGATGCCGAGCCGGGTGCAGGCCAGCCCGTGCCCGGCCAGCCGTTCGTGCAACCGCTCGGCCAGCGCCCGGGCCACGAACGCCGCCGCGTCGACCCTGTCGATCGGCTCGTCGTGCTCGGCGGTCACCGTCAGGTCGGCCGGCGGCTGCCGGACGGCGAGTGGGCGGTGGTCCCGCCCGGCGGCCAGCCGGTGGGCCAGCGCACCGTCGAACCCGAACCGGGCCAGCACGTCGCCGGCCGGCAGGGCGGCGAAGTCGCCGAGGGTGCGTACGCCCAGCCGACGCAGCAGGTCGGCCAGCGCCGACCGGCCGAGCGCCTCGACCGGCAATCCGGCCAGGAACTCCGGTGTCCCACCCGGCGCCACCACCCGGCCAGCGCGAGCGGCCAACCCGGCCGCGAACACCCCGTCGGCGATGCCGACCTGGCTCTCCACCAGGCACGACTGCGCCACGTGCTCGATGATCCGCTCAGCGGCCGCCTCCTCACCGCCGAGGTAGCGGCCCGGCCCCCGGGCGGCCACCGCACAGGCCCCCGGACGGACCACCTCGACACCGGCGACCAACTCCTCCACCGCGGCGACCACCGGCTCGAACGCCCGGGCGTCCCGGCCGGGGTCGTACTCCACGACGGTGAGCTGCGGGCAGCGCCCCTGCGCCTCCCGCTTGCGCAGCCCTCGACGCACCCCCTCGGCGCGGGCCCGCTCGGAGCAGGCGACCACCCGATTGGCGTGCAGCACGGCGACCGGGCCGGTCGCCGGCACCCCGTCGACGATCTCGGCGGCGAGCACCGGCCAGTCCGGGCACCACAGCAGCAGCGTGCGTGCCGGCGCGCCGGTCATCCCCGACCGACCAGCGCGAGTGGCGCGGCCGATCGGCCCACGGGCGACGGCAGCGTACGAGGGATCACCCGGGTCAGCTCGTCACCTGGGAGCCAGACCTTGATCTCCTTGGGCCGGGCGGCCGCCCCACGCCCGCGCGCCGAGACGGTGATCTCCCGGCGGCGCAACCGCCCCCGGCCCAGCCCGAGCCCCTCCCAGACTCCCCGGACCACCTGCAGCGTCACATCCGCGCCGTCCCACCGGCCGTACGGGACGAGCACGCTGCCGCGCTGCCGGGCCCGGGCCGCCAACCGGGTGGCGACCGAGGCGGAGACCGAGGCCGGCACTGTGGTGACCACGACGTCCACCCCGTCGATCAGCGCGGCGACCACTGTGGCCCACTCGGGGCCGGGGTTCGGCACCAGGGCCAGCCGGTCCAGGGCGATGCCCAACTCAGCCGCCGCGCCCGCGCCGAACGTCGGCACCCCGACCACGGCGCACCACGAGCCGGCCCGGGACGCCTCGGCGAGCAGGGCCAGCATCAGCGAGGTGCCACCGCTGCGGCGGGGCTGGCCGGCGGCGACCGCGATGGTGCTGCCCCGGCGCAGACCCCGGTTGGGCAGCAGACCGGTCAGCTCGGGCACCACCGGCAGCACTCGGTGGCCACCGACCGGGTCGGGCGCGCTCGCCGGGCGCACCAGATCGGCCAGCGCGGCGGAACCGACCACCATGCGGCCCGCCATTGGACCAACTCCCCCGTCGTTGCTGTGGATCAGATCAGGACCGGCACGCCGTGCCACCGGCCGCCCGGCTCCCCCCGCGGGGCGGCCGGTGGCACGGCGGGATCAGGCGGCGAGGCCGTCCAGGGCCGGTTGGTGGGCCACGCCGAGCGCGGTTTCCACCACCGTGACGAACTGTTCGGCAGCCCGGAGCAGATCGTCGGCCTCCCGGGCGCTGACCACCCGGGGGATGCCGGCCTCGGCGGCGGCACGCTTGCTGGCCCCCGCGGCGAAGAACCGGGACCACTCGTCGAGCTCCGGAGCGACGGCGCAGAGGAGGACCCAGACGCTGGTGATCCGGTTGCGTCGACTCGGCGCGGGTCGGGCCCGGGCGGCGAGCAGAGCCGCCGCCGCGCGCAGGGCGGCCAGGTGGGCAGCTGCGTAGCGCAGGCCGTCAGGTCGGGTCTGGCCGGCCTCGACCAGCCCACGGCGGGCCAACGTGAGGAGTTGGGCGGGGGTGCGGTGCGGCAGCACGTGCGCCGGCACCGTCGGTGCCTGAGCCGGGTTGGTCGGCATGGATGTCTCTCCTCCACGTGGCCGAGACGTCACTGCGGCGGCTGATGCCACCGACGAGACGCCGAGGTCGGGGTGGTGCGGAGGAAGACGCACCGGGTGTGGCCGGCCGGGTGTGGATGCTTCCCCACACCACACCCGGCCGGCGGACCGGCGGGTGCGTCGCCCGCCGCCCGGGGGTCGTGGGCGGTGGGCGACGCTCCTGCCTGTTGGGACCAGGCTCGCGACTGCCCGGAAACCCAGGTGCGGCCCGCGGAGCCGCACCGCCCGGAGGTGGCGCCGCGAAACGCCGCGCTCCGGCTGGTTGGAACGGGCGTTCGAGGCAATCGAACACTCGTTCTAACTGCTGCTGACAGTACACCTCCCCTCCGACGAAAATGCAACGTGTGACGCGCCGAGCGTGCCGGCCGACTGAACCGGCCACCAACGGACCGGGAAGAATGGCGGGATGCAGCCACACCCGAACGTACGGGCGGTGCAGGACGCGCTCACCGCCGCCGGCACGCTCGACGGCGCCGGTGAGCCCAGCATGGTCCGTCTGCTGCCCGACGCGGTACACACCGCCGCGGCGGCCGCCGAGGCGCTCGACGTCGAGGTCGGCCAGATCGCCAACTCACTGATCTTCGACGCGGACGACACGCCGTTGCTCGTCCTCACCTCCGGCGCACACCGGGTCGACACCGCCGGTCTGGCGGCATCGATCGGCGTCAGCCGACTGCGCCGGGCCACCCCGGAGTTCGTCCGGGCCCACACCGGGCAGCCGATCGGCGGGGTCGCCCCACTCGGGCACCCGCACCCGCTGCGCACCCTGGTGGACACGGCGCTGGCGGCGTACCCGGAGATCTGGGCCGCGGGTGGCGTACCCCAGGCGGTCTTTCCGACCACCTACACCGAGCTGTTGCGGGTCACCGCCGGCACCCCCGCCGAGGTGGCGTGAGCGAGCGAAGCGAACGAGCCAGCGGCGCGGCTCCGGAGCTGGTCACGCTGCACGTGTGGCGGACCTCCCGTGGTGCGCTGCCCCGGGCGCTGACCCGGATGGCGATGGACCCCCGCCGGTTGCGGGCCCTCCCCGGCGTCCGGTTCGGCAAACTGCTGGGCACCGGAACCGGCACCGACTTCGGGCCACGGGACGCCGACCTGACCCGGTGGGCGGCGCTGACCGTCTGGGACTCTCCCGCCGCGGCGGCCGGCTTCGACGACTCGCCGGTCGGGCGGGCCTGGGCGCGCATCGCCCACGCCCAGGCGCGAATCGACCTACGCCCGTTGACCAGCCGGGGCGAGTGGTCCGGCCAGCGACCGTTCGGCGACCCGTCGGGCGGCCGGGTCACCGGCCCGGTGCTGGCACTGACCCGGGCCCGGCTGCGGGCCCGCCGGGCGGCCACCTTCTGGCGGGCGATCCCGCCGGTGGCCGCCGCCCTGCGCGACGCGCCCGGCCTGCTGGCCCGGTTCGGGGTCGGAGAGGCCCCGCTGGGTTGGCAGGGCACGGTGAGCGTGTGGCGCGACCCGACGGACCTGGTGGCGTTCGCGTACCGTCACCCGGAGCATCGGGCGGCGATCATGCGAACCCCCACCGCGGGCTGGTACGCCGAGGAGCTGTTCGCCCGGTTCGAGGTACGCGACGTGGTCGGCGACCGGTCGGTGCTCGGGTGGGTCGCCGACGGCGGCCCGGAAACGGTGAAGGGTGGACGGGCATGAGGTTGGTGCGCTGGACGCCGGACGATCTCGTCCGGCGGCTGGACGACGTGGTGGCCGTCTACGGCGAGGCGATGGGATACCGCACCGACCTGCTGGAAGCCCGGCGCGGTTACATCGCCACCCACGTCCGCCGGCCGGGTTTCCGGGCGGTCGCCAGCCTGACCAGCGAGGGTCACCTCGCCGGCTTCGGCTACGGCTACCTGGGCGCTTCCGGTCAGTGGTGGCACGACCAGGTGCACCGCGCGCTGGACACCCCGACCCGCACGCGCTGGCTCACCCACTGCTTCGAGGTGGTCGAGTTGCACGTCCGGCCGCCGGCGCAGGGGCACGGCCTGGGCACCGGTCAGCTGCGCGCGCTGCTCGGCATGGCGGAGGGCGACACCGTGCTGCTGTCCACCCCGGAGGCCGACGAGCAGACCTCGCGGGCCTGGCGGTTGTACCGACGGTTCGGCTTCGTCGACGTGCTGCGCGACTTCCACTTCCCCGGCGACGAGCGACCGTTCGGCGTACTCGGTCGGGATCTGCCGCTCGAGCCACCGGCGTCATGACCCGGCGGATCTCCTGGACGCTGCTCGCCGTCCTGGTGCTCGCCCAGATCTGCTACCCGCTCACCACCGGCACCACCCGGGCGGGGCTCACAGTGACCACCGTCGTCCTCGGTTGGCTGCTCTCGGTCGGCCACGCGCTGCTCAGCCGGGGCCCACGGGTGGCGGCGGCGCTGGTCGCGGTGGCCACCGGCGGCGGGTTCGCGATCGAGGCGATCGGGGTGGCCACCGGCGTGCCGTTCGGCAGCTACGACTACTCCGGAGAGCTGGGCCCCAAGCTGGCCGGCGTGCCGCTGATCATTCCGTTGGCCTGGACCTGGATGGCCTGGCCGGCCTGGCTGGCAGCGGTCCGACTGACCGGCGGCACTGCCGCAACGGCGGGCGGCAGCGGGCCGACAACCGGCGGCAGCGGGCCCGCTGCGGGTCGATGGGTGGGGCGGATCGCGCTGGCCACCGTGGGGCTGGCCGCCTGGGACCTCTTCCTCGACCCGCAGATGGTGGCCGAGGGCTACTGGGTCTGGCGCGACGCCACCCCGGCCCTGCCCGGCCTGGCCGGCATCCCGGTCAGCAACTACCTGGGCTGGCTGCTGTTCGCGGTGCTGATGATGAGCGCGCTGCGCCCGCTGGCCGGGCCGGCAGCCGCGCACACCGATCGGCGGGACCACCCGATGGTCGCGCTGTACCTGTGGACGTACTTCTCCAGCATCCTGGCCCACGCCGTCTTCCTCGACCTGCCCGCCTCGGCGCTCTGGGGCGCCGCCGGCATGTCGGTGACCGCCGTACCCCTGGCGGTGACCCTCCTGCGTGCCCGCGGGGGCGGTGACTCCAGTCGGGAGGCCCACCAGCCACACCGCCCCGGCGTCGACGCGACCCGATGACCGTCCTGCTCGCCCTGCTCATCGCCCTCGCCGCGTTGACCGGGCACACCTGGCTCAACGCCACCCGGTGGCTGCGCCGACCCACCGACCGGCCCGACGACGTCGACGAGCCGGTCACCGTGCTGCTGCCGCTGCGCGACGAGGCCACCCGGGTCACGCCCTGCCTGCGCGCCCTACTGGCCCAGCGGGGCGTACCCGGGCTACGCGTCGTGGTCCTCGACGACGGGTCCACCGACGGCACCGCCGACGTGGTCCGCGCGGTGGCCGGCGACGACCCTCGGGTGACGCTGCTCACCGGGGTCGCCCCACCGCCGGGCTGGCTGGGCAAGCCGCACGCCTGCTGGCAGTTGGCCACCCGGGCCGACCCGGACGCCACCGCGCTGGTCTTCGTCGACGCCGACGTGGTGCTCGCCCCGCACGCCGTGGCCGCTGCCGTCACCGAGTTGCGCGCCGCCCGCGCGACGCTGCTGTCGCCGTACCCCCGGATCGTGGTGGCGACGGCCGGCGACCGGTTGGTGCAGCCGCTGTTGCAGTGGCTCTGGCTGACCTTCCTGCCGCTGCGGGCGATGGAACGCTCGTCACGGCCGTCGCTGGCCGCGGCGGGCGGGCAGTTCCTGGTGGTGGACCGGGCCGGCTACACCGCCGCCGGCGGGCACGCCGCGGTCGCCGACAAGATCCTGGAGGACGTCGAGCTGGCCCGGGCGGTCAAGCGGGCCGGTGGGCGGATCGCCCTGGCCGACGGCTCCCGGCTGGCCACCTGCCGGATGTACGACGACTGGCCGCAACTGCGCGACGGGTACTCGAAGTCGCTCTGGGCGTCGTTCGGGCACCCGGGCGCTGCGGCAGCCGTGGTGGCGGCGCTGCTGCTGCTCTACACCGCCCCACCGCTGGTCGCGCTGACGGGTGCGGCGGCCGGCGCACCGGGGGTGGCCGCCGTGGGCCTGGCCGCGTACGTGCTCGGGGTGGCCGGGCGGGTGCTCACCGCCCGCGCGACCGGTGGCCGGTGGTGGCCCGACGCGCTCGCACACCCCGTGTCGGTCGTGGTCCTCGGTTGGCTGACCCTGCGGTCGTACCATCTGCGAAAGCGACGCCGCCTGACCTGGCGGGGCCGCCCGGTCAGCTAGGGAGGACGCGGCATGGCGCGGATCGTGGTCGTCGGCGCCGGGGTGGGTGGCCTCGCCACCGCCGCCCGGCTGGCCGCTACCGGGCATCAGGTGACCGTCTTCGAGCGGGCCGACACGGTCGGCGGCAAGCTCGGCCGGTACGCGCACGACACCCCGGCCGGGTCGTTCCACTTCGACACCGGGCCGAGCCTGCTCACCCTGCCCGAGGTCTTCCACGACCTGTTCGAGGCGACCGGGGCGAAGCTCGACGAATACCTGGACCTGGTCGGACTGGACCCGATCGTCCGACACGTCTTTCCCGACGGTGGCCCGACCCTGGACTCGTGCGCCGACCCGGCGGAGTTCACCGCCCGGATCGGGGCCGCGTTCGGTGACCGGGCGGCAGCCGACTGGCAGCGGCTGTGGCGCCGAGCGGCGCGGGTGTGGAACGCCTCCTCGCGGGACATCCTGCGCCGTACCGTCGACTCCCCCCGCGACCTCGCGTCGCTGGCCTGGCGCGTCGGCGACCTGGCCGCCATCGCCCCGGGCCGCAGCCTGCGCGGCCTGGGCCGCCGGCACCTGTCCGACCCGCGGCTGCGGATGATGCTGGACCGGTACGCCACCTACACCGGCGCCGACCCACGTCGGGCACCGGCGGCGCTGGTCGCGGTCCCCTACGCCGAGCTGGCCTTCGGCGGCTGGTACCTGCGCGGCGGGCTGGGCACGCTCGCCGACGCGCTGCTGACCCGCTGCCTGGACCTCGGCGTGGTCGTGCAGACCGACGCCACCGTCACCCGGATCGACGCCACCGGCGGCCGGGTGCACGGGGTACGCCTCGCCGGCGTCACCACCCCGGTGCCCGCCGACGTGGTGGTGGCCAACGTGGACGCGCTCACCGTCTACCGTGACCTGCTGCCGCACCCGCGTCGGCTGGCCGCGCTGACCGACCGCAGCCTCGCCGGCTTCGTGTTGCTGCTCGGCGTCTCCGGCAGCACCGGGCTGGCCCACCACAATGTCTTCTTCCCGGACGACTACGACGCCGAGTTCGACGCGGTATTCGGTGACCCCGGGCGCGGTGTACGGGCCCGGCCGGCGGCCGACCCGGCGGTGTTCGTCACAGTGGCCGACGACCCGATGGTCCGCCCAGCCGGACACGAGGCGTGGTTCGTGCTGGTCAACGCCGCCCGGCAGGGCACCGCCGCAGGCGCTGTCGACTGGCGACGCCCGGGGCTGGCCGACGCGTACGCCGACCGGATCCTGGACGTGTTGGCGCGGCGCGGCGTGGACGTGCGTGACCGGTTGCTGTTCCGCGAGATCCGCACCCCGGCAGACCTGGACGTGGCGACCGGCGCGCCAGGTGGCTCGATCTACGGCACCGCCGGTGGGCTGCTCCGCCCGGCCAACCGGGGGCCGGCGAACGGGCTGTGGCTGGTGGGTGGCTCGACCCACCCGGGCGGCGGGTTGCCGATGGTGACCCTCTCCGCGCAGATCGTCGCCGACGAGATCGGCCCCGCCTGGTAGACCCGGCCTTTCAGCCGGTGTCTGTCTCGGTTGGCGGCCGCTGGCTCACTCAGTCGGCGTCGAGCAGGGCGCGGCGGATGCTGGAGAGCAGTTGCCCCAGGCCGAAACCGGCCAGCAGCACCCAGACCGCTGTCGCCATGGTGATGGTGCCGGCGGCCAGGTCCGGCTCGATCAGCCCGGCCAGCCCGGCGACCAGCAGACCGGCCAGCGCCACCGAGACCCGGGTGGGGCGTTCCCCCACTGTCACCGCGCCGATCTCCCGCATGCCGGCGGCGACCGCCCGCGCCCGCACGTACTCGTGCAACCAGGACAGCGCGCCGCCCGCGACGACCAGCCCACCCGGCGCGCCCACCAGCCAGAACGCCAGCAGCCACGCCACCTCACCGAGCCGGTCGGCGACCGAGTCGTAGACGTAGCCGAGCCGGGTGGTGCGGCCGGTGGCGACCGCCACCGCACCGTCCACGCTGTCCGCCACGGCGGCGAGCAGCACGAACAGCGCGCCGAGGAACGGCCCGTCCCCCGGCCGGCCCACCAGCAACGGTACGCAGAAGCAGAGCAGCACCCCGGCCACTGTGACAGCGGTGGGGCTGACCCGCAGTCGACCCAGCACATATCCGACGTGGTACGCGAATCGCAGCCAGGCGCGCACCACCGGCGCGGCGACCCGAGGGTCGAACCCACCGTGCAACCGCGCCCACGCCGTGGCGTACTGATCCCAGTTCAGCTGTGTGCCCACCACGGATCAACCGTCGTGCCGGGCAACAGGTGTCGCAGGCGCATCGTTCACACGCGGGCGCCGGCCTTCAGGTTCTGCCAGACCTCGCGGGTCGCGGTGGACCGGTTGAGGGTGATGAAGTGGATTCCCGGCACGCCCTCGTCCAGCAGCCGGCGGCACATCTCGCTGGCCTGCTCGATACCGAGCCGGCGGACGGCGTCCGGGTCGTCGGCGACGCGTTCGAAGCGGGCCGCCAACGCCGGTGGGAACGGCGCACCGGACAGCTGCACGGATCGCTCGATCGTGCTGAACTGGGTCACCGGCATCACTCCGGCCAGGATCGGGGTGTCACAGCCGGCGGCGGCCACCCGGTCACGTAGCCGCAGGTAGTCGTCGGCGTCGAAGAACATCTGGGTGACCGCGAACTCCGCGCCGGCCCGACACTTGCGGACGAACTGGGCAGTGTCGCTGGCCACATCGGGCGAGCGGGGGTGCTTGTACGGGAAGGCAGCCACGCCGACGCTGAAGTCGCCGGCGTCACGCACCAGCCGGACCAGGTCCTCGGCGTAGTCCACGCCCTCGGGGTGACGGATCCACTCACCGCCCGGGTTGCCCGGGGGGTCGCCACGGACAGCCAGCACGTTGCGCACCCCCACCCCGGCGAGCCGGCCGACCACGTGCCGCAGCTCGGCGACGGAGTGGTTGACAGCGGTGAGGTGGGCCATCGGCAGCAGGGTGGTCTCGGTGGCGATCCGCTCGGTCACCGCCACTGTGGTGTCCCGGGTCGAGCCGCCGGCGCCGTACGTGATCGACACGAACGACGGGCGCAGCGACTCCAGCTCGCGGATGGCCTGCCAGAGCAGCTGCTCCCCCGCCTCGGTCTTGGGCGGGAAGAACTCGAACGAGAAGGTCGGCTGGTGCTCACGGATGAGCTCCCCGATCGCCGGCTGCGGATTGGGGAGTGTCGAGGGAAGACCGAGCGCCACGACCCGACTCTAGCGGTCGATGGCACCAGGACCCAGGCCCTTCCCACCCAGCGGCCGGTGCCGCCCGGTCCGGTGGGCGGCCTCACCCGGTCTGCCGTGAGCCGGTGGGCGGTGTCGCCCGGATCCGCCGTGAGCCGGTGGGCGGTGTCGCGGCGCGCCTCGACCGACGGCGGAAAGGCGTCGTACCTCCGCTGTAGGAAGAGACGGTGCGGGAGGGGCGGCGGGGGTGGCCCCTGACCCCCGCGCGGGGGTCAGCAACCGAGCGGTGACGCCGGTCCCGTCCGGTCGGGCGGGTGGGTCGTCACCGCACCGACGCCCGCCAGGAGGACTCATGATCCCGCCCGCACCGCCGCGCCCCGCGCAGCTCGGGCCGCTGCTGGCCCGGCGCCGACTGGCCCGTGGCTGGAGCCAGCAGCGAGCCGCCGCCGAGTTGTGTGCCGCCGCCGGGGTGTCGACGCTGAGTCGGCACGAGGTTTCCCGGTGGGAGCGACAGCGTCGCGTGCCGGGCGGGTTCTGGCTCGGCTGGCTCGCCGTCGTCCTGGACGTGCCGCTGGTGGTGCTCGCGGAGGCCGCCGCGGCGACCCGTCGAGCCGGCTCGACGCGGGCCACCGGGCCGGGCCGCGGCGCGGCGGCCGGCGCGCGACCGGCCGGACGGACGGGTCCCGGGCGCACCGGCGGGACTACGCGTGGCGGTGGAGCACGAGCACGGACGACCGGCTAGCGTCGGGGCGTGACCCACGCTGCTCCCGTGTCCCCCGTCGACCGCGCCGGCCTGCGGCAGCGGGTCGACAAGGCTCTCACCGAGTTCCTGGCCGGCCAACGGGTCCGGCTCGCCGCGGTGGACGACGCGTTGGGTCCGGTGGCCGAGGCGATCGAGGCGTTCGTGCTCGGCGGCGGCAAGCGACTCCGTCCCGCATTCGCGTACTGGGGGTTCCGAGGGGCCGGCGGGCTGGACGGCGACCAGGTGCTGACCGCCCTGGCCGCGCTGGAGTTCGTCCAGGCCAGCGCCCTGATCCACGATGACCTGATGGACCGTTCCGACACCCGTCGCGGCGAGCCCGCGGTGCACCGACGGTTCGCCACCCGGCATCGGGAGGCTGGCTGGGGCGGCGACCCGGACGGTTTCGGCGACGCCGCGGCCATCCTGCTCGGTGACCTGTGTCTGGTCTGGTCCGACGAGCTGCTGCACTCCGCCGGCCTGGACCTGTGGTCGTTGGCCCGGGCCCGGCCGGTCTTCGACGAGATGCGCACCGAGGTCACCGTCGGGCAGTACCTCGACGTGCTCACCCAGGTCACCGGGGACACCTCGGTGGAACGGGCCAGCAAGGTCGCCCGGTACAAGTCCGCGAAGTACACGGTCGAGCGCCCGATGCTGCTCGGCGCCGCGCTGGCCGACGCGCCGGAGGACGTGCGGACGGCCTACTCGGCGTACGGGCTGCCGCTGGGCGAGGCGTTCCAGCTCCGCGACGACGTGCTGGGGGTCTTCGGCGACCCGGAGCTGACCGGCAAACCGGCCGGGGACGACCTACGCGAGGGCAAGCGCACCTACCTGGTGGCGGCGACAGTGGAGGCCACCGACGACGCGGGCCGTGAGCTGCTGCTCGGCCGGCTCGGCGACCCGGAGCTGGACGAGGACGGCGTGGCCCGGCTCCGCGAGGTGATCTCGGGAAGTGGGGCGCTGGCCCGTACCGAACAGCGGATCACCACACTCACCGACGCCGCCCTGGCCGCCCTGACCGCCGTCGACCTCGACACCGAGGCCCGCCAAGCCCTGGTCGACCTGGCCATAGCCGCAACCCGCCGGTCCGACTAACCCCATCCGGCCCCCGCCTCCAGGCTTGGTCGTGAGGTTGGCGGCCGTCGCCCCGGCGTGCCGCGCCACCAACCTCACGATCAACGCGGGGTTAGAAGCCCTGGGCCTGGGCTCGGCGTTTCACCTCGCGGGCCTGATCGCCGGAGAGGGCGGCGGCTGGGGTGGCGCCGGGGAGGGTGTCGTCCGGCTCGTAGAGCCAGCGCAGGACGGCCTCGTCGTCGTAGCCGTTGTCGGCAAGCAGGTTGAGCACGCCGGGCAGGTGCTTGAGCACGGTCTGGTTGGCAACCAGGTCCGCTGGGATCCGGCGGACGCCGTCGCGGCGGACCGCCAACAGCTCCCGGTCACGGATCATCTGGTGCACCTTGCTGATCGACACGTCGAGGCGTTCGGCGACGTCGGGCAGGGTCAACCAGCCGGCCGGGTCGGTGGGGCCGGCGAGCTCCAGGCCGGGCGCGGCCTGGTCGGGTACGGGTTCGGTCACCCGACCACCCTGCCACGCCGCCGCCGCGACGAGCCACCGGCACCCCGGGCGGCCCTTCTGCGTCCTCTTGCCTGATCGCCGCTGACCAGCGAACAAGGGGCGGGAAACGCGGCGGGAGGGACCAGTTCGGCGTACGGCTGTAGCATCCTGTTCATCCTTCACCCTCTGGACACATAGACTGCCTGCCGATGGACACTCAGGTCGCCGACACGTTGCTGGGCTCGCTGATCGACGGGCGCTACCGCATTCGCGGTCGCGTGGCCCGTGGTGGCATGGCGACCGTGTACACCGCCACCGACGAACGCCTCGAGCGCACCGTCGCTGTCAAGATCATTCACCCGACCCAGGCGAGCGAGGCCCGGGCCCGGATCGCCAACTTCGTGGCCCGGTTCACCGACGAGGCGAAGACCATCGCCCGGCTGACCCACCCGAACGTGGTGGCGGTCTACGACCAGGGCACGCACGCCGGCCTCCCGTACCTGGTGATGGAGTACGTCCGTGGCCGCACGCTGCGTGACGTGCTGGCCGAGCGTCGCCGGCTCAACCCGGACGAGGCGCTGGCCATCGCCGAGCAGATGCTCGCCGCGATCGCCGCCGCGCACCGGGCCGGTCTCGTGCACCGCGACGTCAAACCGGAGAACGTGCTGGTCGCGGAAGCGCCCACCGGTGGCGTCGCCAACCTGGTCGACAGCGTGGTGAAGGTGGCCGACTTCGGGCTGGCCCGGGCGGTCGAGGCGAGCGCCGACGAGGAGCAGGGCAACCAGCTGATGGCCACCGTGGCGTACGTCGCCCCGGAGCTGGTCACCGAGGGCCGCGCCGATCCGCGCACCGACGTCTACTCGGCCGGCATCGTGCTGTTCGAGATGCTCACCGGCCGGGTGCCGTACGACGGGGACCGCCCGGTGGACGTCGCCTGGCAGCACGTCGACCGGGACGTGCCGGCGCCCTCGACGCTGGTGCCGGGCCTGCCGTCGGTCCTCGACGACCTGGTGCAGCGGGCCACCCGCCGCGACCCGGGGGCGCGGCCCGCCGACGCTGGCGCGTTGTTGGCCGAGGTGCAGGTGGCCCGGGATCGCCTGGGCGACGCCAACAGCCACACCGCAGTACTCCGCCCGGTCGGTGACGCACCGTCGCTCTCCCAGCCGACCATGATGGTGGCGACGCTCCAGCCGGCCAACCGCCCGTCGTGGGCGCGACTGCCCGAGGGCGCCAGCAGCCAGGGGCCGGGGCGGCGTCGGGCCGCCCCGGAGCCGGCGGAAGGCCTGGGCGCCCGGCTCGCCGTGCTGCGCAGCACGGTGCTGAGCAACCCTCGTGGCCGGCTGGCCGTCGCGGCGGTCGTCGTGACGCTGGGCCTGGTGGCCGCGCTCGGGGGTTGGTGGTTCGGCGTCGGCCGCTACACGGACGCTCCGCAGCTGGTGAGCCTGAGCAAGGCCGAGGCGCAGGCGAAGGCCGACCGCGCCGGGCTTCTCGTCGAGTACGCTGAGCCGCGCTTCGACGAGAAAGCCCCGAAGGACAGCGTGCTGGAGCAGAGCCCGGCGTCCGCCGCCGAGATCGTCAAGGGTGGCACGATCACCCTGACCCTCTCCCTCGGTCCGGAGCGTTTCCCCGTACCGGATGTGATCGGCAAGGAGTTCGAGCTCGCCGAGGCGGACCTGGTCAACGTGAAGCTGGTGGTGGCCAAGGGCACCCCCCGCTACGACGACAGCCTGCCGGCCGGGGTCGTGGTGGAAAGCTCCCCCAAGGTGGGCACCGAGGTCAAACCCGGAGCGAAGGTCACCCTCATTCTGAGCCGGGGCAGGGCGCCGGTGACGGTGCCGAACCTGGTCGGCAAGAGCCTGACCGACGCCCGGACGGCCCTGGCCCAGCTCAACCTGGTGCTGAAGGAGAACTACAAGGACTCCGACAAGCCGAGGGACGAGGTCCTCGGCCAGAGCCCCGCCGATGGCGCTGGCGTGGAGAAGGGCACCGAGGTCAAGCTGGACGTCAGCAAGGGCCCGCCGCTGGTCGTCATGCCGCGGGTGATCGACCTGCCGTGCCAGCAGGCCAAGCAGGCGTTGGAGGGCCAGGGCTACCCGGTGACGATGGCGATCAACCCGAACGCCGTGGTCCGGATCCAGATCCCGGGCGAAAATTCGCAGGTGGCACCCGGCACCCCGGTCACACTGACGTGCTTCTGATGCCGCCGATCTCCGCGCGGCCGGTGGGCACGCACACTCCGACCTCGGGTGGGCTGGCGAAGGCTGCCCTGCCGTACGTCGACGCGACCGGTGCGCAGGTGGTGCAGGTCTACGTCTCCAACTCGCGAGGCTGGGCACTGCCCAACGGCGACCCGGCGCAGGACGCGCTGTTCCGCGACGGTTGCGCCGAGCGGGGCATTCCCGCGTTCATCCACGCCGCGCTGCTGGTCAACCTCGGCTCGCCCACGCCGGCCACCGTCGAGAAGTCGGGTCAGACGCTGGCCCACGCGCTTCGTCGGGGCGTGGCGATCGGCGCGCGCGGGGTGGTGTTCCACGCGGGCAGTTCGGTGGACGAGGGGCACGCCGAGGCGGCGATGGGACAGGTCCGCGAGGTGTTGCTGCCGCTGCTCGACTGGGCTGCCGACGCTGGCGGGCCGATGTTGCTGGTCGAACCGAGCGCCGGCGGTGGCCGCTCACTGGCCTCCCGGGTGGAGCAACTCGGACCCTACCTGGACGCGGTGGACGGGCACCCCATGCTCGGGGTCTGCTTCGACACCTGCCACGCCTGGGCGGCCGGCCACGACCTGGCGGCCGAGGGCGGCATGACGTCGACCCTGGACACCCTGGTGGCCACTGTCGGCGCGGACCGGCTGCGGCTGATCCACGCCAACGATTCGAAGGATCTGTGCGGCTCCACCCGGGATCGGCACGAGAACATCGGCAAGGGCAGCATCGGCGAGCCCGCCTTCGCCGAGCTGATGGCGCACCCGGCGACCGCTGGCGTCCCGATCGTGGTGGAAACCCCCAGCGAGAAGCACGTGGGCCACGCCGCCGACATCGCCACCCTCACCCGCCTGTCCCACCCGTAACCCACCCACCCCTCCCCACCAACTCCCCTCCCACCCCACCCCCACCCACCCCGGGTGAGGTGGGGTGGGGTGGGGTGGGTGGGGTTAGGCTGCGGCGAGGATGCGGGGTAGGGCTGCCAGGGCGCGGTCGATGTCCGCGTCGCTGAGGCCCAGGTGGGTGACCAGGCGGGCGGTACGGGGGCCGAGCACCGAGATCAGTACGCCCTCGGCCCGCGCCGCGGCGGCCAGGGCCCGCGCGTCAAGGGTGTGCTTGGTGAGGTCCAGCGCGACCAGGTTGGTACGGACCGTGGTGGCCAGCACACCGAACGGCGCGACCGCCTCGGCGAGCCGGGCCGCCTTCGCGTGGTCGTCGGCCAACCGGTCGATGTGCTGCGCGAGCGCGTACCGACCAGCGGCGGCGAGAATGCCGGCCTGGCGCATGCCCCCGCCCATCCGCTTGCGGATCAGCCGGGCACGTTCGATCTTCTCCGCGCTGCCCAGCACCAGCGAACCGACCGGCGCGCCGAGGCCCTTGGACAGGCACACCGACAGCGTGTCGAAGAGCCGGCCGTACTCGATCAGCGGCACCCGGTCGGCGACGTGCGCGTGCCAGATCCGGGCGCCGTCACAGTGCAGCGCGACGCCCGCCTCGTCAGCCACCCCGCGCAGATCCCGCAGGGTCGCCAGCGGAATCACTCCGCCGCCGCCGCGGTTGTGGGTCTGCTCGACGGCGATCGCGCGGGTGGGGACGGCGAAGTAACCGTCCGGCCGGATCATCCCGGCCACCACCTCCGGGTCGATGTCCGCGCCCACCGCGGGCCAGGTCCGTGAGGAGATCCCACCGTACGCGGCCGCGGCGCCGATCTCGTACGTGACCACGTGCGCGTCGGCGTCGCAGAGCAACTCCTCGCCGGGCGACACCAGCAGTTGCAGGGCGATCTGGTTCGCCATCGAACCACTCGGGGCGAACAGCGCCGCCTCGTGCCCGAACAACGCGGCGACCTCGGCCTCCAGCGCGTTGACGCTCGGGTCCTCGCCGTAGACGTCGTCACCGACCTCAGCGGCGGCCATCGCCTCCCGCATCCCGGCGGTGGGTCGGGTCACCGTGTCGGACCGCAGGTCCACGAACAGATCAGGCACTGTCATCCCTTTCAACTGCCAATCGGCAAACTGCGGGCTCGCACGCTCAGCCCCGCGTCAGCCATGGTCATCCTCTGACTTGCCGGCTGGGGGCTCACATGCTCAGCCCCGCAGCATTTCCGCCACGAGGAAGGCCAACTCCAACGACTGCTGGGTGTTCAGACGCGGGTCGCAGGCGGTCTCGTACCGGTCGGGCAGGTCAAGATCCTCGATCCCCTGGGCGCCGCCGAGGCACTCGGTGACGTCCTCGCCGGTCAACTCGACGTGCAGGCCGCCGGGGTGGGTGTCCAGCCCCCGGTGCACCTCGAAGTAGCCGAGCACCTCGTCGACGATCCGGTCGAAGTGCCGGGTCTTGTAGCCGTTCGACGACTCGTGCGTGTTGCCGTGCATCGGGTCGCACTGCCAGACCACCTTGGCCCCGGCGGCGGTGACCTTGGCGACGATCGGCGGCAGCGCGTCGCGTACCCGGTGGTTGCCCATCCGGCTGATCAGGGTGAGCCGCCCGGGGATGTTGTCCGGGTTGAGCTTCTCGCACAACTCGATCGCCTCGTCCGGGGAGGTCGTCGGGCCGAGCTTGACCCCGATCGGGTTGGCGATCCGGGAGATGAAGTCGATGTGCGCCCCGCTGATCTGCCGGGTGCGCTCGCCGATCCACAGGAAGTGCCCGGAGAGCCCGTACGCCCGACGGTCGGAGACCCGGGTGAGCGCCCGGTCGTACTCCAGAGCCAGGGCCTCGTGGGAGCAGTAGAGCGTGACGGTGCGCAACGCCTCGTCGTCGGTCATGCCGCAGGCCCGGATGAAGGCCAGCGCCCGGTCGATCTCCCGGGCGATCGCCTCGTAACGCTCCCCCGCCGGGGAGTTCTTCACGAAGCCCTTGTTCCAGTCGTGCACGGCGTGCAGGTCGGCGAGCCCGCCGGCGAGGTACGCCCGGAGCATGTTCATCGCCGCCGCAGAGTTCGCGTACGCGCGGATCATGCGCTGCGGGTCGGCGACCCGGGCGGTCGGGTCGGCCTCCAGCGAGTTGATCATGTCGCCGCGGTACGCGGGCAGGCCGCGGGCGTCGGTCGGCAGCGAGCGGGGCTTCGTGTACTGCCCGGCCACCCGGGCGACCTTGACCACCGGCAGCGACGCCCCGTAGGTGAGCACGATCGCCATCTGGAGCAGGGTGCGGGCGTTGGCCAGCAGGTGGCTCTCGGTGTTGTCCACGAACGTCTCGGCGCAGTCACCACCCTGCAGCAGGAACGCCTTGCCCTCGCAGACCAGGGCGAGCTTCTGCCGGAGTTGGTCCACCTCGTAGGGCGCGACGACCGACGGCACCGTGTCGAGAACCTTGCAGACCGCGGCCACGGCAGCCGGGTCGGACCACGGCGGGACCTGCTCGCGGGGCAGCTCCCGCCATCGGTCCAGACCGAGCGCGGCGTCCTCGGCGGAATCGACTGTCGGTCGGCTGGTCTGCAGGCCCGGGCTGCCCACAGCGGGATGGCTCAACTGATGCCACTCATGGCGCATGTCAGAAAGCGTACGGCGACGGTAGCGGTGGCCGGGCGGCGAGGGGGACGGTTCCGGCAGATGGGAGATCAATCTGCCGGACGCCGGTCAGGACGCGGGGGTGGGGGCGACGCCGGTCGGCGTCGGGGCGACCGGCCCACCCGGCGCTTCGCCGGCGATGCACCAGTCGCTTCCGTCCCGGGTGACGGTGAAGACCAAGGGGCGGATGACGGTGCGCTTGCCGACCGCGACCGAGACCGAGACGCGGACCTCCTGCCCGAGCGGACCGGACCGGATGTCCGTGATGGCCGCCTCCGGCACCTGGAAGTGGTCGGCGAAGTCACCGTTGGGGCCGGTGGCGCCCAGGTCGAAGCCGTCGTGCAGCAGAGCGCAGAGCTGACTGCGGCCGGCGTCGACGTCCTTGGCCGCCATCGCGTCGAGGTACGCCTGCACGCGCTCGCGGGAGCGGGTGGTGGCCTCCTCGGCGGGGGCTCGGGCCGGCTTGGCGGCGGACTTCTGCTCGTCCTTGTCGCCGATCCCGCAGCCGACCAGGGCAACCGGTAGCAGCATCAGCCCGGCGGCGGTCGCCGCCAGCCTGCGGTGTGTCGGGCGCATGATCACCTCCGTCGGCGGTGAGATCGAGACGTGCCGAGCCGCGAGTCTGCCACATCCGGCTGACCGAGCCCAACGGCGGCGGCCCGGCCAACGCTGGGCGTCGACCGGGCCGCTGTGTCACGGGCGGGAAGGGACGGTGCGGGTCCCTTCCCGCCGTGTGGGTGGTGCGTCGGCCCTCAGCTCAGCCGAGACCGCCCTTGATGGCGCCGATGAGCTCGCCGTTGCTCGTGTCACCGGAGAGCTCCCAGAAGAACGCGCCACCGAGGCCCTGGTTGTTCGCGTACGTCATCTTGCCGTTGATGGTCGACGGGGTGTCGTAGCTCCACCAGTTGCTGCCGCACTTGGCGTACGCGGTGCCGGCGATCGTGCCGGTGGCCGGGCAGGTGTTCTTGAGGACCTTGTAGTCCTCGATGCCAGCCTCGTAGGTGCCCGGCGCCGCGCCGGTGGCGCTGCCACCCGGAGCGGCCTGGGTGACACCGGTCCAGCCCCGACCGTAGAAGCCGATGCCGAGCAGCAGCTTGTTGGCCGGGACGCCCTTGCTCTTGAGCTTCTGGATCGCCGCGTCGGAGTTGAAGCCCTGCTGCGGGATGCCGGTGTACGAGGTGAGCGGTGAGTGCGGTGCCGTCGGACCCTGGGCGGCGAAGGCGCCGAAGTAGTCGTAGGTCATCGGCATCAGCCAGTTGAGGTTGCCGATGGCGCCGGCGTAGTCGGTGGCGTCGATCTTGCCGCCGTTGCTGCCGTCCGCGGTGATGGCGGCGGTGACCAGGGCGCTGGACCCGAACTTCGACCGCAACGCGCTGATCACGTTCTTGAACGCGTTCGGGCCACTGCTGTCACAGCTCAGACCGCAGGCGTTGGGGTACTCCCAGTCGACGTCGATGCCGTCGAAGACGTCCGCCCAACGCGGGTCCTCGACCAGGTTGTAGCAGCTCTCGGCGAACGCGGCCGGGTTCTGCGCGGCCTGGGTGAAGCCGCCGGACCAGGTCCAGCCACCGAACGACCAGATCACCTTGAGGTGCGGGTTAAGCTGCTTGAGCTTGCGCAGCTGGTTGAAGCTGCCGCGCAGCGGCTGGTCCCACGTGTCGGCGACGCCGTCCACGCTCTCCGCCGCGGTGTACGCCTTCTCGTAGTCGGCGTAGCTGTCACCGATGGCGCAACGGCCACCGGTGGTGTTGCCGAAGGCGTACAGGATGTGGGTCAGCTTGGCGGCCGAGCCGCTGGTCTGGATGTTCTTGACGTGGTAGTTGCGCCCGTAGACGCCCCACTCGGCGAAGTAACCGACGATCTTCTTGCCGCCCGGGTTCGGCGGGTTGGTGGTCGGCGGTGGCGTGGTGGGCGGCGGGGTGGTGGGCGGCGTCGTCGTCGGTGGGGTGGTGGTCGGCGGAGTGGTGGTCGGCGGGGTCGTCCCGCCGCCGCACGCGGCACCGTTGATGGTGCAGTTCAGCGGTGCCTTGTAGGCGCCGCTGCCGTTGTAGCCCCAGCTGAACGAGGCGCCGGGGGCGATGCCGCCGGCCCAGCTCTTCTTGACCGCGACGTAGTGGTTGCCGCTGCTGGTGACGTCGGCGTCCCACGCGCTGCTGATGGTGGTGCCCGACGGCAGGTCGAACTCGATGCGCCAGGTGGTGACGGTGGCGCTGGAGCCGTTGGTGACCGTCACCCTCGTCTCGTGACCGGTCCCCCAGTCCTGCGCCTTGGTGAAGGTGGTGGTGACCGTGCCGGCGCCGAACGCGGTGGTCACCGGCACCGCTGCGACGGTCACGGCGACCACGGCACCGGCCCAGAGGGCCCGGCGGAGCGATCTTTTCATGAGGCGTCTCCCGAACTGTTAGGAAACTTTCCAAAAGAGATGGTGAGACGGTACTCACGGCGTCATCAGTTCGTCAAGATGCGCATGTTTCGATTTCTCCTGGTGCACGGAGTGCTCACGCTGCGCCCACCCCGGGTCGACAGCCGACCGGCGCGTAGCCTCGGCCCATGACCGTCTTCGACATCCCGATCGACGCCCTCAACGGCGGCCCCGCCGACCTGGCCCGCCACCGCGGCAAGGCGTTGCTGGTCGTCAACGTCGCCTCCCGCTGCGGCCTCACCCCGCAGTACGCCGGCCTCCAGACGCTCGCCGACTCCTACGCCGACCAGGGCCTCGTGGTGCTCGGCGTGCCGTGCAACCAGTTCGCCGGACAGGAGCCGGGCAGCGCCGCCGAGATCAGCGACTTCTGCCAGGTCAACTACGGGGTCACCTTCCCGCTGACCGAGAAGGTCGACGTCAACGGGCCCGACCGGCACCCGCTCTACGCCGCGCTCGTGGACACCCCGGACGCCGACGGGCACACCGGTGACGTGCGCTGGAACTTCGAGAAGTTCCTGGTGGCCCCGGACGGCTCGGTCGCCGCCCGCTTCGCCCCCACTGTCGCGCCCGACTCCGACGACCTGCGCGCCGCCATCGAAAAGACCCTCCCCACCGCCTGACACCCCGGGGCGCTCCACGGCTCGCCTTGATCCCGCTCGAACATGGATGTAGTGGCCTCCCGTCTCTCGGATGCCACTCCATCCAGGATCCAGCGTGATCTCGCCGGGTCGACGACGCGAAACGACGGGCGGTCCGCCCCGCCCGTCACCGGAGAGTGGCACGTCAGCGGGAAGCCGGTCGGCGACCAGCACGAGCAGTACGTTGTGCAGGACTGGCCTGCGCCGCCACCCAGGCACCCGCCGGGACGGCGTAGGTCGCGACCAGCCCGAGAAGTCGCCCGGCGGCGAACAAACCGAATAACCCACCAGGCTGGTCGGGAATGCGTCGCGGGTGGACGGAGTTGGGAACGAGCATGACAACTGTGGGACTGATCGGCAGTGGCAACATCGGCGGCACCGTGGCCCGGCTGGCCGTCGACGCCGGCTACGACGTGGTGCTGAGCAACTCGCGGGGCCCGGAGACCCTCACCGACCTGGTGGAGACCCTGGGCGAGCACGCCAGCGCCGGCACCACGCAGGACGCGGCGCAGGTCGGCGACCTGGTGGTGGTCAGCGTGCCGCTCAAGGCGTACCGCGCGGTGCCCGTGGAACCGCTGGCCGGCAAGGTCGTCATCGACACCAACAACTACTACCCGCAGCGCGACGGCGCCTTCCCGGAGCTGGACTCCGGCGAGATCACCAGCAGCGAGTTGCTCCAGCGACACCTGCCGGGCTCGCGTGTGGTCAAGGTCTTCAACAACATCTACTTCAAGGGCCTGGCCGCGCTCCCCCGGCCGAGCGGCGCGGCCGACCGCAGCGCCCTCGCGATCGCCGGTGACGACGCCGCCGCAAAGGCCGAAGTGACAGCCTTCCTGGACCAGATCGGCTACGACGCTGTCGACGTCGGCCCGCTGGCCGAGGGGTGGCGCTACCAGCCGGACACCCCGGCGTACGGCACGCTCTACTCCGCGAGCCCGACGGACTGGGAGCACCCGGCCCAGGGCGACGCCGCGAAGCTGCGCGCCGCCCTGGCCGCCGCCACCCGCTGAGCAGGGCCAGCCGCCGCCCTCCCCGCGACCGCCTGTCGGGTGGTCGTGCGGAGGGCGGCGGCGAGTTCGTCGTCGTAGCTGGCGATCGGCTGCCCGTCCGCGGCGTACGCGACGAGCCGACCGTGGGCCATCGTCGCCGACCGGAACGAGAACGTACGCGAACCCGGGTACGCGGCGAGCAGTGGAATGCCCCGGGGTGCTCCACCCGGTGCGGAGTAGTACTCCAGGCGGGTCACCTGCGGGGAGACCACACCGTTGACCCGGACCTTTGTCTTCTCGGCGCGGGTGCCGAAGGTGACCGGCGCGTCGGTGGCGTACTCGGCGCATTCGACCGGACCACGGCAGACGAAGAAGTATCGCGGATTGACCACGTCGTCGAGGGTGTACGCCTTGAAGGTGGGATCGGCTCCGGCCGGCAGCGGCTGCACGGCGAAGAACGCGACAGTCACCGTGGCAGTGACGCCCACCCGCAGCCAGGCACGGCCGGCGGCCGGTCGTCTGCTCGTGCGCCGGGCGGCGACGGCGACACCGCCGAAGCCGACGAGGCACAGGACGCACACCCCGACGGCGCGGGCGTTCTCGAAGAGAAACTGCACCCCCGGCCGCGTCGAGACCGGGCTGAGCACCGCGCCCCACGAGACGACCATGGTGGCGAGCAGTGCCGCGCCGGCGGCCCGCTGGGCGACGCCGGACGCGCCGATCAGCAGCATCGCGGCGAGCACCGGCCACACCTGGTGGTGGGTCCAGGACACCGGGGACGCGGCCACTGTGGCGCAGCCGACGAGCACGGCGGCGTGCCCGGCTCGGGCCTGCCGCGTCAACTGCCGGGCCCGGAGCAGCGCCGCCACGCAGATCAGTGCCACCATGGCGGCCCAGAGCACTGGCAGCACCGTCTCGTCGACGCCGACGCGCAGCAACATTCCGTGCAGGGACTGGTTGCCCAACGAGGACAGATTGCCGATGCGCGAGGTCTGTCGCACGGTCTCGGTCCAGTAGGACCAACTCTCCGAGGGCAGCACGATCGCGGCGAGCCCCGCGCAGGCCACGAACGCGGCCACCGACCGGCCGGCGTCACGATAGCGCCCGACGGCGAGGAAGTAGACCACGAACAGCAGCGGGGTGAGCTTGATCGCCGCGGCCACCCCGACCAGCGTCCCGCGCAGTCGGGGTGGGACGACGCCCAGCCCGTCGAGCAGGGCCATCAACACGATGAGGATGCTGACCTGCCCGAAGCGTAGGTTGCTCTGCACCGGCGCGGAGAGCATCAGCACGGTGGCCGCCAGCGCCACGACGAGCGGGCGCCGGGAACGTCGGGTGTTCAGCGCGACACCCACCGACCCGGCGATGGCGACGACCGCCGCGCACGTCGCCACCAGCCAGATCCCCTGGAGTACGCCTTCGCTGACGGCGGTGATCGGCCACAGCACGAGGGCGGCGAACGGCGGATAGGTGAACGGACCGCCGTTCTCCGCCACATACCCGTACAGCGGCTTGCCGGCGCGCAGGTCGGACAGCGCACCGTAGTAGATGTGCAGGTCGGAGAGGCGATCCGGACGGCGCAGAACGAGCACACAGGACACCAGCGCGACGACGGCGAAGGCCGCCCACGCCAGCGCCACCCGGCGATCCCGCATCGCCCGAGAATAGGCGACCGCCGTGGTCCCGGTGAGCCCGGTCACGGCCGGGCGGGGGGCTTCAGCGCAGTCAGGCCGTGGTGTCGGGCGACGGCTCTTCCGCGACGCCGGCCACCCGGTGCGCCAGTTCGGCGCGCAGCCGGTGGAGATTCGGCGTGACGGCAACCACTGACAGGTGGACCTCCTGCGAGTTCCGCCCGCGCGCCCGGTTCCACACGCCCACCCGACCCCATGCCCAGCGGTCCAGCAGCGGCCGAGTCCGATCCCGATCAGCGATGTCGACGACCAGGGTCGGGCTGATCCGGCCGCGTACCTCGGCTCGGGTCAGGTCGGCCCAGTCGACCTGCACCGTCCCGCCGGCAGGCAGGGTCAGTTCGAGGAAGTCACTGGTCAGCCGAAGTGGCAGCCCACCCTGACGTCGTAGTTGCACGGGGTAGCGGATCGCCGCCAGCAGGAGTATCGGCCCGTGCGGAAGCGGGTGGTACCAGGCGTTGCCGAACGCGACGCTGAGCAACGCGAAGGCCGGCAGGACCACAAGGCCCGCGCCGGCCACCCGGGCCAGCATCCGCCAGCGGGATCGTCGGAACCAGGTGTCCCCTGCATCGACCTCCGTCACCACTGCTGTTCAGTAGCCACATGTGAGCGGACGCAAACGCCCCACCTCTGCCTCCGGAAGAACGGGTTTCCCGGTTGGGCGCCGACTCGTAGCCTCGGCGGATGGGGACGACGAGCACACCGGCCTACGACGCCCACGCGGACTGGTACGAGGGCTTCATCTCCGGCGGCGGCGACTATCTGCGGCGGGTGCACACGACGGTGGCGGACCTGCTCGGCGCGGGCGAAGGTCCCTGCCTCGACATCTGCTGCGGTACCGGCGCGCACGCTCCAGTACCGACGGATCTGGGTTGGACGCCGGTGGGCGTGGACCTGTCCGGCGGGCAGTTGAGACACGCGCGAGGGCGGCTGCCGGTGCTCAGGGGTGACGCGGGCGCCCTGCCGGTCGCCGACGCGTCGCTGCCGGCCGCGATGTGCGTGCTGGCCAGCACCGACCTGCCTGACTACCCGGCCGTGCTGCGCGAGGTCGCCCGGGTGCTGCGCCCCGGCGGGCGGTTCGTCCACGTGGGTGTGCACCCATGTTTCGTTGGTGCGTTCGCCGACTGGAGCCGACATCCGCGTGTCGTCGTCGACGCCCGGTACGCCGACCGGTCGCACAGCTTCGACAGTTGGAACGTCACCGGCGTGCGGGTACGGGTGGGTGCCTGGCACGTCCCGATCGCCGACCTGGTGAACGCGACAGTGGACGCCGGCCTTCGGCTGGTTCGGGTCGTCGAGGCGGGCCCCGGCGGAGTGCCGGACCTGTTCGGCCTCCTCGCCATCCGCGAGCGGTAGCCGAGCACCGTCCCGAAGGTGCGGGACGGGGGACGAAAGGGCGAGGGCGGGGGGTACGGCAGGGCGAGCGTCAAAAAGATCGCTGTGGCAACTTGCGTCGCAGTCCTGTTCACGGGACCCTGTTTCCCTGGGTTGCCGCCCGCTCACCGAACGTGCCCTCGGAGGCGACATGCACACGCTCCGTACCGTGCCCCGCCGGCTGCTGGCCGGCTCCGGCGCGCTCCTGCTCGGCACCGCCCTCGCCACCGCCGCCATTCCGCTTCCGGCGAACGCCGCGGACACCGTCGGATACGTCCGGCTCGCGCACCTCTCCCCGGACACCCCGGCGGTGGACGTGTACCTTGCCGCGCCGGGCGAGGCCAAGCCGCAGGTCTTCCCCGGCGTCGGTTACGGCGTGGTCTCCGACTACCTCGAACTCGCCCCGGGCCGGTACGCGGTGGCCATGCGCGAGGCCGGCGCCCCCGCCAGCGACCCCCCGGTGCTCACCACCGAGGTCGCGGTGACCAGCGGGAACGCCTTCACTGTGGCAGGTGTGGGCCGGCACGCCGACCTCGGCCTGCGGGTGCTCAACGACGATCTCAGCGCCCCCACCGACGGCCGTGCCAAGGTGCGGGTCGTCCAGGCGTCGGTGCGGACCCCGGTGCTCGACGTGGCCGCCGCCGACGGTCCGATGATCGCCGACGGGGTGCAGTTCGCCACCACTACCGAATACCAGCAGGTCGAGCCGGGCAGTTGGCGGCTGAAGCTGACGGGTGCCGGCGGGCCGAGCGCCGACGCCGAGGTGCGGCTCACCGGTGGCGCGGTCTACTCGCTGCTGGTGCTCGACGCGAAACAGGGCGGGCTCACCGCCGAGCTGCGCCGCGACGCCGAGGGCGGCACCGTCGTCCCGGCCGGCGGGGTGGACACCGGTGCCGGTGGCGCCGCCGGGGCCGGGCTCGACGCGTACCCGGTGGTGGCCGGCGGTCTGGCCGTGGCGGCCGGCGCGGTGGCCCTGCTGCTCTGGCGTCGGCGGCGGCGCACCACCTGGTGAACGCCGGGCCGGACCCGTCGATCCGGCGCCACCGTGAGCGCCGGATACCGCTGGCCGCGCTGGTGGCGGCCGGCGCGGCGGTCTGCCTGGCCGCCGCCACCGGGGTCGGGCTGGCCACCACCGGCGCACCACCGCCGGTGGCGAGCTGGCACCCCGGCTGCGGCGGCGACTGCCCGTCGGTGGCCGCCGCGCCCACGCCACACGGTCCACCCACGCGGGTACGCGTACCGCGCATCGACGTCGACTCACCGCTCACGGTGCTGGGTCTGGACAGCGCCGGTGTGCTGATTCCGCCTACCGACTTCCACACCGCTGGCTGGTACGGCGGCGGCCCGGCCCCGGGCGACACCGGTCCGGCCGTACTCGCCGGGCACCTGGACTCACGACGCGGGCCGGCGGTCTTCGCCCGGCTCGGCGAGCTACGGCCCGGCGACGTGGTGGAGGTGTGGCGCGGCGGGCAGCGGTTGCCGTTCCGGGTGACCGGGTCACTGCGTACCCGCAAGGACCAGTTCCCGACCGCAGTGGTCTACGGCCCGACACCCGGGGCGGAGCTGCGACTGGTCACCTGCGGGGGCGACTTCGACCGGCGGCGGGGCCACTACGTCGACAACGTGGTGGTGTTCGCTGTGACCGAGGCCCCCGACCCGGTCCTGCCGACGTCCGCGGCCGGCTGAGCCGCGCACCCGGCGGGCATGGGCCCGCGCCGCGAGGTCCCGGCCCGCCGCGTGATCAACTCGGGTTTGAGGAAGTCGCGGTGTCCGGCGTGCCCGGATGCCGCGACTTTCAGGATCCCGAGTGGATCAAGCCTCCAACCCGGCGCCCTCGCTCCGCCTCGGCGCGGACCAGCACGGCAGGCCACGCGGGCCCCGGCGCCAGGGCCGGGGGTCAGAGGGGGCGGCGGCCGGCGAAGCCGCACTCTGCCCGGTGGTACCAGCGCACGTCGGAGTCGCCCTCCAACCAGCACCAGAGCACGGCACGGCCGGCCCGCTCACCGGGAAAGTCCAGCAGCACCGGAGCGATGCCCTTGACCTGGATGTCGTGCTGGTGCAGCTCGTCGACGACGGCGTGCAGCCGAGCTTCCAGTGCCTTGTCCTCGGCCAGCCCACCGAGCGCGCTCACGCCGTGGTCGGCCAGGTCGGCGCGCAACTCGGCCAGGTCGGCCCGGACCCGGATCAACTCGTCGACGCGCGGTTGCAGGGTGGCCACCAGGTGCCGGGCCTGGGCGAGTGTGAACACCGGGCCAGTATGCGGCACGCACGGCCCCGTGACCCGCCCCGACCGCTCAGTCGGCCTGTGCCGCCAACTCGCGGGCGCGATCCCGGGCGGCCTCCAACGCGGCGAGCAGCGCCGCGCGTACGCCGTGCTTCTCCAGCTCACGAATCGCGGAGATGGTGGTGCCGGCCGGCGAGGTGACCGCCTCGCGCAGCTTGACCGGGTGCTCGCCGGAGTCGCGCAGCATCACCGCCGACCCGATCGCGGTCTGCACGATCAACTCGTGCGCCACCTGACGGGGCAGCCCGAGCAGGATCCCCGCGTCGATCATGGCTTCGACCAGCAGGTAGAAGTAGGCCGGGCCGGAGCCGGAGAGCGCGGTGACCGCGTCCTGCTGCGATTCGGGCACCCGGATCGTCTGGCCGAGCGGCTTGAACATCTCCTCGGCCAGCGTGAGGTGCGCCCCGGTGGCGTGCGCGCCGGCGGAGATCGCGGTCATCGCCTCGTCGACCAGCGCCGGGGTGTTGGTCATCACCCGCACCACAGGGGTGCCCTCGGGCAACCGGCGGCTGAAGAAGCTGGTGGGCAGACCCGCGCACAACGAGATGACGAGCTTGTCGGCAGGCACCTTGGGGCCGATCTCGTCGAGGAGCGCGGCGGCGTCCTGCGGCTTGACCGAGATCGCGAGCACCGCTGCCTCGTCCACGGCGGTCAGGTTGTCGACCACCCGTACGCCGTACCGGGCGGTCAACTCCTGGGCGCGGGCGGGTCGGCGGGCGGTAGCCAGCAGCCGGTCCACCGGCCATCCCGAGCGCAGCAGCCCGGAGAGCATCAGCTCACCGATCTTGCCCGCGCCGATCACCGCGACCGTGTGCACTCCGGCTGACATGTCGGCCCGTACCCCCTCGCATTGGGTCGCGGCGCGGCGGACCCGCAGGCCCGCCGCGCCGCCGACGATCGATCAGCTGCCGAAGAAGACCTCGGCCTCGGCGTACCGCTCCAGCGGCACGGTCTTCAGCTCGCGGGTGGCCTCGGCGAGGGGCACCCGGACGATGTCGGTGCTCTGCATCGCGACCATCTTGCCCCAGTCGCCGTCGTTGACAGCGTCGATGGCCTGCAGGCCCAGGCGGGTGGCGAGCACCCGGTCGAAGGCGGTCGGGGTGCCACCGCGCTGGATGTGGCCCAGCACCACGGTGCGGGCCTCCTTGCCGGTCTTGGCCTCCAGCTGCTCGGCGAGCCACTGGCCGATGCCGCCGAGGCGGACGTGGCCGAACGAGTCGAGCTCCTGGTTGGCGAGCACCATCTGGCCGTCGAGCGGCTGGGCGCCCTCGGCGACCACGACGATCGGGGCGTACTGGTGCTGGAAGCGCTTCTCGACGTAGCCGGCCACCTGGTCGACGTCGAACTGACGCTCGGGCAGCAGGATCACGTTCGCGCCGCCGGCAAGGCCGGCGTGCAGGGCGATCCAGCCGGCGTGGCGGCCCATCACCTCGACGACCAGGGTGCGGTGGTGGCTCTCCGCGGTGGTGTGCAGGCGGTCGATGGCCTCCATCGCGATGTTGACAGCGGTGTCGAAGCCGAAGGTGTAGTCGGTGGCACCGAGGTCGTTGTCGATCGTCTTCGGCACGCCGACGACGTGCACGCCCAGCTCGTAGAGCTTGGTGGCCACGCCGAGGGTGTCCTCGCCGCCGATCGCGATCAGCGCGTCCACGCCCTGGGCGGCGAGATTGTCCTTGATCCGCTCGACGCCGTTCTCGATCTTGAACGGGTTGGTCCGGGACGAGCCGAGGATGGTGCCGCCGCGGGGCAGGATGCCGCGAACGTCGGCGATGTCCAGCGGGCGGGACAGACCCTCGAGCGGGCCCTTCCAGCCGTCGCGGAAGCCCACGAACTCGTGACCGTAAGTGGCGACGCCCTTGCGGACCACCGCCCGGATGACCGCGTTGAGACCGGGGCAGTCGCCGCCGCCGGTGAGCACGCCGATACGCATGATCCGCTCATCCTCCTGGAGCATCAGGTAAAGCCCGATATGCCCCAGGGTATGTGTCAGGTCAGACCATCGGCGCCGTTGCCGGCCCGGGGCGGGCCGTCACTGCGAACTGTAGTCGGCCCGCCAGTACGACGACAGCGCGCCCCGGGCACTCTGCCCCGGTCAGTAGGTCACCTCGTGGTTCTCGCCGGCCTTCGGTGGCCGGCCGGTGACCGCGGCCCTCGCGTAGTCGAGCAGGTTCACCACAGTGCTGCTCGGCGAGTCCCAGTACTCGGCGGAGCTGGCGTGCACCTTGATCAGCGTGAGGCCGGAGGTGTCCAGCCCGTCGGGGAACCACGCCTTGAGCAGCGGGTTCCACAGCCGCTCGGCCCGGGCCCGGTCGAACCCCTCGGTGGCGGTGCCGGAGATCGACACCCAGGCGTTGTGCCTCTGGTCGGAGAAGGCGACGTTGACCTCCGGGTTCACCCGGATCTGGCGGACCTTGGCCGAGTCGGCGTAGGCGAAGAACCACAGCTCGCCGTCGAACTCGGCCTCCTGGAGCCCCATCGGTCGACTCACCTGCCGCCCGTCCAGAGCAGTGGTGGTGAGCATGCAGATCCGCGCGGCCCGGGCCAGGCCGGTGACCCGGGCGCGTGCCTCCGCAGCACTGCTCGGCTGGTCGCTCATGGCAATCTCCCTCGGCTCGGCTGGTCGAACCGTTGCCCGGGACAGAACCGGTCAAACCTACGGCGGCGCGGCCACCACTCAACGGGCTGTCATCGCCCGCCAGCGGGCCAGATTGTGCCGGGCGTCGACCAGAGCGTCGTGCCGGGCCGCGTCCGCGTCCGGCAGGGGCGGCCGACCCCGGTCGTCCCAGAGCTGCCGCAGCTCCTTGGTGTAGCGGGGAATCTCCCGGGGCAGCGCCGGCATCGCGCCCCAGAGCTGGGCGAGCACCACGTGGTCGTACGCGGCGAACCAGGCCCACAGCTCCAACTGCTCCCCCGGCCGGTCCCGGATCGGCTCCACCAGGAAGTCGTACAGGTCGTCGCGGATGCGCTCACGCGAGCGCCAGGCCCGGTCCGCCGGGGAGGGCAGCTTGTCCAGCACGTTGCGTCGAACCCAGGGCACGGCACGGGAGTCGTCGAACTCGGTGGAGACCGCGTAGAACTCGCGGCCGTACTCGTCGACGACACCGATCGAGACGAGGTCGACTGTCGTGCCGTCCTCGATGAACTCGCAGTCGTAGAAGTAGCGGTAGACCATTCCGGGCATCCTCGCCCACCGCCGCGCGGCCGCGTCCGGCGGGGCCCGCCCGGAGGCCGACCGGGTCACGGCGACACCTGGTGAACGGCGCGTCGCAGCTCGTGACGGTCACGGAAGTGCTTCGAGGGGTGTACAGCAAGCGACCGGACCGTCATGATCTGATGTGTACCGCTACCGGACGCCGAATCGGTGTCAGTTCACCTTGTCGGGGCCCATCAGGTTCGCCCGGTGAGCGAGTTTGTGGTCCATGACCGGGGGAGGGGTTGGGCCGTGGAGGTTCGCCTGCCGGAGCCGGGTGACGCGCTCACGGGTGTCGAGATGTTCGCCGGGCTGGAGCCCGAGGTGCGGCAGCGCGTCATCGCTGCCGCCGTTCCGCGCACCTACCGCAAGGGCCAACTGCTCTTCGTGGAGAACGACCCCGGCGAGTCCCTGATCGTGCTGCGCCGCGGCGCGGTGGCGGTCTTCCGCACCGCACCCACCGGCGAGCGGGCAGTGCTGTCGGTTATCCGTCCACCGGACGTGCTCGGTGAGGTCTCCCTGCTCGACGCGTCCACCCGGTCCGCCTCCGCGGAGGCCATCGAGGACTGCGCGGCGCTCGCGCTCTCGCGGGGCGCGTTCATGGAGCTGGTGCACTCCAACCCCCGCATCCTGGACGCGGTGATGCGCTCGCTGGGCGGGCTGATCCGCCGGCTCACCGAGCAGAACGCCGACCACGTCTTCCTCGACCTGCCCGGTCGGGTGGCGAAGACGCTGGTGCGGCTGGCCGGCGAGAGCCAGGCACCGATGATCACGATCGAGCTCAACCAGAGCCAACTGGCCGAGATGGCCGGTGGTTCCCGACAGAGCGTCAACCAGGCGATCGGCTCGTTCGCCAGCCGTGGCTGGCTGCGTACCGAGGGCCGCCGGATCGTGGTGACCGACGTGGCGGCGCTGCGCCGCCGCGCCGGCATGGCCGACCGCTGACCGACCGGCCCACGCCGGCCGTCCCGACGCCCCGGTCTCCGGTGTGGACATCCGTCACCCGTTGCCGGCCAACCCACCCGCGCGCACTGCTGATGCCGGCCGCCACTGGCAACCGGCATCAAAGAACGGGCAGGACAGACGGGTGCGGCCGGTGGACCGATGGCCCGCCGACCGCACCCGGGAAATCAGTTCTCCGTGCTGTCGGCCGGCGGCGCACCCGGCCCCGGCCCGATCTTCTTCGGATCGGTCGGCTTACCAGCCGTGGACGTGCTCGACGAGGTGGTCGTGGTCTCCCCCGACCCGCCCGACTGACCCTCAGGCTCTTCCACCATGCCCTGCTCCTCCAGTTCGGCGAGAGTGACCGCATCGACGTCGATCGTGTCCCCCGGCGCCCACAGCGTGCCACCCGGATCGGTCCACGAGGCGGACAGTCGTACCTGCACGGCACTCTCCCTGACATGAAACTTCCTGGTACGGAACACTAACCCCGACCGATCGATGCCGTTGCCCGTCCGCACGTCGGGTACCCGACTGGGCCGATCGGCCGTGATACTGACCTCTTTCGCCCACGGAGCTGAACATCGACCTCAAGTGTGGACACTGCGCACGCGCGGCCGGGCCGGACGACCGCTTCTGCGGCGGGTGTGGCCAGCCGCTCGGGGTCAACTGTGCGCACTGCGGGCATGCCAACAGCACCGAGGTCAATTTCTGCACCAGCTGCGGTCAACCGCTGCGGGACCACGCCGTCGCGGTGCAGGAGGACCGGCGTCAGGTCAGCGTGCTCTTCGTCGACATAGTGGACTTCACCAGCTACGCGGAGCGGGCCGACCCGGAGCAGGCCCGCGGTCTGCAACAGACCTACTTCGCCACCGTCCGCCGGATCGTGCACCAGTACGGCGGGGTGGTCGAGAAGTACATCGGCGACGCGGCGATGGCGCTGTTCGGCGCGCCGGTGGCCACCGACAACGACGCGCTGCGGTGCGTCCGCGCCGGCCTGGAGCTGCAACGGAGCCTGGCCCGCCAGCCCGCCGGTCCACAGCCGCCGCTGAGCTTCCGGGTCGGCATCGCGACCGGCGAGGCCCTGGTCGACCTCTCCGCCACCCGCGACGGTGGGCAGGCCTTCGTGACCGGAGACGTCGTCAACACCGCTTCCCGCCTCCAGGGGTTCGCCCCGCCGGGCGGTGTCGTCGTCGACGAGAGCACCTGGTCGGCAACCCGACACGAGATGGAGTACGCCGACCAACCACCGGTCACCCTGCGCGGCCGGTCCGCGGTGAGCCGGATCTGGCTGGCCGTCCAGGTGCGACCGCACCGGGACCCGCGCGGCGCCGAACTGACCCCGATGGTGGATCGGGAACACGAGCGCGGCCTGCTGGTCAACGCGCTGCACCGGATGGTGACCGAGCGGACCTCCCAGTTGGTGACGGTGTTCGGCCCGGCCGGTGTGGGCAAGAGCCGGCTGTTGCGCGAACTGGCCCGGCACGCCGGCAGCCTGCCCGGCACGCCGATCACCTGGCTCGTCGGGCAGTGCCCGCCGTTCGGCGAGAACGTCACCTGGGCCGCCCTGTCCGACATCGTGAAGACCTGGGTGGGCGTGCCGGAGGTCGACGACCCGGTTGCGCTGCGCGAGCGGCTGCGCTCCCGGCTGGGGCAGCTCGCCGACCCGCACGCGACCCGGCTGGCCGAGGCGCTCGGGCCGCTGATCGGCGTACCCGGTGAACGGCTCACCCCCGGCGAGACCGAGGCCTCCTGGCGGCGGTTCCTGCTCGCCCTGGCGACCACCGGCCCGACCGTGCTGGTCTTCGAGGACATGCACTGGGCCGACCAGGCGATGCTCGCCTTCGTCGAGCAGTTGGGCGCGTCAGCGCGCGGCGTACCGCTGCTGGTCGTCGCCACCGCCCGGCCGGAGCTGCGGGAACGACACCCGGCCTGGACCGGCACGATCAGCGGCGCGATGTCCATCTCGGTGCCGCCGATGCACGACACCGACATCGACACGCTCTACTCGCTGCTCCTCGGGCAGGCGACGCTGCCCTCCAGCTCGCGTACCCCGTTGATCGAGTTCGCCGACGGCAACCCGCTCTACGCTCAGGAGTACGCCCGGATGCTGCTGGACGGCGGCCTGCTCGACGCTGTCGGTTCGGCCGCCCGACCCGACCTCGACGGTGGCGCGGAGATGCCCCGCACCGTGCAGGCGGTCATCGCCAACCGGCTCGACCTGCTGGACCCGGCCGACCGGGCGGTGCTCCAGGCCGCCGCCGTGGTCGGCGTGGTGTTCTGGGCCGCGCCGGTGGCGATGGCGTTGGGACGGCCGGTGGAGTGGGTGGAGCGTGCGCTGGACCGCCTGCAACGTCGCGACCTGGTGTACGAGCAGAGCACGTCGACGATGCCCGGCCAGCCCGAGTACCGGTTCCGGCACATCCTGGTGCGTGACGTCTGCTACCAGCGGCTGCCCAGGGCCGAGCGGGTGCTGCGCCACCAACGCACCGCCGACTGGATGGCACAGCTCACCGACGGCCGGCAGTACGACCTGGCCGAGGTGCTGGCCAACCATCGCTGGGCGGCACACGAGATCGCCCGGACCGTCGGGTTGGACACCGCCCCCTACGCCCCGTCGGCGCGGGCCGCGCTGCACCGGGCGGCCCGCCGCGCGTACGAGCTGCACGCGCTGGACACCGCCGCCGCGCTGGTGGGCCGGGCGCTGGCCCTGGACGTCGGGCCGGACCCGGCGTTGGAGCTGTTCGACGCCGAGCTGGCGTTCTATCGGGACGGGGACGCCTTCCTGGTGGCGGGCGGCACCGACATCCTGACCCGGCTGGCCGCGCGGCTCACCACGAGCGGCGACCGGACGGGGGCGGCGCGCGCCTGGACGCTGCTCGCCACCGCCGCCTGGAGTCGGGCCGACCGGTCGGCGACGCTGCACTGCCTGGACCAGGCGATCGGCATCTACGGCGACCTGCCGGACAGTCAGGAGAAGGCGGGCGCCCTGCTGGAGCTGGCCCGGGTGCACATGCTCAACGCGGAGACCGAGCCGGCGTGCACCGCGGCGCGGGCGGCGGCGTCCCTGGCCGAGCGGCTCCAGCTGCGCGAGGTCCAGGCCAATGCGCGGATCACCCTGGCCGTGGCGCGTTACCTGGCCGGCTCCGCCGAGGCGTTCCCGGAGCTGGCGGAGGTGACCGAGCACTGCCGGGTGGAGCGGCTGACCAGTCGACGTCGGGCGGTGCAGAACCTGGCCTGGGCGTTGCAGGAGGAGGGTGACCTGGCCGGCTCGGCCCGGTTGGTCGACGAGCAGCTCACCCTCGACCTGGGCGGTGAGCACAGCCTCGCCACCAGCTTCGCCGACCAGTGGGCACGGTCGTACTACGCGGGTGACTGGACGGCGGCGCTGGCGATGGCGGCGGAGTCGACCCGACGGCCGACCGCGGAGTGGGATCTGCACATCGTGGCGGTCTCGGGTTGGATGCGCGGGCTGGCCGCAGCAGAGCTGGTCGGACCCGACGGGCCCGACGACACTGCGGGGCCGGACGCAACGGGTGGGGATCTGGTCGAGCAGGCGCTGGTCGCGGCGCGGCGCACTGGATTCCACCGGGTGCTGCGCTCCACCCTGGCGCACGCCGCCCTCTGTCGGGCGGTGCAGGGCCGCCGCGCCGAGGCGATGGCGCTGCTCACCGAGTTGGACGAGGACTGGCAACGGACCCGGATGATTCCGTTCGCGGAGTGGGTGCCGGCCGTCGGGCACGTCGCCGGGGTGCTCGGCGCGGACGCGGCCCGGCTGGTCCGGCAACTGCTCGACCGGGCGCCCCGGATGACCCCCTGGGCCCACGCGGCCGGTCAGGTCGCCGACGCCACGTTGGCCCGGCACGCCGGGGACGCCTCGACAGCGGCGAACCTGCTGCGCTCGGCGGCGGCGAGCTACGCCCGGATGAACGACGTGACCGACGAGGTCATCACGCTGGCGCTGGCCGTCGGCCCGCTGGCCGAGACCGACCCACAGGCCGCCGCGGCGACCCGCACCCGCCTGCACGGCTTCGCCACCCACCACCACGCCCCCGCCCTGCTCCACCTGCCCTGAGCGCCGAGCGGGCCGGCACGGCGGTGACTCAGGCGGCCAGCGGCGTCGGGACGGGCTGCTTGAGCTTCTGGGCGTAGACGTCGACGTACTCCCGACCGGAGAGCTCCATCAACTCGTACATGATCTCGTCGGTGACAGCGCGCTCGACGAACCGGTCGCCGGCCAGCCCGGCGTAGCGGGAGAAGTCCAGCGGCGCCCCGAACCGGATTCTCACCCGGTCGATCCTGGGGATCAGCTTGCCCGGCGGCTGGATCTCGTCGGCGTTGAGCATCGCCACCGGCACCACCACCGCGCCGCTCTCCAGGGCGAGCCGGGCCACCCCAGTCTTGCCCCGGTAGAGCCGCCCGTCCGGGGAGCGGGTGCCCTCGGGGTAGATGCCGGCCACTCCCCCGGCCCGCAGCACCTGCAACTGGGTGTCCAGGGCGGCGCGCGCGGCCCGGCCACCGGAGCGGTCCACCGGAATCGTGCCGGTGCCGACGAAGAACATCCTGGTCAGCCAGCCCTTGATTCCCTTGCCGGTGAAGTACTCGGCCTTGGCGACGAAGGTGACCTTCCGGGCGGTGATCAACGGTGTGAAGATCGAGTCGGAGAAGGAGAGGTGGTTGCTCGCGAGGATCACCGGACCGGTCGCCGGCACGTTGCGCAGGCCCTCCACCTGCGGGCGGAAGATCAGCTTGAGCAGCGGACCGAGGATGACGTACTTCAGCAGCCAGTAGAGCACCGGCGTCCTTTCCCGTGGTGTGCCCGCGACAGCGCCAGCCGTCGTCGCCGCCGAGCCTACGAAGCGAGCGCTCCCACCACAACGGACGACGTTCCGGGAGCCGAGGCATCGACCCTTCCCGCGATCACCGAGATCGCACTTGTCGCGCAAGAACGGACAAAGGAGCCCCGCCGCGACCTGCGCGAGCAGCCGTGACTTTGGAAGACGCGACACAACGCACTCCCGGAACCATGCCCTGACGTGTCACGATTCAGAGCACGGCGTGCGGACTGGCGCCGAAGGGCAGCGGTGGCCGCGCCGGAAGGCGCGTTAAGGGGGATGTCCGGGTGTCAGCGGGTGGGGCCCGCCGGGGACGGCGGGACAACGGGCTCGACGCGAACGAGTACGCCGTCGTCGGCGATGTCGATCCGCGCGTCGGTGAGCACCTGCTCGACGTGCTGGCCGCCGGCGGGATCGCCGCCTACCTCCAGCCCTCCGCCGATCTCAACCCGGTCACCCGCACCACCACGGTGCCGGCCCGGCCGGTCGACAGGCTCTACGTCGACCGCTCGCACCTGACCACCGCCCGGGACTACCTCACCCAGCTCGCCGACGAGACCGCTCCGGAGCAGCCACCGGCTCGCGACGAACCGGACATCGACGCCGAGTGGGCGCGGATCGTGGCGGGTTTCCACACCACCTCCACGCCCGGTGACCACCCGTGGCCGGCCTCGGAGGACGTGGACGAACGAGACAGCCGGGACGAGCCGACCTCCGGGCCGCTGGCCCGCTCCGGCACCGACGAACCCGGTCCGACCGCCACCGACGTTCGTCGGTTGCCGTCCGCGACGGACATCTCCGGGATTTCCGTCGGGCGCGGCACCCGACCGGACGAGCCGTCGCTGCTGGACGGGCTGGACACCTTCGGCGCCGACCTGCCCGACGACGAGGACGACGAGGGCTACCACCCGCCGCCACCGCCGCCGCTGCCCCGCGTCAGCAAGTACGCGGTGATCGGCGTGCTCGGGGTGGTCGTCGGGTTCGTGCTGTTCCTCTTCCCGTGGCTGCTCCCGATCGACCGCTCCGCGGTCACGCTGTTCGGTTTCACCGGCATCCTGGCCGGTTTCGTCACGCTGATCTGGCGGCTGCGTCCCGGCGACGAGGAAGACGACGACCCGGACAACGGCGCCGTCGTCTGACGGTCGGCCCGCATCCCGGGACAGCAGCGCCCCGCCGGGTGCGTAACAGTGGTGTAACTTACTGTCAGTAGGAATACCGCTGTACGTCACTTCCCCCGCTGACTGACCGGTTTTTCCTTGCTCGCGGCGGTCAGTCCTCTGCTGATCGGAATGCCCGAGATGCGACAGAGTTCTCTCGTGGTGGTGGCCAACCGCCTCCCCATCGACGACAACCAGGCCCCGGACGGGGCCTGCGAGTGGCGGCGCAGCCCGGGCGGGTTGGTCAGCGCGCTGCACCCGCTCCTGCGGCACACCCCGGCGACCTGGGTCGGCTGGGCCGGTGGCACCGGGCCGGCCCCCGCCCTGCCGGACGTCGACGGCGTGCGGATGCACACCGTCGCGCTCAGCCCGGAAGACCTGCGCGACCACTACGAGGGGTTCGCCAACGCCACCCTCTGGCCGCTCTACCACGACTCGGTGGAACAGCCGCAGCACCACCGCCGGTGGTGGGAGGCGTACCAGCGGGTCAACCAGCGCTTCGCCGAGGCGACAGCGGAGGTGGCCGAGCCGGGCGCCGTGGTCTGGGTGCAGGATTACCACCTGCAACTGGTCCCCGGTCTGCTGCGCGCGCTCCGCCCGGACCTGCGCATCGGGTTCTTCCTGCACGTGCCGTTCCCGCCACCGGAGCTGTTCATGCAACTGCCCCGCCGGGCCGAACTGCTGCGCGGCATGCTCGGCGCCGACCTGGTCGGCTTCCAGCGGGTGCAGGCGGCGCACAACTTCGCCCAGTTGGTGACCCGGGTGCTGGAGCTGCCGGCCACCGACCGGCGGATCGGCATCGACGACCGGGTCGTCCGCATCGGCGCGTTCCCGGTCTCCATCGACACCGCCGAGATGGCGGCGCTCGCCGACCGCCCGGACGTCGCCGCCCGGGCCCACCGGCTCCGTCAGGACCTCGGCGATCCCCGGCAGGTGGTCCTCAGCGTGGACCGGATGGACTACACAAAGGGCATTGAGCAGCGCCTCAAGGCGTACAGCGAGTTGCTCGCCAGCGGTGACGTCAAGGTCCGCGACACGGTGCTGGTGCAGGTCGCCATGCCGAGCCGGGAACGTGTCGGCCAGTACCAGATCCTGCGCGAGCGCATCGAACGCGAGGTCGGCCGGATCAACGGCGAGTTCGGCCGGGTCGGTGAGCCCGCGATCCACTACCTCACCCAGCCCTTCGACCGGGCCGAGCTGGCCGCGCTCTACCGGGTCGCCGACGTGATGGCGGTGACCCCGCTGCGCGACGGAATGAACCTGGTCGCCAAGGAGTACGTGGCCGCGCGGGTCGACGACACCGGCGCGCTGCTGCTCAGCGAGTTCGCCGGCACCGCAGCCGAACTGTCCCAGGCGTACCTGGTCAACCCGCACGACCTGGAAGGGCTCAAGCAGGGCCTGCGCGCGGCGTTGCGGGCCGACCCGGCCGACACCACCCAGCGGATGCGGGCCATGCGCGCCCACCTGCACCAACACGACATCCGGGCCTGGGCCCGCTCCTACCTGCGTGCCCTGGACGAGGGCGGCGGCCTGATCAGTCGCCTGACCGGCACCGACACCGGCTCCGAGGGCGCGGCTCGGGTGCCCAGGCCGGCCACCCCGGCCGGCAGCCCGGCCACCCACCAGGCCGGCGGCTGAGCGCCGACGGCCTGGCCGCTCAGTGCGCCACCGGCTCCTTCTCCAGCCAGTCCAGGATCGCGTCGATCGGCTCCGCCCACCGCGCGTCCAGCATCAGGTCGTGGCCCATTCCGGGAAAAAGCAGCGGGGCCGACCCGTACCGGCGGGCCACCCGGGTCAATGTCGACGCCGGCACCACCCGGTCGTCCGGGCTGCCCAGCACCAACACCGGGGGCGCGCCCACCGCCGGCTCGGCCTCCGGCTCGGCCAGCAGCGCCCACTGGGCCCGCCGACCCGCCCGACCGAGGCGTCCGACATACCGCCGGGCCTCCTCGTCGGGCAACTCGCGGCTGAACAGTTGCCCCCGGTTGAGCCGCAACGGCCCACCGAACACCGCCGGCAACGTGCCCGCCGGGTTGCGGCGCAACGCCGCGCCCAGCACCCCCCAGCCGCCGAAGACCGGAGCCACCAGCACCGCGCCCCGCGCCGGGTAGCGGGCCAACGCGTGTGCCACCACCAGGGCCCCGGCGCCGTGCCCCACCAGCACCGCCTGCCGCGGCAGGCTCGCGGCCACCTGGACCACGTCATGGGCGTACGCCCGCAGCGTCGCCTCCGGGGCCGGCTCGCTGCCACCGTGCCCGCGCAGGCTCACCGCGTACGCCGGGAACCCGCGCGACGCCACGTGGCCCAACCAGTGCTCGGCGAACGCCCACGCGCCGTGCCCGAACCCGGGGACGAACAGCAGCGGCGGCCGCCCCTCCTCCAGCTCGGGGACCGCGCTGAGCACCTCCCGCCGGGCCGGCCGTACCGGCCGGGACCACTCCCGGCCCCGCATGATCCGCAGCTCGCTCGCGCTCACTTGCCCTCCAGCTCGACCAGGGCGCGTTGGATGGCGCGCAGGTAGTCGGCGTGCCCGACCTCGAACCAGTGCCGGCTGCTGTCCTTGACCGGCCCGGAGTACCGCTCCCCCGCCCGCTCCCGCACCCGAGACGCGAACGCGGTGGCCCGTTCCGGCCGGTCCCGGCGGGCCTGGAGCAGCCTGGCGAAGAGCACCGTCTGCCAGTGCGACAGGGTGAACAACCCGGAGTCCGGTTGCAGCAGGCCGGCGACGGCCAGGGTCGGATGCCCCGGGGTGAACGCGTTGAGCCACAGCGTGGGCCTGCCCGTGCCGGCGCTGTCGGAGAACACCGACGCGTCGAGGAACTCGAAGCGCGGCAGGTAACCGGTGGCGAAGACGACCACCTCGGGGTCGATCTCGCGGCCGTCGGCCAACTCCACCGCGTACGGGTGGAACCGGGCGACGTCCGGCACCGGGCCGATCCCGCCGTGGCCCACGTAGTACACGAGCTGACTGTTCGCGATCGGGTGCGTCTCGTACACCCGGTGGTCGGGCTTGGGCAGGCCGAAGCGGGTCAGGTCGCCGACGGTCAGCCGCAGCGTCCAGTGGTAGAGCCACTGCCGCACCCGCAGCGGCACCCGCAGCGCCAACAGGCTGTCGTTCACCTGGTCGGCGGGGCGACCGAGCACGTACTTCGGCGCGTACCAGTAGCCGCGGCGGGTGGAGTGCCAGCAGCGCGACGCCTGCTGGGCGGCCTCCACGGCGATGTCGCAGCCGGTGTTGCCGGCACCGACCACCAGCACCCGCTTGCCGCGCAGCTGCGCCGGGTCCTTGTAGGACGAGGCGTGCATGATCTCGCCGCGGAACTCCTCCAGGCCCTCGTAGCGGGGCAGCTTCGGCGACCAGTTGTGGCCGTTGGCGATCACCACCGCGGCGTACCGGGCGGTGCGCTCGGGGCCGTACCCGCCGGTGGAACGGGTGGTCACGTCCCACCGGTCCCCGTCGACGGGCTCGACCCGGATCACCTCGGTGCCGAACCAGATGTGCGAACGCAGGTCGAAGTGGTCGGCGTACCGCTCGAAGTAGGACAGCAGCTGACCGTGGTGCGGGTAGTCCGGCCAGGAGTCCGGCATCGGGAAGTCGGGGAACTGGGTGAACGGCTTCGACGAGATCAGGTGGGTGCTGGCGTACACCGGGCTGCGGTCGTGCCGCCAGTTCCAGGCGCCGCCGACGCCCGTCTCCCGCTCGTAGCAGTCCACGCCGAACCCGTGCTCACGCAGGTTCTTGATGGCCGTCAGGCCGCTGGCCCCGGCCCCGATGACGCAGACCGTGTCGCCCCGGTCGGAGACCGGGCGGCCGTCGCTGTTCGCCGCGGGCGAGGTCGCCTCCGGGTCGGGCCGGCCGTGGTCGGTGGAGGTGGACACCGGGGACATCTCCTTTTGGTACGGCAGGCGTGCCGGTCGCCGCGAAATCCTCTCCACAACCGGGCCGGATGTCCAGTCCTGAGCCGGACGCGCCGACGGTCGAGCCGGGGTCGGGGGTCAGCCGGTGGTGGGTAGCAGCAGGTCGACCAGGACCGGGAAGTGGTCGCTGGCCCGGCGGGTCTGCGGGGTGTCCACCACGTCGTAGTCCACCACCGTGATCCGCCGGTCGACGAAGAGCGCGTCGATGCGTCGGCGCGGGTCCGCGCAGGAGTAGGTGAGCCGCTCGGCCCGGTCGGCCGCCACCGCCGCGTCGGTCAACCCGCGCGACACGGTGGCCCAGGCGGGCCCGTCCGGCCCCTCGTTGAGGTCCGCCCCGGCCAGCACCGGGCTGGTCGCCGCGTCCAGGCCACGCTTGAACTCGGTGGCCTGGGAGGGCCGCTCGGCCGGGTCGGTGGACAGGTGCGACCCGGCGACTGTGAACCGGGCGTCACCGACCCGGCAGTCGGCGTACGCCGCGCCGCGCAGGTGCCGGCCGGGGGTCAGCGGGAAGCGCTGGCAGCGGGTGCCCAGCACCTGGACCCGCAGGCTGGTCAGGAGCAGGTTGCCCAGGGCGGGCAGTCCACCGGCGGCCACCACCAGACCGAACGACTCGGCCAACGTGGCGGACTTCTGTCGCCACCGGAACCGGCGCGGCCCCTCCTGCACGATCACCACGTCCGGCGTCGCGGCCCGGACCACCGCCGCCAGTGCGGCGGTGTCGTCGCGCTGGCTGTGGATGTTGTACGACACCACGCGCAGCGGCACGCCCATCCCGGACCGCCTCAGATCCGGCGGGCCAGGTCAGCGGCGCCAATCACCCCGGCGCTGTTGCCCAGCTCCGCCGGGAGCACCTCGGCCACCGGCAGGCGACCGCGCTGGGCGAGCGCGTCGAGGTACGAGCGGCGGGTGGGGCCGAGCAGCAGGTCACCGGCGTCGATCACGCCGCCGCCGACCACCAGTGTCTGCGGGTCGAGGATCTGCGCCATGTCGGCGAGGCTGGTGCCCAGCCACCGGCCGATCTGGGCGAACGCCTCGGCGGAGACCGGGTCGCCGCCCTGCGCGGCGGCGGTCACCATCGGGCCGGTGATCGCCTCGGCCTCCCCGCCGGCCAGCTTCAGCAGTGCGGTGGCCCGGTTGGGCTCCTGCCGGGCGCCGGCCCGGGCGAACCGCACCAGGGCGCTGCCGCTGGCGTACTGCTCGATGCAGCCCAGCCGGCCGCAGCCGCACTGGTGCCCGTCCGGCACGGCCAGCATGTGGCCCAGCTCGGCGGCGATGCCGTGCGCGCCGCGCATCAGGTCGCCGCCGAGGACGATGCCGCCGCCCACACCGGTGCCGATGGTGAACATGATCATCGAGTCGTCGGCGTCGCGGGCCGCGCCGTAGCGGAACTCGGCCCACGCGGCGACGTTCCCGTCGTTCTCCACGATCACCGGCAGCCCGACGGCCTCGCTGACGTACTCGCGCAGCGGTTCGTCACGCCAGGCCAGGTTGGGAGCGAAGAGCACTGTCGAACGGCTGGCGTCGATCCACCCGGCCGCGCCGATGCCGACGGCCTCGATGGTCCGCCCGGCAGCCAGCTCGCCGACCAACTCGATGATGACGTCGCGGGTCTTTGCCACGTCATCGGCGGGAGTGTCCCGTCGGGTCTGCACGAGGACCGTGCCGGTGTCGTCCACGACACCGCCGGCCACCTTCGTGCCACCGACGTCGACTCCGATGGTCAGCGTCACCGCTACCGCCCCCCTCTGCTGTGCTGTCCGGCCCGGGTTCCGGCACAGTGCCGGTCCGGGTCGGAAGGTCCCGCGCTCAGGCGCCGTCGCCCGATGCTTCCGCGTCGGCGTCATCGGGCACCCGCGAGGCGGGCACCACGGGACGGGTGGTCGGTGCCGGTACGGTCGCCGTCCCGGCCTCGTCGACGGGTGGTGCGGCGGCCGGGGCGAGTGGGTCCGCCGTCCGGGTGGCGACCGACCAGACATCCCGCTCCGGCGCCGGCTGAGAATCATGCCCGGTACGGGTGGCATCGCGCCACACGTGGTCGTCGACTGTCGCGGTGGGCGGGGCGCTCGGAGCGGGCTCGGGGAGCACGTCGTCGGTGCTCGCGGCGGGTGCCGGCGAGGGCGGGCTGGTCTGTTCGGCGGCCGGCTCGGCGGGGCTCGGCGCGGCCGGTTCCGTCGGGGAGAACGCGCGGAGCAGGCTGGCGACGCCCGCGGCGAGGTCTCCGGCGCCGGTAGCGAGCCGCTCGGCGAATTCCGGACTCGGGTCCCGCAACGCGGCGATGCCCCGACAGACCGGGCAGACGCAGCATTCGGCCGAACCGGTGGCGAAAGCACCACCGGCGCCGGGGCGGGCGTCAGGCCCGGCGCTGTGACCGAGGACACCGGACAGCATCCCGCCCAACGAGCCGAGCGCGCCGCCCGCCGAGCCGGCGGAGGCCAGTCGCGCCCCCGCCAGCAGGGTGGCGACCAGCCGCTCCGCCTCTTCCCGGGCCGAACCCGGATCCGTTCCGCCCACCGTCGGCTCCTCTACCGTGCCACCGGACACGTCACTGCGCCGCACCGGTTGCTTCTACCCGGCGCTTGAGCTGCTTCAACGCGGTGTCCATGATCATCTTCTCGGCTTTGCGCCGAAACATCCCGAGCATGCCGACCGACAGGTCGACCTCCAGCGTGTAGGTCACCGTCGTGCTGCCGTCCTGGTTACCCACCAGGTCGTACGAACCACGCTGGGCCTTCTGCATCTTCGACGGGGCGACCAGGTGCCACTCGATCCGGGAGAGGTCCTCGGCGTACTCGTAGGCGAGCACGTACTCGTCGGCCATCACCCCGGCGTCGATGGTGAATCGCACCTGACTGGCGTAGCCGTCCTCGTACTCCTCGACGACCTCGGCGCGGCGCACCGCCTCGGTCCACTCCGGGTAGCGCGCGAAGTCGCAGATGACCGCCGTCACCCGATCCGGTGCGGCGCCGATGATGATCGACTGGGTGGAGGAGTCCGCCATGGGGGGAGGCTACCCGCCTCCTGGTTGTCTCACCCCGACCGCCCGCCGGGTAGGTTTCGACACATGCCGACGCCCACGGCGGCGGCCAGCCCGACCAGTGCGAGCACGAAGGAGTGCAGGTGCGCGAGTTCTCCGTCCCGCCGATCGTCACCGTTGGCGACGCGGCCAACCTCACCGATCCGGTCTGGGACAACGCCGAAGTCGCGCCCGACACCGTCCAGTTCGCCCGCCCCACTCCGCGCACCGACGGCACCGTCACCGAGTGGACCGAGGTGACCTGCCTCCAGTTCCGCGACGAGGTGGCCGCCGTGGCCCGCGGGCTGATCGCCGCCGGCATCGAGCCCGGCGTCCGGGTCGGGCTGATGAGCCGCACCCGCTACGAGTGGACGCTGCTGGACTACGCCATCTGGGCCGTCGGCGCGGTGACCGTACCGATCTACGAGACGTCCAGCGCCGAGCAGGCCGCGTGGATCCTCGAGGACTCCAACGCGGTCGCCGTCGTGGTGGAGAGCGAGGCGCACGCCGCACTGGTCGCCGGTGTCCGGCACCGGCTGCCCGACCTGAGCCAGGTCTGGCAGATCGACAGCGGCGGCGTCGACGAGCTGGTCAGCACCGGCACCGCGACCGAGCTGGCCGAGGTCGAGCGGCGGCGCAAGGCCGTCCGCGCCGACGACCTGGCCACGATCATCTACACCAGCGGCACCACCGGCCGGCCCAAGGGCTGCGTGCTCACCCACCGCAACATGTACGCCGACATCGCCAACGCGGTGCCGGTGCTGCCGAACCTGTTCAACGCCGGCGCGAGCACCCTGCTCTTCCTTCCGCTGGCGCACGCCTTCGCCCGGCTCATCCAGATCGGCGTCGTGCAGGCGCGGGCCACCATGGCGCACTGCGCCGACACCAAGAACCTGGTCGCCGAGCTGCAGGCGTTTCGACCCACCTTCGTGCTCTCGGTACCCCGGGTCTTCGAGAAGGTCTACAACGCCGCCAAGCAGAAGGCCGAGGCGGACGGCAAGGGTGGCGTCTTCGCCCGCGCCGAGCAGGTCGCCATCGCGTACAGCGAGGCGCTGGAGACCCCGGGCGGACCTGGCCTGGCGCTGCGCGCCCAGCACGTGGTCTTCGACCGGCTGGTCTACCGCAAGCTGCGCGCCGCGCTCGGCGGACGGTGCCGGGACGCGATCTCCGGCGGCGCGCCACTCGGCGCCCGGCTCGGCCACTTCTTCCGGGGCATCGGCGTGACGGTCCTGGAGGGCTACGGCCTCACCGAGACCTCGCCCGCCGCCGCCGCGAACCTGCCCAGCGGCACCCGGATGGGCAGCGTCGGCCGTCCGCTGCCCGGTGTCACGGTGCGGATCGAGGACGACGGCGAGATCCTGATCTCCGGTGCGCTGATCTTTCAGGGCTACTGGCGCAACGAGACGGCGACTGCCGAGACGATCAGCGCCGACGGCTGGTTCCGCACCGGCGACCTGGGCCAGCTCGACTCCGACGGCTACCTGAGCATCACCGGCCGCAAGAAGGAGCTGATCGTCACCGCCGGCGGCAAGAACGTCGCCCCGGCGGTACTGGAGGACCTGGTCCGGGCGCACCCGTTGATCAGCCAGTGTGTCGTGGTCGGCGACCGGAAGCCGTTCATCGCGGCGCTGGTCACCGTCGACGAGGAGGCGCTGCCGACCTGGCTGGAGAGCGCCGGGATGCCCCTCGACACCCCTGTCGAGCAGCTGCGCGAGCACGAGAGCCTCCGCAAGGAGATCCAGGCCGCGATCGACGCCGCGAACCGGGCCGTGTCGAAGGCCGAGGCGATCAAGGTGTTCCGGGTCCTGCCCCGCGACTTCACCGAGGCGACCGGCGAGCTGACCCCGTCGCTCAAGGTCAAGCGCCAGGTTGTCCACAAGACGTACGCGGCGGAGATCGCCGATATCTACCGAGGCTGACTACCATCCGTCACGTGCCCGCATCCACAGCCACCGCCCCGCACCCGCATCCCCTCGCCGCGGCCGCCCGCGTGGTGATGCTGGCGCTGGTCGCCATCCTGACCCTGTTCGCCACCCGCGACGTCACCCAGCTGTGGTGGATCGCGCTGCTGGCGGTGGCCGGGCTGCCGTCACTGCTGGCACCGCAGCACCGGCTGGTCGGCCCGCTGAGCCGGGTGGCCGAGGTGCTGGTGCTGGGGCTGGCCGCGAGCCACGTCGCCGCTGTGGCGTCGATCGGTGGCACTGTCGACGGCCTGGGCGCCTCGGCGGTGCTGCCCTACCTGGCGGTCCCGGTGACAGTCACCGCGCTGCGCCGCCGCTTCCCGGAGGGCGCCGCGCTGCTCGTGGTCACCGCCGCCACCCTGCTGCTCAGCGGCGCGCTGACCCGGGTCGACGGTGGTCTCCAGCTCGGCCAGCTGGGTTACCTCGCGGTCTGCGCGCAGTGGCTGATCCTGGCGGCGCTGGGGCTCTATGCCGCCGGCACGCTGCACCGGGTGATGGCGGTCCGCGGTGAGGGCAAACCCCAGCCGTACGCCGAGGCGACCCGGCTGCTGACCCAACTGCGAACGGTGGCCCGGCAGCTGCCCGGGGCGACCCTGGACCCGGGCGGCATCTCCGAGCACCTGCTGGAGGAGCTGCGGACGGTGGCCCGCGCGGACCGGGGCGCGGTGCTGTCGGCCAGCGGCGGCGGTCGGCTCGTGGTGCTCGCCCAGGCCGGTGTCGACCGGGTGGACTGGGAGACGACGCTGGACGCCGACTCGGCGATCGCCGACGCCTGGGCCACCCAGCAGGCCACCACCGCCGCCCGGTCGCAGTCCCGCTCGCACCGCGGCGGCGACGTGTCCGCGCTGATCATTCCGCTGGTCGCCGGGGTGCGCACCGTGGGTCTGGTGGTGCTGGAGGCCGACGCCGCGCACGCGTACCCACCACCGGTGGTGTCCCGGGTGACCGCGCTGACCCGCCCGGCCGCGCTGCGGCTGGAGGCGGCGCTGCTCTTCGACGAGGTGCGCTCACTGGCCACCAACGAGGAACGGCAGCGGCTGGCCCGGGAGATCCACGACGGGGTGGCCCAGGAGCTGGTGATGGTCGGCTACGGCATCGACAACGCCCTGGCCACCGTCTTCGACGACGCCGACGAGACCGCCGAGGCCCTGCGTACGCTGCGCGGCGAGGTGACCCGGGTGATCCAGGAGCTGCGGCTGAGCCTCTTCGAGTTGCGCAGCGAGGTGGACCGGCAGGGTGGGTTGGCCGCGGCGATCGCCGAGTACGCGCGCACCGTGGGCGCGTCCGGCGGGCTGCGGGTGCACCTCTCGCTGGACGAGTCCACCGCCCGGTTGCCGGCCGCCACCGAAGCCGAGTTGCTGCGCATCGCGCAGGAGGCGGTGACCAACGCGCGCAAGCACGCCGGGGCGTCGAATTTGTGGGTCACGTGTGAGGTCGACCCCCCGTACGCGCAAATAGAAGTGTCGGATGACGGTCAGGGGATGGCTGACCAGCGCCCGGACGGACGGTACGGTCTTGCGATCATGGCCGAGAGGGCGGAACGTATCCGGGGCCGGTTGGAGATCAGGCCGCGGCAACCCAGCGGCACGACCGTGGCGGTGGTTCTCGGCACCTCGGCCCGGCGCGATAACGTGCGCGGCAGCGCAGCACCAGAAGGGGAGTAACCCGAGGATGACCACAAGTCCGATACCGGCCACCCGTACCAAGGTCCTCCTTGTCGACGATCATGACCTGATTCGCAAGGGTTTGCGGCACGCCTTCGAGCGCGACCGCCAGTTCGAGGTCGTCGGTGAGGCGGCCACGGCGGCGGAGGGAGTACGCCAGGCCGGCGCCTTGCAGCCGGACGTGGTGATCATGGATCTGCGGCTGCCCGACGGCAGCGGCCTGGAGGCCACCCGCGCGCTGCGCAAGTCCAGCGCGTCGATGGGCATCGTGGTGCTGACCATGTACGCCGGCGACGACCAGCTCTTCGGAGCCCTGGAGGCCGGCGCGAGCGCCTTCGTGCCGAAGACCGCCCCGGCCGACGAGGTGGTGGCCGCCGCCCGGCACGCCGCCTCCTCCCCCAGCGCGTTCACCGCGGCCGACCTGGCCGAGGCGATGAAGCGCCGGCTCGCCCCGTCCGGCCCGCAGTTGTCTCCGCGGGAGGGGCAGGTGCTGCGGCTGCTCGCCGACGGGATGAGCGTGGCGGGCATCGCCAAGCAGCTGTTCGTCAGCGAGTCCACGGCGAAGACGCACATCTCGAAGCTCTACGAGAAGCTCGGCGCGGCCAACCGGGCGCAGGCCCTGATGACCGCGCTCCGGCTGGGCCTGCTCGAGGCACCGGACGCGCCGAAGTTCTGACAGGCCTCCCGCTCGTCGAGCGGGACGACACGACCGACGGTCCGCGCCAGCTTCTCCCCGGCGCGGACCGTCGCGCATCGACCGACGTCGGCGAGCAACCTTCGGCGCGCTATGGTCTGGCGTGCGTGGCGGGTGCACAATACCCGCGCGGGCGACGATGCTCGCGTCGCGGATTCGAGGGGTGAAACGCATGCAGCGGCCGGACTGGGCACCCGACACCATCGACATCGAGCGCCCTAGCGTCGCGCGGATGTACGACTACTACCTCGGCGGCTCGCACAACTTCGCCGCCGACCGGGCCGCCGCGCAGGCCATGGTCGCCGCGGTGCCCGAGGCACCTCTGATGGCCCAGGCCAACCGGGCGTTCCTGCGTCGCGCCGTGCACCACCTTGCCGACGCCGGGATCAAGCAGTTCCTGGACATCGGTTCGGGCATCCCGACGGTCGGCAACGTGCACGAGATCGCCCAGCAGCTCGACCCGCAGTCGCGAGTGGTCTACGTGGACGTCGACCCGGTGGCGGTGGCGCACAGCCGCGAGATCCTCGCCGGCAACGAGCAGGCCGCAGTCGTACAGGAGGACCTGCGCAACCCGGAGGCGATCCTGGCCCATCCGGACGTCCGCAAGCTGCTCGACCTGAGCCAACCGGTGGCCGTGATGGTCGTGGCCGTCCTGCACTTCGTCCCCGACGACGACCGGCCTGCGGAGCTGCTGCGGACGCTGCGGGACGCGTTGGCGCCCGGCAGCTACCTGGTGCTGTCGCAGGCCAGCGACGACGGGCGCAGCGAGGACGAACGCGCCGAGGCGGAGCGGGTCTACCGGCGCACCGACAACCCGCTGTCGGTGCGCAGCCGTGCCGAGCTGACCACGCTCTTCGACGGCTTCGAGCTGCTCGACCCCGGCGTGGTCTGGGTGCCCCAGTGGCGACCGGACACCCCGGAGAGCGCGGAGGACGCCGAGCGCGCGGTCTTCATGGGCGGCGTCGGGCGCCTCGGTGGCTGAGCCGCCCGGGGCGAACCCCTGCCCGGGGACGTTCGCCCGGGCCTGGGCGAAGGCGGTCTCCGGCACCAGCTACCTACCGATGACCCAGGCCCAGTTGGAGTCCCTGCTGGACCGGCTCACCGGGCAACTGGCCGGGGCGTTGCTCACCGAGCCGTTCGACCTGCGTGCCGGGCACCGGGTCGGCGCCGAGTTGGTCGCCGCGCACATCGCTTCCGCCGAGGGGCTGGGTCGTACCGTCGAGGTCATCCAACTCCGCCTGGTGCGCGACCTGGGGTTGGTGGCCGAGGACGTCGAGGACCGGATGGCCCGGCTGCTGGCGGCCGTGACGACCGGCTACGCCCGCGCGCTGCGCGACCGGACCCTCGACGAACAGGAGTCGATCCGCCGCGCCGCCATGCGGGCCCGCACCCAGGCCGAGCGGGCGCTGCGGGCCAGCGAGGCCCGGTTCCGACATCAGGCCACCCACGACCCGCTCACCGGCCTGCCCAACCGGACGCTGTTCACCGAACGGCTCGCCGCGGCGCTCAACGAGCCGGGCCGGGGCGCGCAGCGGGTCGGGGTGTGCTTCCTGGACCTGGACCGCTTCAAGGTGGTCAACGACACGCTCGGGCACCAGATCGGTGACCTGCTGCTGGCCACTGTGGCCGAGCGGCTGCGCAAGTCAATGGGTGAGCACCTGGTGGCCCGGCTCGGCGGCGACGAGTTCGTCATTCTGGTGGAACGCACCGCCGGCACCGACGACATGGTGGCGGTGGCCGAGACCGCGCTCGCCGCGGTACGCACACCGGCCCTGGTCGACGGGCACGAGCTGCAGATATCGGCGAGCATCGGCATCGTCGAGCGCCAGGTGGCCGGGGCCAACCCCACTGACCTGATGCGGGCCGCCGACAGCACCCTGCACTGGGCGAAGTCCGCCGGTGGGGCGCGCTGGGCGCTGTACGACGCCGAGCGCAACCAACGTGAACTGGCCCGGTACGCGCTCTCCGCGGCCATCCCGGCGGCGTTGGAGCGGGGCGAGTTCTACCTCGACTACCAGCCGCTGACCTCACTGCGCGACGGCAGCCTGGTCGGCGTGGAGGCGCTGGTCCGATGGCGGCACCCCGAGTTGGGAGTGCTGCGCCCGGACAGCTTCATCGGGTTGGCCGAGGAGACCGGCCTGATCGTCCAGTTGGGCGGTTGGGTGTTGGCCGAGGCGTGCCGCGAGGCCGAGGCGTGGTCGGCCGGGGGTGCCGCCGCGCCCTTCGTCAGTGTCAACCTGGCGGTGCGGCAGGTGCACCGGCCCGGGTTGGTGCAGGAGGTCCGCGCGCTGCTGCGGCGGACCGGCCTGCCACCGGAGCGGCTCCAACTGGAGATCACCGAGAGCACGATGATGAGCACCGCCGAGGAGCCGGTCCGCGCCCTGCGGGTCCTCGCCGACCTCGGGGTCCGCATCGCCATCGACGACTTCGGCACCGGTTACAGCAACCTGGCGTACCTGCGGGATCTGCCGGTGACCGAACTGAAGGTGGCCGGGGAGTTCGTGGCGGGCCTGCGGTCGCCCTCCGTCGGCCGCACCGACGAGCGGATCCTCGCCTCCCTGGTCTCGCTGGCGCACGCGCTGGACCTGACCGTCACCGCCGAAGGGGTGGAGACCGCCGGGCAGGCCGAGCGGCTACGCGCGATCGGCTGCGACGCGGCTCAGGGCTGGCACTTCGGCCGCCCGGCCCCCGCGGATCGCATCCTGGCCCGCATCCGCTGAGCCTCGGCCCGCCCACGCCCCAACCGTTCCCGCCCACTCCCCCAACTACGGCTCACCCCGACGTCACGAAACCCGCAGGGGAGCAGCCGTGGGGTCGAGCGGACTGCGCGGGGCCGGATACTCCGTTGAGCGTGATGCCTGTGAGTCATCTTGATGACTCACAGACATCACGCTGATCCCGGAAAGGCATCCGCAGGTCACCGAGACACGCTTGCTTGAGCCAACCCCACCGCCGAGGTAGACGGCGTCTACTGTTGCTGGTAGACAGTGTCTATGGACGCGGACGAGACAGGGCTGCGGGCCCGGTTGGTGGCCGCCGGGGTGGACCTGGTGCTGCGCGAAGGCCAGTCGGCGGTGTCGCTGCGGGAGATCGCCCGTAGTGCCGGGGTCTCGCACGGCGCACCGCGCCGCTACTTTCCCACCCACGTCGACCTGCTCTCCGCCATCGCCCGGGAGGGCTTCGCCGACCTCACCGCCCGGGTCGAGCGAACGTTGCGCGACGCCGACCCGGACCCCCGTACCCAATTGACGGCGTTGGCCCGGACGTACCTGGACTTCGCGGCGGCGCACCGCGGCATGTTCGAGCTGATGTTCCGCCACGACCTGCTGGACAGCGGCCGACTGCGGCTGCGCGAGACGAGCCTGCCGCTCTTCGCCGTGCTGGCCGATCTGGTGGCGCAGGCGCGCCGGCCCACCGACGCGCCAGCGGCAGTGCTGGCCGGCGCGCTGTGGGCGAACCTGCACGGCATCGCCCAACTCTGGGCCTGGGGCAGCCTCCCGCTGGCCACCGGCGCCACCGACGACGATGCCCTGCTGCGCGCCGCGTTGGACGCCCACCTCGGCCCGGCGCCGGCCTGAAACCCGACCCGGAGGACACGTGCCCCTGCTGTACGACGTCACCAAGCTGACCGTCGGCGCCGCGCTGCGGTTTGGCTGGCAGCCCCGGGTGGAAGGGCTTGAGCATCTGCCCCGACACGGCGGCGCGATCCTCGCCGGCAATCACCTCTCCGTCGCCGACGAGTTGTTTCTCGTCACCTCGACACCCCGACACGTCACCTTCTGGGCGAAGGTCGAGTACTTCAACGGCCGGGGTCCGGCCGGGTGGCTCAACCGGCGGATCGTCGCGGGCATGGGCGCCATCCCGGTCGACCGCGCCGACGGCCGGGCCGCCCTGCGCGCCCTCGACGCGGCCGTCCCGGTGCTGCGCGCCGGCGGCCTGGTCGCCGTCTACCCGGAGGGCACCCGTTCCCCGGACGGGCGGCTCTACCGGGGCCGGGTCGGGATGACCCGACTGGCCCGCGACGCCGGGGTGCCGATCATCCCGGTGGGTGTGCTCGGCACCGCCGAGGTGCTGCCGGTCGACGCTCGGCTGCCCCGTCGACACCCGATCACCCTGCGGTTCGGCCCGCCGATCCCGGTCGCCGAACGGATCAACGGGCCGCGGGACATCCGAACTGTCACCGACGAGGTGATGGCGGCGATCCAGCAGCTCACCGGCCAGGAGTACGTGCCGCGCTACGCGCCCGCCCGGGAGAGCTGAACGCGGGCGGCGATCAGCCGGCGAGCAGTGCCGCCATGCGTTCCGCCTGCGCCTCCCAGCGCCACTCCCGTTCCACCCACGCCCGGCCGGCCGCGCCCAGCTGACGGGCCAGGTCCCGGTCGGCGAGCAGCCGGGCGACCCGGTCGGCGAGCTGGGCGACATCCCGACCGCGCACGACGTAGCCGGTCTCCCCCTCCCGGACCGCGTCCGGCGCGCCCCCGGAGTCACCGGCCACCACCGGCAGACCGGCCGCGGATGCCTCCAGGTAGACGATGCCCAGCCCTTCGACGTCGAGGCCACGGTTGCGGGTGCGGCACGGCATCGCGTAGACGTCACCGGCCGCGTAGTGCGCCGGCAACTCGACCGACGGCACCGTGCCGGTGAACACCACATCCCGTTCCACACCGGTCTGGCGGGCCAGCTTCTCCAGGGTCGCCCGGTACGGCCCGCCACCGACGATCAGCAGCGCTGCGTCGGGCACCCGGCGGCGGATCTCCGGCAGCGCCCGGATCAGGGTGTCCTGACCCTTGCGCGGCACCAGCCGGGACACACAGACGACCACCGGCCGGTCGGTCAACCCGAGCCGGGCCCGGACCTGTTCACCGTCCACGCTCGGGTGGTAGGTGTCCACGTCGACCCCCGGCGCGAGACGGCGCAGCTCGGTCACCCCGTCCAGCACCCGGGCCAACCGGCTACGGGTGTACTCGCCGAGATAGGTGGTCACGTCCACACCCCGACCGATGCGCCGCAGCGCCGGCCGGGCGGCCGGCACCGCCGCCCAACCGATCTCGTGGCCATGGGTCTGCGCCACCACCCGGCGGATGCCGGCGCGCCGCCGCAGGCCGGCCGCGAGAAGGCCCAACGGGGCCGCCGCGCCGAACCACACGGTGTCGCAGTCGTACGCGCGAGCCAACCGGGCCGCCCTGCGGGCGATCAACGGGGTGGGCAGCAACACCCTGGTACGTTCCCGGATCACCTCGAACGGCTGGTCGGCGTCGAACTTCGCTGCGCCGCGCCAGCTCGACGCGTAGACGACCACCGAGCCGGCCGGTTGACGGACCGCGAGGTTGTGCACGAACGACTGGATCCCACCCGGACGGGGCGGAAAGTCATTGGTGATCAGCAGGGTGCGGTTCATCGGCCGGCCTCCCGGGCGTACGCGCGGGCGGCGGCCATCCGCTCCACTGTCGACGGATGTGAGGCCGAATAGAGGTATTCCCAGCGGGGCGGGTCGGGGTCGCCGAGGTTGACCGAGCCGAGCCGGCGCTGCATCGACTCGAACGACTCCGGGTCGTTGGTGAGCGCGAGCGCGTGCGCGTCGGCCCGCGCCTCCACCCGGCGGGACATCAGCGCCTGCGCCGGAGCGGCAACCAGCCCGGCCACCGTGACCAGGGCAACCAGCAGCGGGAACGCGCGCGGCTGGGCCACCGAGTCGACACCCGCCAGCCGCAGCAGCGGCCCCCACGAGCCCAGCAGGTAGAGCGCCACCACGGCGGCCGCGGCGCCCAGCGCCCCGGTCAGCGTGCCGGCCGCCACGTCGGAGTCCTTCGCGTGCCCCAACTCGTGCGCCACGACGGCGGTCACCTCGGCCGGGGTCGCCTCACGCAGCAGCGTGTCGTAGACGACCACCCGTCGGGTCGGCCCGAGGCCGGAGACGTACGCGTTGACCGCCCTGGTGCGCCGGGAGGCGTCGGCGACCAGCACGTCACGCACCGGCACGCCGTCGCGGGCGGCCATGCTCATCAGCTCGGTGCGCAACGGGCCCTGCTCCATCGGGGTGAACCGGTTGAACACCGGCTCCACCAGCACCGGCAACACGAACGACAGCAGCCCCACAAGCACCGCGGCGCCGGCCGCACCGAACGCCCACCACCAGCGTGGCGCGAGCCGGATGACCGCGTAGAAGGCGAACAGCGCCACCGCGCCGATCACCGCGCTGACGGCGTACGACTTGAGCAGGTCGACAGCCCAGCCGCTCCAACCGTTGGTGCTCAACCCGTAGCGGGTGAGCACGCTCTGCCGCCAGGCGGCGAACGGGAGCGTCACCAGGTCGGCGACGAGCACCACCGCCAACCCGCCGAGCACAGCCTGCGCCGCCCAGTGCCCACCGAACGGCCGGCCCACCAGCTCGACCAGGCGACCGCCCAACGGGGTCAACCCGAGCGCGAGGGCGATCAGCAGCCCAACGGCGAGCGCGGCGTAGCCACCGGGACGCAGCGCGGCCCGGAACTCCCGCCCCTTGGCCACCTGCTCGGCCGGCAGGTCGCCCAGCGCGGCGAGCTGGTCGGCCCGGGGTGCCGGCGGGCGGTGCCACGGGATGAGCAGCGCGGCCAGCACGACCAGCGCGAGGGCCAGCCCGGCCAGGGTCAGCAGCGCCCAACCGCGCGGGGTCACCGCGTCACCACCAGTTGTTCCCCGTTCATCGCGCCGCTCCTCCCGCCGTGACCGCTCATCCTATGGCCCGCGAAAAGCCCGCTTCCGGGCGCGGTGTCGCGCTCAGGCGACGCGGCGGGTGGCACGAGGGCGAGCTGCCTGCGGGCGCGCGGGCGCGGCCAGCACCTCCACGTCGAAGCCGGCCCGGGCGAGCACCTCGATGGCCTCGACCTCGGCGGCGACCAGCCCGGCCGCCGGGGACGTCTCGTCGAACAGGGCGGTCAGCGGGCAGCCGGAACAGCCGTCGGCCCGCTTCGCGCACCCGTCGCAGTCGATGAGCATCACGCCCTCCTGATCGGCTCGCGGCGCTCGGGCGACTCCTGCCGTCGCCGAGCGAGCACCGTCGGTGACATCGACACTAACCACCGGGTACGACAGGAACCCCGTCCGACCGCCCGTTTCGGGGCTAGATCCACTCCAGATCAGCGATATCGGGGTATCCCACCCGGCCGGAACCCGCGACATCAAGGAACCGGCGCCGGGCCCGGCGGCTACCGCCCACCTGACCGGCGGCCGGCCGAGCGCCGAAGACGAGTAGCCGTTGGGCCGAGCAGCCGGCCGGGACCGACCCGTCGACCTGTCGGCCCGCTGCGCTCAGGAGCGGGCGAGCCGCCGCAGCAGCGAGTCAGCGCCCAGCGGGTACGCGCCGTGCCGGCGTACCCCGTCGGCGACCTCGCGGTCCGACGAGACCACGACCACCGGCCGGCCCGCCGGCTCGGCGCGGACCAGTCGCCGGATCAGCTCGTCGGCGGTCTCACCCTTGCGGGAGAAGAGCACCCGTACGCCGCGCGGCGCGGGCGGCAGCCCGTGCATCCGCTCGGCGCCGTCGAAGACCACTGTGACTTCGTCGCCGGTCTGCGCGGCGATCCCGCCCAGCCCGGTGATCAGTCGTTTGCGCTGCTGCTCCAGGGACATCTCGCCGAAGCCACGCTTGGTGACGTTGTAACCGTCCACCACGAGGTGCGCCCGGGGCAGGGCGAGCAACTGGTCGAGCCGGGCCGGGTCGTCGGTGTCGCGGGCGCGGGCGGCGGGGCCGGCCGGGGCGGTGCCCGGCTGCTCGGCGAACGCGTCGGCGACGAAGTCGGCGGGGAGCTTGTCCACCGGGTCGAGCGCCAACTCCCGGCGCAGCCCGACGGCGGCCTGGCCGATGGTCTCCAGGAGCAGCCAGAGCCGGGCGTCGTCGACCGAGCGCGCCTCCTTGGCGCTGGCCCGCGCCACCCCGGCGGCGGCCTCGGCCTCGGCCAGCCGGGCCCGGGCGCGGCGGAGTTCGGCGTCCACGTCGGCGCTGGCCCGGGCGGCCCGGCCGCGCTCGGTGGCCAGCAGCTCGGTGGCCTTCCGCTCACGGGCCTGGGTCTCCCGCAGGGCGCGGGCCACCTGTCGGGACTCCTCACGGAGCTGACCCAGCTCCTCGCGGACGCGGGCCAACTCGTCGCGGAGCTTCTCGGCCTCGACCCGGGCCACAGCGCGGTCGTGCTCGGCCCGGGTGGCCCGCTGCTCGGCCTCGCGGACCAACTCGGCGACGACGGCGCTGTCCGCCTCGGCGCGCACGGCCGCGCCGCTGGCGTCGATCAGCTCCCGCCAGCCGCGGGGCCGGGCCAGGTAGGCCAGCGCGGCCACCTCGACCGGGTCGGCGGCGGCCGGCGCGGTGCCCTCGACCACTGCCGCGCCGAGGTCACCGGCGTCGGACAGGACCCGCGCGGTGACCCGCTGCCGGAACAACGGGTCGGCGGTGAGCTGGGCGGCGATGACCGGCGCGCCGAGCCGGGCACGGCGATTGGGGGCGAACTTGGCCACCCGGCGCAACGGCACCGGGACCTCGTCGGTGGGGAGGGTGGGCAGCACCGCGGCGGTCAGCGTCACGATCCGCTGCCGGACCGGCTCGGGCAGGGTCGGCTCCGGCTCGGCGCTGTGGCCGTCGTCCGTCGCCGGGTCCGATGCGCCCGATGTGTCGGTGACTACGTTGTCGTCCGGGTTGCCCACCGCACCGTCGAGCGCGACCGGATCCTCCTGCGGGAGGTGGTCGTCGTGCGGCTCGGTGAGGGGCATGTGGCAAGTCTCCCACCGCGACCGGGCCCACCGCCCGGTGAGTGAGCCGATCTCTCATCCTAGCCCCATGGTGACGGATGGGACGGCTGCGACGGGAGTGTCGGACCGGGGCGCTAGCGTGCCGGCGATGGCACAGGCGGAGTACGTCCAGGAGTCACTGGCCGGTCTCGACCCGGCGGTGGGCGGGGTGGACCCGGCGCTGCCGCTCTACGCGACGACCTTCGTGGTGGTCGACCTGGAGACCACCGGCGGCGCGCCGGACGGTGGCGGCATCACCGAGATCGGCGCGGTCAAGGTGCGCGGCGGCGAGCAGTTGGGGGTGCTGGCGACCCTGGTCAACCCGGGCCAGCCGATTCCGCCGTTCATCACGGTGCTGACCGGCATCACCCAGGCCATGCTGGTGCCGGCGCCGCCGATCGAGCAGGTGCTGCCGAGTTTCCTGGAGTTCATCGACGACGCCGTGCTGGTGGCCCACAACGCCCCGTACGACGTGGGCTTCCTCAAGGCCGCCTGCGCCAAGCACGGCTACCGCTGGCCCAACCCCCGGGTCCTGGACACGGCGGCGCTCGCCCGCCGGGTGCTGACCCGCGACGAGGTGCCCAACCGCAAGCTGGGCACCCTGGCCGCCTACTTCCGCACCGCCACCCAGCCCACCCACCGGGCGTTGGACGACGCCAAGGCCACCGTCGACGTGCTGCACGGGCTGATCGGCCGGCTCGGCGGGCACCGGGTGGACACCGTCGGCGACGCCATCGAGTTCGCCCGCGCGGTCACCCCTACCCAGCGCCGCAAACGGCACCTGGCCGAGGGGCTGCCCAAGGTCCCCGGGGTCTACATCTTCCGGGCCGCCGACGACCGGCCGCTCTACGTGGGCACCTCGGTCGACATCGCCACCCGGGTGCGCAGCTACTTCACCGCCGGCGAGAAGCGTGCCCGGATCTCCGAGATGCTGGGCGCGGCCGAGCGGGTCGAGGCGGTGGAGTGCGCCCACTCGTTGGAGGCGGAGGTCCGCGAGCTGCGGTTGATCGCGGCGCACGCCCCGCCGTACAACCGCCGGTCCAAATACCCGGAACGAATGCTCTGGCTCAAGCTGACCGACGGTCCGTACCCTCGGCTGTCGATCGTCCGCGACCTCTCCCCCACCGACACCGCGTACCTCGGGCCGTTCACCTCCCGGCGGGCCGCCGAGCTGGCCGCCGCCGGTTTCCACGACGCGGTGCCACTGCGCCAGTGCACGCACCGGCTCTCGCTGCGCACCGTCACGCCGGCCTGCGCGCTAGCCGAGCTGGGTCGCTGCCCGGCACCCTGCGAACACAAGATCACCCCCGAGGAGTACGACGACAGCGCCGCCGCGCCCTTCCGTACCGCGACGGCCAGCGACCCCCAGCCGGTGGTGGACGCGCTGCTCGCGCGGATCGACGCGCTCTCCCGCGACCAGCGCTACGAGGAGGCGGCTGTGGTGCGGTCCCGGCTGGCCGCCGTGCTGCGGGCCACAGTGCGGATGCAGCGGCTGGCCGCGCTGACCGGGATCGTCGAGTTGGCCGCGGCCCGGCCGGCCGCCCGGGGCGGCTGGGAGTTGGCGCTGGTCCGGCACGGCCGGCTGGCCGGCGCGGGGGTGTCCCCGCCGGGCGTTCACCCGCGTCCCACGTTGACCGCGATCCGGGCCACCGCCGAGACGGTGTCGGGCGGGCACGGTCCGGTGCCGGCCGCGACCGCCGAGGAGTCGGAGCGGATCCTGTCCTGGTTGGAGCGACCGGAGACCCGACTCGTCGAGTTGTCCTCCGGTTGGTCGTCTCCGGCGAGTGGCGCGGGCCGGTTCCGTGACCTGCTGGCGAAGGCCGAGGGCGGCGCGTCCCACCAACTCTCGACCGAACGCTCATGACCAACTGACCGATCGGACTACGTCGACTCGCTTAGGCTGTTAGAGAAGTGCAGTCCTGCCCGATTCGTGGGCCTGCTCCCCCGCCGGGTTGCGGCGATGTGGAGCCGGGGTGAGGAGGTGTCCCTCGTGGACGTCGACGCCGGACACGGCGCCGCCCTGGGGGGCGCCCTGCCGACACAGCCGGGTGAGCTGCCGCTCGCCCGCCGGCTGCGGTCGCTGCTCAGCTGGCCGACCACCGACTCGGACCCGGTCACCCAACTGGTCCGCACCCATCGGGGCATCCATGCCGGCACCGACCCCGCGGTGCTGCGCCGTGCCTACACGATCGCCGAGAACATGCACCGCGGGCAGTTCCGCAAGAGCGGGGAACCGTACATCACCCATCCCCTCGCGGTGGCGCAGATCTGCGCCGAGCTGGGGATGGACACCACCACCCTGGTCGCGGCGCTGCTGCACGACACCGTGGAGGACACCCGCTACACGCTCCAGGCGCTCTCCGAGGACTTCGGCGGCGAGGTGGCCCACCTGGTCGACGGGGTGACCAAGTTCGACAAGGCGTTCTACGGCAAGGCCGCCGAGGCGGAGACGGTCCGCAAGATGATCGTCGCGGCCGCCAAGGACGTCCGGGTGCTGATCATCAAGCTGGCTGACCGGCTGCACAACATGCGCACGCTCGGGGTGCGCTCCGCGTCGTCGCGGGAACGGATCGCCCGCAAGACCCAGGAGGTGCTGGTCCCGCTCTGTGACCGGCTGGGCATCCAGACCCTCAAACGCGAGCTGGACGACGTGGTGCTGCTGCACCTTGAGCCCGACGAGCACGCCCGGCTGGCCCGGCACGTGCACGATCGGCCCGGCTGGGATTCGTACCTCGACTCGGTGGTCACCCGGGCCCGGGTGGCGCTGCGCCGCAGCCGGGTCGACGCCGAGGTGAGCCCCCGTCCCCGGCACCTCTACTCGATCTGGAAGGACACCATCGCCGGCGGCCACACGGCGCCGTACGACCTGCCCCGCATCGTGGTGGTGGTCGACGGCCCGGCCACCGACTGTTACGCCGCGCTGGGCGCTATCCACGGCACCTGGCGACCGGTGCCCGGCCGTTTCAAGGACTTCATCGCCTCGCCGAAGAACAACCTCTACCGTTCGCTGCACACCAGCGTCTGCGGCCCTCAGGACCGCACAGTGGAGGTGTTGATCCGCACCGAGGAGATGCACCGCTCGGCCGAGTACGGCATCGCCGCCGACTTCCGTTTCCCCAGCTCCGGCAGCAGCACCGCCGCGGCCCGTGCCGAACAGTTGGACTGGCTGCGCCGGGTGCTCGACTGGGAGCCGGACGCCGCCGACCCGGCACAGTTCTACGAGTCGCTGCGCTGCGACCTGGCCGAGGGGCAGATCCAGGTCTTCGCCGACGGCCGGCAGGTAGTGCTGCCGGCCGGTGCCACGCCCGTCGACCTCGCCTACGAGCTGGGCAACGACCGGGGCGACCACTGCCTCGCCGCCCGCATCAACGGTCGGCTGGCCCCGCTCAGTTCGGAGCTGGACGAGGGCGACGTGGTGGAGATCTTCACCGAGAACGACGGCGACAACGGCTTCGAGGCCGGTGTGGCGCCGCGCGGTCCCCGGCGGGAGTGGCTGACCTTCGTCAAGTCGCCGCACGCACAGATGCAGATCAACAGGTGGTTCGCCGAGCACACCGAGCCGGGCATCACGATCAGCGACAAGGTGCGCCTCGGTCGGGCCACCATCGGGCTCGCCCTGCGCCAGCACAACCGGGGCCTCGCCAGTGACCTGCCACTGCTGCGCCTTTCCGAGGAGTTGGGCTACCCCGACCTGGAGACCCTGTTGGTAGCGGTCTTCGACCGGGCGATCGAACCGGACACCGTGGTCCGCCAGCTCATCGACCTGGTCGACCATCGACAGTGACCCGGCGGGCCCCAGCGCGACCGAAAGACATTCGCGACCACTAGCCTGGAGTCATGATCCCCCGCTCCCGCGCCACCGGTCGGGCCCTCTTCTACCAGGCCTTCTACCGACTGCCGCTGCCGGTGCGTCGACGCCTGGTCCGGCTGGCCGTGCCCAAGTACATCGTCGGCGCGGTGACCCTGGTCCGGGACACCGAGGCGACGGGCGCGGGCCGGTTGCTCATGCTGCGCCAGCCGCCCGGCAAGGGCTGGTCACTCCCCGCCGGCCTGCTCAACCGGGGTGAGCCCCCGGTGGTGGGCGCGGCCCGTGAGCTGTTCGAGGAGTCCGGGGTCCGGCTCCCCCCGTCCCGGCTGCGCCCGGCGGTGCCGAACGCGATCGTGCACGCCAAGGGCTGGGTGGACATGGTCTTCGAGGCCGAGGTGCCGGCGTCCAGCACCGAGCTGACAGTCGACGGCGCGGAGGTCTTCGAGGCCGCCTGGCACCCCCTTGACGACCTGCCCAAGCTGACCTGGCCGACGGCCCGGCTGCTCGCCTACTACGACATCGGGCCACTGGCCGGGCAGTTCCCGCCGCCGGTGCCCGACGACACCCCGTGACCGGCGCGGCCGGTGTGCCGGCGCGGCTGTGCGCTGTGGTGCTGGCCGCCGGCGAGGGCACCCGACTGCGCCCGCTCACCGAACGGCTGCCCAAGGCGCTCTGCCCGGTGGGCAACGTGCCCCTGCTGGATCGGGCGTTGACGCGGCTGGCCGGCCTGGGCCTGACCGGGCCCGACCGGGTCGCGGTGAACGCCTGCTACCTCGGCGACCAGGTGGTGGCGCACGTCGGCGACCGCGCACACCTGTCGGTGGAGCCGGGCGACCCGCTGGGCACCGCGGGCGGGGTGGCCAACCTGCGGGACTGGATCGACGGGCGACCGATACTGGTCGGCAACGCCGACGCGTACCTCGCCGACCCGGCTGCTCCCCCGGGCCCGGACGTGGCCGCCCTGCTCGACGGCTGGGACGGGCACACCGTACGCCTGCTCGGCCAGCCCGCCGCGGACCCGACGGCGCCGGGCACCTTCGCCGGGCACTGCTTCACGGGCTTCTCGCTGCTGCCGTGGCGGCTGGTCCGGGACCTGCCTGTCGTCTTCTCGGATCTGGTACGCGCCGTGTGGCGTCCGGCCGAGGCGGCTGGCGACCTGACCGTGGTGCCCTACCCGGGCACCTTCTTCGACACCGGCACCCCGGCCGACTACCTGGCGGCCAACCTGCACTCCGCAGCCGGCGGCGTTCTCGTCGAGGAGTCCGCGACGGTGACCGGCCACTGCGTGGAGTCGGTCGTCGGCGCGGGCGCGCGGGTGGACGGTGACGTGTCCCGCACCGTGGTGTGGCCGGGCGCGACAGTACGGCCCGGCGAGCGGCTGCGGAACGTGATCCGGGCCGGGCGCGACCTGACGGTGCCCTGCCCCGCCGAGGGTTGAGCCCCGACGGCTCCCGCCTCCGGTCCCGGGCCGGAACATCTAGCATGGGCGACGACGCCGACGAACGGAGAAATGCCCCGTGATCACCGCGATCGTGCTGATCGACTGCGCCACCGATGCGATCCCCGAGGTGGCGGAGAACCTGGCCAACCTTCCCGGTGTCAGCGAGGTCTACTCGGTGGCCGGGCACGTCGACCTCATCGCCATCGTCCGGGTCCGCGAGTTCGACCAGATCGCCCAGGTCATCGCGGGCAGCATCTCCAAGGTCCCGGGAGTGCTCAACACCGAGTCGCACATCGCCTTCCGGGCGTACTCCCAGCACGACCTGGAGGAGGCGTTCGCGATCGGTCTGGCCAGCTCCGACTGACCCGCTCGCCGGTTCGGGTCCGCGCCGGCCGCAGGGCGGCGCGTGGCGCGCACAGGGCGGCCGGCCCACCCCGCGGGTGGACCGGCCGTCTGCTGTGGCTACGTCAGCTCTCGCTGGGAGCCGGTACCTCGGTGCTGCCGCCGCCCGGAGCCGGCGACTCGGTGCCGGTGCCGCCCGGAGCCGGCGACTCGGTGACAGTGCCGCCCGGAGCCGGGGACTCAGTGCCGGTGCCGCCCGGGCTGGGCGTACCGCTGGCGCTGGTCTGCGGAACCGGGATGCCGAGCTTGTTGGCGAGCGCCACCAACTCGTCGTAGTGCGTCTGCAGCGTCGGAAGCGCCGTCTGCGCCAACTGGACCACCGACTGCTCGGAGCCCTGCGAGATCTCCGTCTGGGTGGCCTGGATGGCCTGGACGTGGCCAGCCAGCTCACTGGTCACCCAGAGCCGGTCGAACTCCGCGCCGCTGGCGTTGTTCAGCTTGTCGATGACCGCCTGCTGATCGGCGCTGGGCTCGTTCGGCAGTTCCACCCCGAGCTGCGACGCGGTCTGCTGCACCGTCTGGTCCAGCTGGGTGTGGTCGGTCTTCAGCATCGCGCCCAGGTCCTTGACCCCCTGGTCCTGGCCCTTCTGCTGAGCCAGGTCACCAGCGGTGATCTCGAACAGGTTGACCTGGTGTACCGCCTGCAGGTACTGGGTGTCCTGCGTTGACGGCTGTGCCGCGGCCTGCGCGGCCGCGGCCGGCGCGACACCGACAAGTACCAGCGCGGCCAACAGGCCGAGGCGTTTGATACCCAACATGCTTCCCCCCCTTGAGACGTTGGACCGCACGGATACCCGGCTCACCGGGGTTATTCCTGCGATCGCCCGTCGCCCGGGGTCGACCGGTCCCGTCAGGGCCGTCCGACTCCTGCTCGGATGGGTCGGGGGTGTGCACACGAAGGGGCGCCCGCCGGAATCCGGCGGGCGCCCCTTACCTGTGTGACTGGGCGGTCAGCGGCGGCTTTCGCCGCTGCCGATCTCCTCGCGCTCGGGTCGGGCCTCGACCGGCGGGTGTCCCGGCGAGACCGGTGCCTCGACCGGCTTCTCGATCGGGTAGAAGAAGCCCCGGATGGCCGGGCCGAGGGCCCCCAGCCGGTTCATCTTCTTGGGCACCACCCAGCCGACGTAGTCCAGCTGACCGTGACCGTCCGCGTGCCCGTTGGACGCGCTGAGCGGTTGGTGCACCTCGACGAACCGGCCGTCCGGCAGGCGCCGGATGATGCCGGTCTCGACGCCGTGCGCGAGCACCTCCCGGTCGTGCTGCTGCAGACCCAGGCAGAGCCGGTAGGTGACGTAGTACGCCAGCGGCGGGACCACCAGCAGGCCGATCCGGCCCGCCCAGGTCATCGCGTTCAGGCTGATCTGGAACTTGTCCGCGATCACGTCGTTGGCGCCGGAGAGCGTCAGCACGATGTAGAACGCGACGGCCATGGCGCCGACGGCGGTCCGGGCCGGAGCGTCCCGGGGCCGCTCGAGCAGGTTGTGGCTCTTGCGGTCCTTGAGGTGCCGGGCTTCCAGGAACGGGTACATCGTCGACAGGCCCACCAGGATGCCGGGCAGCACGACAGTCGGCCAGAACAGCGGCGGGATGACGTACCCGTCGCCGATCGGGATGGGGATCTCCCAGGCCGGCATGAGTCGGGTCGACCCGTCGAGGAACATGACGTACCAGTCGGGCTGGCTGGCGGCCGAGACCACCCACGCCTCGTACGGGCCGAACAGCCAGATCGGGTTGATCTGGAACAGACCGCCCATCAGCGCGATGACGCCGAAGACGACCATGAAGAAGCCGCCCTGCTTCAACGCGTACCGGGGGAACATCCGCTCGCCGACCACGTTGTTGTTGGTCCGGCCGGGGCCGGGCCACTGGGTGTGCTTCTGCTTGAAGACCAGACCCAGGTGGACGCTGATCAGTGCGACCAGCAGGCCCGGGATGAGCAGCACGTGGGCGATGAAGAACCGGCTGATGATGATCGTGCCCGGGAACTCGCCGCCGAAGATCGACGAGGTGACCCAGGAGCCGATGACCGGGATGGACAGCATGATCGCCGAGGCGATCCGCAGGCCGGTGCCGGACAGGCCGTCGTCCGGCAGCGAGTAGCCGGTGAAGCCGGCCAGGAAGCCGACCCAGAACAGCAGCGAACCGATGATCCAGTTGGTCTCGCGCGGCTTGCGGAACGCACCGGTGAAGAAGACCCGCAGCATGTGCACGACGATCGCGGCCATGAACAGCAGCGCCGCCCAGTGGTGCATCTGCCGCATCACCAGACCGCCGCGGACGTCGAACGAGATGTCCAGGCTGGAGGCGTACGCGGCGGACATCGGGGTGCCCTGCAACGGCGCGTAGCTGCCGTCGTAGACGACCTCGGTCATCGCCGGCTCGAAGAAGAAGGTGAGGAACACACCGGTCAGCAGCAGCACGATGAACGAGAACAGCGCGATCTCGCCGAGCAGGAAGGACCAGTGGTCCGGGAAGACCTTGTTCAGCAGCTTGCGCAGCGGGGTGGCCACCGCGAAGCGGTCGTCCACTCCCACCGCGGCCTTGCCCGGCGTCGCCGCAAGGTCAAACTTTCGACGCTTCATGGCCGCTCCCAGAAATCAGGCCCGACGGTCTCGGTGTAGTCGGACTTCGCCACGAAGAAGCCCTCGGAGTCCACCTCGATCGGCAGCTGCGGCAGCCGCCGGCTGGCGGGGCCGAAGACTGGCCGGGCGTTGTCGGTGATCAGGAACTGGGACTGGTGGCACGGGCAGAGCAGCCGGTTGGTCTGCTGCTCGTACAGGCTGGCCGGGCATCCCGCGTGCGTGCAGATCTTGGAGAACGCCGCGTAGTTGCCCCACATGTAGTCGCCGTGGCCGACCTTCTCGTTGGCCCGGCGCGACTCCTGCGCGTCCGAGTCGCGGAGGTGGATCAGCAGCGTCGGCGAGTCGGCGTGCTTGTTGCTCACACCGTGGTCGATGCCGGGGAAGACGGTCAGCTGCCCACCGGTGCTGATGTCCGCCGGGCGGATCGGCCGGCCGTCCTCGCGGACCAGGCGGATCCGCTGGCCACCCTCGGCCGCGGCGAACCCGGTGGTGAACATCTGGTTGTTCTTGTGCGGCTGCGAGATCAGACCGCCGACCAGCGGCGCCGCGGCGACCGCGGCGACCGGTGCGAGACCGGCCAGCAGCGAGATGCCGAGCAGGGGGCGACGCTTCACGCCCAGCTCGTCAGCCATGTAGAGCATGGTCTGGCCGGTGATGGTGCGGCCTTCGGAGTCCACCTGACCCTCGTGCCGGTCCTGGATCGAGACCTCCTTGGGCAGCAACTTCTTGCCCCAGGTCAGGATGCCGAAGCCGACGGCGAGCAGCGCCACGCCGAGGGTGAAGCCGAGCAGCGGGGTGTAGAACTTGTCGCCGCCCCGGCCCGCCTCGTACTGCCACGGCCACCAGATGTAGATGGCCAGGAACGCGGTCGCGGCCAGGCCGGTGATCAGGAAGAAGCCGGCGACCACACGGGTCAGCCGACGCTCCGCCTTGGTGCCCGGCAGCACCTGCGGCTCGTAGTGGACGATCTCGATGTCGTCCCGACGCGCGCCCTCGCGAACGATGTCGAACCGGGTCAGCTTGGGGTCGTTCACGTCGAGCGGCTCCGGACCCTGTGGGGCCTGGTGCTCGGTGTGGGTGCTCATGCCGTCACCTCGCTACGGGTGGCGCCGAGCGGCACCACAGCACTGAATCGGATGGCCTGCTCGATCACGACTTACCCGCAATCCACAGGCTAGCGAAGACGAGCGCCACGATGCCAACCAGGAAGATCGCCAGGCCCTCGGTGGAGGGGCCGTACCGTCCGAGGTTGAACCCACCCGGGTCCTGGTCGTGCTTCAGCGTCTCCTGGATGTAGGCGATGATGTCGGCCTTCTGCTCCGGCCGGAGCTGGTTGTCGCCGAACACCGGCATGTTCTGCGGGCCGCTCAACATCGCCGCGTAGATCTGGCGGTCGGTCGCGGGGTGCAGGCTCGGGGCGAACTTGCCCGAGGAGAGCGCACCGCCGCCGCCACCGAAGGCGTGGCACTGCGAGCAGTTGATCCGGAACAGCTCACCGCCGGCGGCGATGTTGCCGTCCTCGCGGAGGTCGTCGCCCTCGGGGACGACCGGGCCGCCGCCAAGCTCCTGGATGTACTGGGCCAGCTGACGGGTCTGCTCGTCGGTGAAGACCGGGGGCTTGCGGTGCGCCTGGGCCTCCTGGCGGGCCAGCGGCATCCGCCCGGAGCTGACCTGGAACTCGACCGATGCCGCGCCGACGCCGATCAGGCTCGGCCCGCGACCCTCGACGCCCTGGGCGTTGCGGCCGTGGCAGGTCACGCAGCTCACGTCGAACAGCGCCTTGCCCTCGGCGGCGGCGCCGGTCAGCTGCGGGTTGTCCTGTGCCTGGGCGCCCGGGGCGAAGACGGTGTACGCGCCACCGGCGAGCATCAGCGCGGCGATCAGCCGGACCGCGGCGCCCAGCCGGCGGCGGCCCCTGCTGCGCGCGGCGGGCCGCTCACGCAACCGCGCGAGCAGACCGCGTCGGCGGTCGTTGTCAGAAGTCATGAGCGGTGTCCTTAACCGGTTGGACCTGTCTCAGGGGACGGAGCAGCAGCGCGGAATGTGACGCGCAAGATCACTGGAGCCAGTAGATCATGGCGTACAGCCCGATCCACACGACGTCGACGAAGTGCCAGTAGTACGACACGACGATCGCCGACGTCGCCTGCGCCGGAGTGAACCGGCCCATGGTCGTACGGACCATGAAGATGATGAAGGCGATAAGTCCACCGGTCACGTGCAGGCCGTGGAAGCCGGTGGTCAGGTAGAACACCGACCCGTACCCGTCTCCGTTGATCTTGATGCCGTCGGCGACCAGGTGCCGGTACTCGTTCAACTGGCCGAGGACGAAGATCAGGCCCATCACGAAGGTGACGGTGAACCAGCGCCGCAGCGCGTGCACGTCACCCTTCTCCGCCGCGAAGACGCCGAGCTGGCACGTCACCGAGGACAGCACCAGGATCACCGTGAAGGTGGTCGCGTACGGGATGTTCAGCGCCTCGGTGTGCTTCTCCCACTGCTCCGGCGCAGCCGCGCGGATGGAGAAGTACATCGCGAACAGCGCCGCGAAGAACATGAGTTCGCTGGAGAGCCACACGATCGTCCCGACGCTGACCATGTTTGGTCGGGTCAGAGAGTGGATCCGGCTCTTGTCAATGGCTGGGGCCGCAGTCACGCCGTCATTATTGCCCCTGACCGGGGCCGCCGATCAGCGGGGTGGCAAACCTGCGCCTTCCGTGGCCCGAGCGTCAGGGTCCGGTTCGCCTGGCCTAGCCTGAAAAGCGTGCTGCACGTCGATCCGATCTTCGCCGCCAACTCGGCCCCGCCGCCGTTCACCGTCGGCGCGGTGCTGACCGAGACCCGGCTGGACAGCTGGCTGGCCCTCGGCCTGGTGCTCGCCGCCGGCCTGTACCTCTACGGCGTGTACCGGCTGCGCCTGCGCGGCGACCGCTGGCCGATCACCCGTACCGTGTTCTTCCTCGGCCCCGGCCTGGGTGGCATCGCGCTGGTCACTGTCAGCGGGCTGCACGCGTACGACACCGCACTGCTGTCCGTGCACATGATCCAGCACATGGTGCTCTCCATGGTGGCGCCGATCTTCCTGGCGCTGGGCGCGCCGATGACACTGGCCCTGCGGACCCTGCCGGTCGGGCCGCGCAAGCGCCTGCTCGCGATCGTGCACAGCCGCGTCGCCCGGGTCTACAGCTTCCCGCTGGTGGCGTTCGCCATCTTCGTGGTCAACCCGTTCGTGCTGTACTTCAGTGATCTGTACCGCTACACCCTCGAACACGCCTGGGCGCACGAGCTGGTGCACGCGCACTTCATCATGACCGGCTGCGTGTTCTTCTGGCCGCTGCTCGGCCTCGACCCGCTGCCCGGCCGCTGGCCGTACCCGGCGCGTGCGCTGCTGATGCTGCTCTCCGTGCCGTTCCACACAGTGCTCGGCCTCACCATCATGCAGAGCAGCACGCTCTTCGGCGGTGACTGGTACCCGTCGCTCAACCTCGGTTGGGTCGACCCGTGGCAGGACCAGGTGGTCGCCGGCGGCATCCTCTGGGCCGGTGGCGAGTTCGTCAGTGTGACCATGCTCGCGGTGCTCGTCCTGCAGTGGGTCAAGCAGTCCGAGCGGGAGGCCCGCCGGGTGGACCGCGAGCTGGACCGCCAGGAGGCCCGCGAACGCGCCGCCGACGCCGCGCCCGCCTGAGCTGCCCGGACGGTACGCCCCGACGCGTGACCCCGGGCGGGATGTCGGCTACGTCACGCCGACCGGTACGATCTGCGGGCAGCTACGAGGTGGGAGTTCCGGCATGACCGATCGTCTTTGCACCGTGTTGCTCTACAGCGACGACCCGCAGGTCCGTGATCGGATGCGGATGGCTGTCGGCACCCGGCCAGCTCCCGGTCTGCAGATCGAGTTCGTCGAGGCGTCGACCTACGCGGAGACCATCCGGCTGGTCGACGACTACGAGATCGACCTGCTGCTGCTCGACGGTGAGGCGAGCCCGGGCGGCGGCATCGGCATCGCCCGCCAGGTCAAGGACGACCGGGACGACGCTCCCCCGACCTGCCTGGTGATCGCCCGCGCCGCCGACCGATGGCTCGCCGCGTACGCCGAGGTCGACGCGACGCTGGTGCACCCGCTCGACCCGGTGACCACCGGCGGCACGGTGGCCGAGCTGCTGCGGACGCACGCACCCGCCTGACGTCCCACGCTCCTCCGGCACCCCACGGCGCCGGATCTCCTCGGCGTCGGTTCCAGCCCACCCGCACTTCGCATGCTCGGGAGGCCCGCCATGGGCGATCGGACCTGGCCGCACCTGCTCAACGCGCTGCTGCGCGGTGACGAACTCTCCACCGCCGACACCGCCTGGGCGATGGACGAGATCATGACCGGCTCGGCGAGCGCGGCCCAGATCGCCGCCTTCGCCGTGGCGCTGCGGGCCAAGGGTGAGACGCCAGCGGAGCTGGCCGGCCTGGTGGAGGCGATGCTCGGTCGCGCGGTCCCGGTGGCGCTCCCGGAGGAGCTGCGTCGTACCGCGCTCGACGTGGTCGGCACGGGCGGTGACCTCGCCCACACTGTGAACATCTCCACGATGACGGCGCTGGTGGTCGCCGGCACGGGCGTCCGTGTCGTGAAGCACGGCAACCGGGCCGCCTCCTCCCTGTGCGGCACCGCGGACCTGCTGGAGTTCCTCGGCATCCCGCTGGATCTCGGCCCGGAGCAGGTTGCCCGCTGTGTCGAGGAGGCCGGCATCGGGTTCTGCTTCGCGGCCCGCTTCCACCCCGGGATGCGGCACGCCGGCCCGGTCCGCCGTGAGGTGGGCGTGCCCACCTTCTTCAACTTCCTCGGCCCGCTGACCAACCCGGCCCGCCCCCGGGCCGGCGCGGTCGGCTGCTTCGACCTGCGGATGGCCCCGGTGATGGCCAGCGTGTTCGCGGCCCGTGGCGACTCGGCGATCGTGATGCGCGGGGAGGACGGGCTGGACGAGTTCACCACCGCCGCGCCGACCAGGATCTGGGCGGCCCAGGGCGGCACCGTACGCGAGGCTGTGCTGGACGCGACGGATCTGGGGGTACCCCGGTCCACCCTCGCGGACCTGCGGGGCGGTGACGCCGCGTACAACGCCGGAGTGGCTCGTCGACTGCTGGCCGGTGAGACGGGCCCGGTCCGGGACGCGGTGCTGGTCAACGCGGCGGCGGCGCTGGCCACCCAGGGCCCGCTGGACGGCGACCTGACCGAGGCGCTCCGCGCCGGCCTGGCCCGTGCGGCCGAGTCGATCGACTCCGGCGCGGCCGCCGCGACCCTGGATCGCTGGATCGAGACCGCCACCGCCTGACCTCACCACCACCCGGCCCGCCGGCCGCCACCCGACCCGTCGGGCGGCGCCGTCTCGGCCGGTGATCGACTCGGGTTCCTTGAAGCCGTGGGTATCCGGGCAGCTCGAATGCCCCGACTCCACTGAAGTCGAGTGGATCACGCGGGAATGCCGACCGCCGGGCGACGGTGCGCGGAGATTTGTCGGACCCGTCTGGGAAACTACAGGTGAGTAGTTCTCTGCTGCCGTCGGTGCGTCGTTGTCGCATCCGGGGGCGGTCCGCCTGGTATCCGAGAGGAGACGCCCGTGTCGCACCGCGAGCTCTACTGCGACGTCTGCGAGGGCGTGGCGCTGTTCGAGGCGCCGCCCTGCGTCGACAGCCACGGCACCGACTGTCCAGAGCTGATCTGCACCGACTGCGGCGCCGCCGTGGTGGTCGGCACGTTCGCCTTCCCGGTCACCCGGTTGGCCGCCCGCCGACGCCAGCCCGCCAGCCGCGCCGCCTGACCTCAGCACCGCCTGACGGCAGCACCGCCTGACCGCCCGACCGCAGCGCCGCCCGACGGCAGCACCGGGGGCGCATGACCGAAGGCCCGCTCCCCCCACTCGGGGAACGGGCCTTCGTCGTGCCTGGTCGGTCGCGACGGCGACCGGACGGGTCAGTGCTCGGCGGTACGCCGGGTGCCGCTGTAGTACTCGAACAGGAGCCCACAGGCGGAGAAGACGACGGCCAGCAGGCCGGCACCGATCAGCCAGTACTGCCAGAACACCAGGCCGAGCGCGGCGATCGCGGCGGCCAGCGCCAGACCGAACGGCCAGTAGCTGCCCGGGCTGAAGAAGCCGACCTCACCAGCGCCGTCGGCGATCTCGGCGTCCGGGCGGTCCTCCGGGCGCAGGTCGATGCGGCGGGAGACGAACCAGAAGAAGCCACCGCACATCGAGCAGAGCAGGAACGACAGCAGCAGGGCGACGGTGCCGACCCACTCGACGCCACCCGACTCCCCCTGCGTCCAAGCGCCGTAGAGGATGGTGGCACCGAAGAGGAACCCGGCGATGATCAGGAAGATACGCCACTCGGTCTTCATGCGGCTGCCTCAGCTTCCCGTGCGGGCCGGAACGTCGTCCGGGTTGAAGTTGTCCTGCGTCCGCCGCGTGTCGAACGGCTGCGTGGTCGTCGCGTACGGCTGCTCACCGATCGCGGACAGCGCATCCTGGGTGGACTTGCCGCTCTGCTTGGCCGCGAGGAACTGGTCGTACTTCTCCGGCGAAACCACCCGCAGCTCGAAGTTCATGAACGCGTGGTAGCTGCCGCACAGTTCGGCGCAGCGTCCGACGTAGGCACCCTCGGCGTCCAGGCTTGAGACCTCGAACACGTTGCGGATCTTGCCCGGCATGACGTCCCGCTTGAAGAGCAGCTCCGGCACCCAGAACGAGTGGATGACGTCGCGGCTGGTCTCCTCGAACCGGATGGACCGGTTGGTCGGCAGCACCAGCACCGGGATGACCTCACTGGTGCCGAGCGTCGACGCGGTGGTGCGGGCTTCCGTGCCCTGGCCGTCCCGGTAGTTGAACTGCCAGTTCCACTTGAACGCGACGACCTCGACAGTGACGTCCGGGTTCTTCGACAACTTGTCGACGTCGGTCTGCACGATCGCCGTGTAGTAGAAGAGCACGGAGACGATCAGGATCGGCGCGATGGTGTAGAGGAACTCCATCGGCATGTTGTAGCGGGTCTGCACCGGCAGCGCGTTGCCACGCTTGCGGTAACGCACGACGCACCAGAAGATCAGGCCCCACACGAAGACGCCGACAGCGAGCGCGGCGATGCAGGAGGCGATCCACAGGTCGTACATCCGCTTGGACTCCGCCGAGATGCCGCCCTGCGGCCAGCCGAAGCCGTCGAACGTCTGACCCACGTCACAGCCCGTGAGCAGAACCAGCAACGCCACGCCACCGAGACCGAGCCCGGCCAGGCGACCAGCACCACGCCCCCGGCGTCCACCAACCCCTGGGGAAGCGCTGTGCCGTACGGCCGACGGCCGTACCTCCGAACTCCTTGCGACCACCTGGTCCTGCCTCCCTAGCGCGCCGCGGTGCGTCTTTCCTCGGCACCCGCGGCAAAGGCGTCACCGACGGTCGCAGATTACTCGACCATGACGGACTCGGCCGTGGTGGGGTCACTGTCCGACCCCCATCGGGGGGATCCTGGGCATACCGCCGCGATAGCGTTGCAACCTGTGAGCGCATCCCCGGTCTACCTGGACGCGGCGACCGCCGCGCCGATGCATCCGGTGGCGCGGCAGGCTCTGCTGGCCGCGCTCGACGACGGCTGGGCCGACCCGGGCAAGCTGTACACGCAGGCCCGCCGGGCCCGGCAACTACTCGACGCCGCCCGCGAGGCCACCGCCGTGACGCTCGGCGTCCGCGCCGACGAGGTCTCCTTCACCCCCAGCGGTACGACCGCAGCCCACGGGGCGGTGCTCGGCGGCCTGACGGGGCGACGCCGGGTCGGGTCGACGCTGGTGCACTCGGCGATCGAGCACTCGGCGGTGCTGCACGCGGCGGAGCGGCACGTCGGCGCGGGCGGGACCGCCACGGTGGTGCCGGTCGACCGGTTGGGCCGGCTGGACCTGGCGGCGTGGTCGACAGCCGTTCGGGCCCCGGGGGTCGCGCTGGCCGCGTTGATCACCGCCAGTCACGAGGTGGGGACGGTGCAGCCGGTCGCCGAAGCGGCGGCGGCCTGCGCCGACGTGGGGGTGCCGCTGTACGTGGACGCGGCGCAGTCGGTGGGCCGGGTGCCAGTGCCGGCCGGCTGGTCGGTGCTCACGGCGAGCGCCCACAAGTGGGGTGGGCCACCCGGCGTGGGGGTGTTGGCGGTCCGCAAGGGCGTTCGCTGGGAGTCACCCTGGCCGGCCGACGAGCGGGAGGGCGGACGTACCCCCGGGGTGGTGAACCTGCCCGCGGTCGTGGCGGCGGCGGCGAGCCTGCGGGCGGCGGCGGCCGACGCGGCGGCCGAGGCGACCCGGTTGACCGCCCTGGTGGACCGGGTCCGGGAGCGGGTCGCGGCGGAGGTGCCCGACGTCGAGGTGGTCGGCGACCCGGTACTCCGGCTCCCCCACCTGGTCACCTTCTCCTGCCTGTACGTCGACGGGGAGGCGTTGCTGCACGCCCTGGACCGACGGGGTTTCGCCGTGTCGTCCGGCTCGTCCTGCACGTCGTCCACGTTGCGGCCGTCGCACGTGCTGGAGGCGATGGGGGTGCTCTCGCACGGCAACGTGCGGGTCAGCCTGCACCGGGAGACGACCGAGGCGGACGTGGAGCGGTTCCTGACCGAGTTGCCGGCAATCGTCGCCGGGCTGCGCGCCGAGGCCGGGGTGGTGGGGCTGTGACGGAGCCGGACGAGGTGATCGACTGCCGGGGGCAACGCTGCCCGCTACCGGTGATCGCGGCGGCGCGACGGATGCCCGAGGTGCCGGTCGGCACTGTGGTCCGGGTGTTGGCCGACGACCCGGCGGCAGCTGTCGACATCCCCGCCTGGTGCCGGATGCGCGGCCAGGAGTTCCTCGGCCCCGTCAACGGCCCAAACGCCCCCGCCTACGACATCCGCCGCACCCACTAACCCCCTGCCCTGCCCCCTCACCCCCGCGATCTTGCAGTTTCTGCGTGGACAAAAGAGTGCAGAAGCCGCGATACGGCGACAGAAAGTGCAAGATCGCCGGAGTGGGGGCGGGGGTTACGCCGGGAGGAGGTGGGGGCGGACCTCTTCTGCCGCGGTGTCGCCGTAGGACTCGGCGAGCCGCTTGACGAACAGGTCACGGCGGACGTCGTACTCCTGGGTGCCGACGGTCTCCAGGACCAGCGTGGCCAGCAGCGAGCCGACCTGGGCGGCGCGTTCCAGGCCGAGACCCCAGGAGAGCGCGGTGAAGAAGCCGGCCCGGAAGCCGTCGCCGACGCCGGTCGGGTCGACCGCGCGGATCTCCCGCGCGATCGGCACGTGGATCGGGTCGATGCCACGCCCGGCGATCTCCACACCGTGCTTGCCCAGCGTGGTGACCCGCACCTTGACCAGGTCCAGCAGTTGCTCGTCGCTGAGCTGCGCCTTGCTCTGCAGCAGCGACTTCTCGTAGTCGTTCGTCATCAGGTACTCGGCGCCTTCGATCAGCGCCACCACGTCCTCGCCGGGCATCCGGGCGAGCTGCTGGGACGGGTCGGCGGCGAAGGCGTACCCGCGGGTGCGGCACTCGGCCGAGTGCCGCAGCATCGCCTCGGGGTCGTTCGCGCCGACCAGCACCAGGTCCAGACCGCCGAGCCGGTCGGCGACCGGGGCCAGCTCGATGTTGCGGGCCTCGCTCATCGCACCGGCGTAGAACGACGCGATCTGGCACATGTCGGTGTCGGTGGTGCAGACGAAGCGGGCGGTGTGTGCCACCTCGCTGACGTGCACCGAGTCGCAGTCCACACCGTGGCGCTCCAGCCAGGAGCGGTAGTCGGCGAAGTCGGCGCCGACCGCGCCGAGCAGCACCGGGCGCAGCCCGAGCTGGCCCATCCCGAAGGAGATGTTCGCCGCCACGCCGCCGCGGCGGAGCACCAGGTCGTCCACCAGGAAGGAGAGGGACACCTTGTGCAGTTGATCGGCGATGAGCTGGTCGGCGAAGCGGCCGGGGAAGCTCATCAGGTGATCGGTGGCGATCGAGCCGGTGACGGCGATCTTCATGTCAACCCTCGGGGTCGGGAGCAGGGCGCGGTCAGCCTACCGGGACGGCAACGCGATGGTCACCGCTCGGTCGGACAACGGCAACCAACCCGCCACGACCCCTCCCGGACCGGCGCGACAGCCGACCGGTACGGCGATGGGGCCGTCCCGAAGAACGGCCCCATCGTCGCTGGTGTGTGGTGTGACTCAGTTGAACGAGTCACCGCAGGCGCAGGAGCTGCCCGCGTTGGGGTTGTCGATGGTGAAGCCCTGGGCGTCGATCCGGTCGGCGAAGTCGATCGTCGCGCCGGAAAGGTACGGGGCGCTCATCCGGTCGACGACGACCTCGACACCACCGAAGTCGGTCACGACGTCACCGTCGAGCGAACGCTCGTCGAAGAAGAGCTGGTACCGCAGGCCGGAGCAGCCGCCCGGCTGCACGGCGACGCGGAGCCGCAGGTCGTCGCGGCCCTCCTGCTCGATCAGGGCCTTGACCTTCTGCGCCGCGACGTCGGTGAGGACGACGGAAGTAGGGGCCTGGGCCTCGGTCGACTCGGTCTGCGCTGGCGTGGTCACGTGGAAGTCTCCCTGCGCGGTTTGGGTCCGGACGTACTGGCCAACGTCGCGCGCCGTCCAGTGATTCCCGGTTGTGGTCCTCAACCGATGGTACGCCGCCTTGGCCGGGCTCACCCGCGTGGCGTGACCCCCGCCGCAGGTCGACCCTCAGTCGACGCGGGCGCACGGGGGCTCGGGGCGCTCAGCGGCTCCACTGCCGGGCCAGCCGGGCGCCCAGCTCGCGCAACCCCTCCGCGGGGCGGCTCAGCGCCGCGTCGAGCCCGCCGCCCTGCTCGCCACCGAAGTGCTCCACCAGGCTGTACGCGTCGGTAACCCCGGCCGAGGCGGCCTCCCGCCGGCCGGTGCTCACCTGCCCGGCCACCACCACGCAGGGCACTCCCCGGTCGCGGGCGGCGCCGGCCACCCCGGCGACGACCTTGCCGCGCAGTGACTGGTGGTCGAACGACCCCTCACCGGTGATCACCAGGTCGGCGGTGTCCAGCGCGGTGTCGAGTCGGGTGGCCCGGGTGACCAGGCCGATCCCCGACTCACAGTCGCCGCCCAGGGCGAGAAGCGCGGCGCCGATGCCGCCGGCGGCCCCGCCCCCGGGCAGCGCACCGAGCCCCGCCGGGCAGCCGGCCAGGTCCCGTTCCAGCACTGCCGCGAAACGCTCCAGGGCCGCGTCGAGCAGCAACACGTCGGCGCGGTCGGCGCCCTTCTGCGGGCCGAACACGTTGCTGGCGCCGTGCAGGCCGAGCAGGGGGTTGTCCACGTCGGTGGCCGCGACCAGCCGGACGCCGCGCAGCCGGGGCGCGCCGTCCAGCGCGTCGAGCGCGGCGAGCGCCGCCCCGCCGTACGGCAGCGCGGCGCCGCCCTGGTCGAGCGGGGTCACGCCCAGCGCGGCGAGCATCCCGGCGCCGGCGTCGTTGGTGCCGGAGCCGCCCAGCCCGATCACCACCGTGCGGGCACCGCTCTCCACGGCGGCGGCCACCAACAGACCCAGCCCGTACGAGGTGGTGGTCTTCGGGTCGCGCTCGGCGGCGGAGAGCAGGTGCAGGCCGCACGCCTGCGCGCTCTCCAGGTAGGCGGTCGAGCCGTCGGCGGTGAGCAGGATCTCACCAGCCGCCGGGCGGCCCAGCGGATCGACTGTCGACACCGGCACCCGCCGGCCGCCGAGGGCCTCGGCGAGCACCTCCACGAAGCCCGGTCCGCCGTCGGCGAGGGGCCGGATCAGCAGATCGTCTCCGTCGGTGACGGTGCGCCAACCGTCGGCGACGGCGGCGGCCACCTCCGGTGCGGACAGGGTGCCGGCGAACTTGTCCGGGCAGAGCAGCACGCGCATGCCGAGCAGTGTGGCAGCCCACACCGAGCGAGGCTGCGCCGCGCTCGCGCTGTGGGACCATGGGCTACGTGACTTCGACCTGGGTGGAACCCTCCAACACGGCGACGGCTCTGCTGCTGCTCGGCCGGGGCAGCGACCCCGACACCGAGCGCGGCGTCGAGTGTCCGGGCGACCTGCCGGCGCCCAGCGATCCGGATCTGGTGGCCCGTGCCACCGCCGCGAAGGCGAAGCTGGGCAGCAGGGTCTTCGTGCTGGGGCACCACTACCAGCGCGACGAGGTGATCCAGTTCGCCGACGTGACCGGCGACTCGTTCAAGCTGGCCCGGGAGGCCGCGGCCCGCCCGGAGGCGGAGTACATCGTCTTCTGCGGTGTGCACTTCATGGCCGAGAGCGCCGACATCCTCACCACCGCCACCCAGCGGGTGATCCTGCCGGACCTCGCGGCGGGTTGCTCGATGGCGGACATGGCGGTGCTGGGCCAGGTCGAGGCCGCGTGGGACACGCTGACCGAGCTGGGCATCGCCGGCGACACCGTGCCGGTGACGTACATGAACTCCTCGGCCGACATCAAGGGTTTCGTGGGCCGCAACGGCGGCGTGGTCTGCACCTCGTCAAACGCCAAGCGCGCCCTGGACTGGGCCTTCGAGCAGGGGTCGAAGGTGCTCTTCCTGCCGGATCAGCACCTGGGCCGCAACACAGCGGTGCTGGAGATGGGCCTGTCGCTGGACGACTGCGTGCTCTACGACCCGCACAAGCCCGGTGGCGGGCTCACCCCGGAGCAGCTGCGCGACGCCAAGATGATCCTGTGGCGGGGGCACTGCTCGGTGCACGGCCGGTTCACCCTGGAGAGCGTCAACGACGTGCGGGAGCGGGTGCCCGGGGTCAACGTCCTGGTCCACCCCGAGTGCCGGCACGAGGTGGTCACGGCCTCCGACCACGTCGGGTCCACCGAATACATCATCAAGACCATCGAGGCGGCTCCGGCCGGCTCGGCGTGGGCGCTCGGCACCGAGCTGAACCTGGTCCGCCGGCTCGCGCTGGCGCACCCGGACAAACAGATCATGTTCCTGGACAAGGCCGTCTGCTACTGCTCGACGATGAACCGGATCGATCTGCCGCACCTGGTCTGGGCCCTGGAGGAGCTGGTCGCGGGCCGGGTGGTCAACCAGATCACGGTGGACGCCGACACCGCGCACCACGCCCGGGTGGCGCTTGACCAGATGCTCGCGTTGCCCGGCGCGGACACCCCACCACCGACGGTGTCCTGATCACGATCCGTAGCGCTCTTGGTACGCAAAAGTGCCGGATCACCGATTAATGCCACACACGCCGATGTGACCGAGTCCTTTTTCGTCACCGAGGGCTATGCTGCCCAAGCGACGACACACGCGGGCCGTTTCGACATGGCCGCATCCGGGGTAGCGACAACGTTCAGGCGCCCCACCATCAACACGGCAGCACCCGACGCGCTGGAGGTTGCGTTGACCGACGACGTCCTGGTTGTGCACGGAGGTACTCCGCTCGAAGGGCGGATCCGCGTGCGCGGCGCGAAGAACCTGGTTTCGAAGGCGATGGTCGCCGCGTTGCTCGGCGACAGCCCGAGCCGACTGTTCGACGTGCCCAAGATCCGTGATGTCGAGGTGGTGCGAGGTCTGCTCGGCCTGCACGGCGTCAAGGTCACCGACGGCACCGAGGACGGCGAGCTCGTCTTCGACCCGGCGAACGTGGAGAGCGCCAGCACCGACCAGATCAACGTGCACGCCGGTTCCAGCCGGATCCCGATCCTGTTCTGCGGCCCGCTGCTGCACCGCCTCGGGCACGCGTTCATCCCGGATCTGGGCGGCTGCCACATCGGCCCGCGCCCGATCGACTTCCACCTCCAGGCGCTGCGCGAGTTCGGCGCCACCGTCGAGAAGCGGCCCGAGGGGTTGCACCTGTCCGCGCCGAACGGGCTGCACGGCACGAAGTTCGCCCTGCCGTACCCGAGCGTCGGCGCCACCGAGCAGGTGCTGCTGACCGCCGTGATGGCCGAGGGCGTCACCGAGCTGCGCAACGCAGCTGTGGAGCCGGAGATCATCGACCTGATCTGCATCCTGCAGAAGATGGGCGCGATCATCAAGGTCCACACCGACCGGGTGATCGAGATTCAGGGCGTGCCCAAGCTGCACGGCTACACCCACCGGCCGATCCCGGACCGGATCGAGGCGGCGAGCTGGGCGGCCGCCGCCCTGGCCACCCGTGGTCACGTCGAGGTGCTGGGCGCGCAGCAGGCCGACATGATGACCTTCCTGAACATCTTCCGCTCGGTCGGCGGCGAGTACGAGGTCACCGACGCCCGCGCGCCGAAGCTGGGCGACCCCGGTCAGGAGGGCGGCATCCGCTTCTGGCACCCGGGTGGCGAGCTGAACGCTGTGGCGCTGGAGACCGACGTGCACCCCGGCTTCATGACCGACTGGCAGCAGCCGCTGGTCGTGGCGCTGACCCAGGCCCGCGGCCTGTCGATCGTCCACGAGACGGTCTACGAGCAGCGGCTGGGCTACACCGAGGCCCTCAACTCGATGGGCGCCAACATCCAGGTCTACCGGGACTGCCTCGGCGGCACCCCGTGCCGCTTCGGCCGGCGCAACTTCAAGCACTCCGCGGTGATCGCCGGGCCGAGCAAGCTGCACGCCGCCGACCTGGTCATCCCGGACCTGCGGGCCGGGTTCAGCCACCTGATCGCGGCGCTCGCGGCCGAGGGCACCTCCCGGGTGTACGGCGTGGACCTGATCAACCGGGGCTACGAGGACTTCGAGGCGAAGCTCGCCGACCTGGGCGCGCACGCCGAGCGTCCGTAACCTCGCTCACCCATCGTTCGGCCACGACGGCTCCAGGTCGCGCTGCGACCTGGAGCCGTCGGTCGCCGTACCGCGATGTGCAGCGGGCGCGGACCGTTGGCTACCCTTGCCGCGTGCCGTCGCTCTTTCGCCGCAAGTCCACCGACCTCGTCGACGAGGCCGTCACCTCGGTGACCCCCGAGGAGACCGCTGAGCGTTCCCGGGGTTACACCCCGGCCAAGGGCCGGGAGACGCCCAAGCGGCCGACCGTCGGCCGTCGCCCGGCCGGGCCCACCCGTCCTCTCACCAAGGAGGAGGAGCGGGAGCGTCGCCGTCAACTGCGCGCCGAGGCGGCGTCGGAGTTCCGCCGTGAGGGTGGCCCCCGCGACCGTGGCCCGGAGCGGCTGCTGGCCCGCAACGTGGTCGACTCCCGGCGTACCGTCGGCACCTGGTTCTTCGGCGGCGCGCTGATCGTGCTGGTCGGGTCGAACGCGGCAATGCCGCCGTTGGTCCGACTGATCTCCAACGTGCTCTGGGGCGCGCTGGCGCTGGGTGTGGTCGTCGACTCGGTGCTGATCTGCCGCAAGATCAGCAAGCTGGTCCGGGAGCGCTTCCCGAAGACCGACCAGCGGATGGGCTCGCTCTTCCTCTACGCGGTCATGCGGTCGATCACCTTCCGGCGGATGCGCGCGCCGGCGCCGCAGGTCAAGCTGGGCGACAAGGTCTGACCCCGGGCCTCCCACGCCCTCCAGGATCCGCGCAACAACGGCGAAACTGCTGCCTCAGACGTCTTCGGGGTAGCAGTTTCGCCGTAACTGCGCGGATCTTGTCGTGCGTTCATCATGCTGAACGGGTCGTTGTTCGACAGATCGAACGTGTGACCAATGGAGCGAAGGCATGCCTTCGGAACCGACTGCCCCTCTGGCCACCATCGCCGCCGCCCTGCGCCGGGAGCGGGAACGGGTCGGGATCTCGCTGACCGAGCTGGCCCGCCGAGCGGGGGTGGCCAAGTCCACCCTCTCCCAACTGGAGTCGGGCACCGGAAACCCGAGTGTGGAGACGCTCTGGGCGCTGGGCGTCGCACTCGGTGTGCCGTTCAGCCGGCTGGTGGAGCCCGTCGACGACGGCGTACGGGTCATCCGGGCCGGGGACGGGCCGCACGTCCGCTCGGAGCAGGCCGACTTCAGCGGAACGCTGCTCAGCGCCGGCGCGGCGCACCTGCGCCGGGACGTCTACCTGATCACCCTTGAGCCCGGCGCGGTCCGAGCCGGGCACGGACACACCCCGCGCAGTATCGAGCATGTGGTGGTCGCTGCCGGCCGGCTGCGGGTGGGGCCCGAGGGGGCACCTGTCGAACTCGAACCGGGCGACTACGCCACGTTCCCCGGCGACGCCCCGCACCGTTACGAGGCGCTCGCTCCCGGTACGTTCGCCGTCCTCATCATGGAGCACCCCTGAACGAGGACGGCGATCCCGCCGCGGCCGGGTGGTCTTCGAGTGCGATAGGGTCGGAGACCAGATTCGCTTATAGGACCAAATGTCCGAAACCAATGGGATAACGTTTGCGCCGGTGGGCGGCACCACAGTGGCGGTGAGCGAGCCGACGCCGTTACCCTCCATCCGCAGCTACGGCCTGCCGGAGCGGCGATCTGACCGGCACGTGCGGCCCCAGCGCGACAATTTGCAACGAGGTGACAACGCGTGAGCGAGCGGACGCGAGCCGGCCACCGGGGCGTGGCAGGCGGCGACCGGACGCCCAGCGGTCACCCGACGGCGGCTGCGGACACCTCACCCCCGGCGAGAATCGGCCCAGCGGCCGGGTGTGGCGACGGGCTCGGCGGATGAACGGCCACTACACCGACCGGTGGTCAGACCCGAACGAACCGTCCTGGGTGGGCGAGCCGACCGCCGAGTGGCACCCCCAGTTCCCCGGCCAGCGTTACGCCGGCGACATCGGCATGCCGCACCAGCCGCCACCGCGCGGCCGCGCGACGGTGTCCGGTCGCGCCGAGGTGCCGCCGCTGGCGCCCACCCGCCCGGACGGCACCTACCTCGGCCGGTCCTGGTCCGACGAACCACCGGCGGAACAGACACCGCACGGCCGTTCCTGGGTGGACGACGAGCCGGGCGGGGCATCGGCCTACGGCCGACTCGGCAGCGACGAGCGCTCGGCGGACACGTCCGCCTACGGCCGGCCCGACAGCGCTGACTCCCGCCACTACGACCATGAGCCGTACCGTCGTCCGCTGCCCGAGCCACCCCGCCGCGACGACCGCCGCTCGCCCGAGTCGGACCGACGTACCGCCTGGTCCGACCGACGCCCCGCCGACGAGCGGGGGCCCGCGCGGGAAGCCGCCTGGCACCGGGACCAGCCCAGCACCGAGCGGTACGACAGCCGCCGCCCCCGGCAGGAGCCCACCGAGCGGGATCGGGGTTACCGCGGCTCTCCGCCAGTCTCCCCCGCGCCCCGGCCCGAACCCGGCTGGGTGCCCGAGCCGGACGACACACCACGTCGGCGCGGTACACCGGAGCGAACAGCCGCCGGTTACGAGCGGCACCCTGGCGACGGGTACGGCGTCCGACCAACCCGCGACCACGACGGGCGGACCGCCGAGGCGGCCGACCCGTGGGCACCCGTGGACGGCCGCACGCGATACCGCGCCGACGGGTACCCGGACCGGGCCGCCGACGACCTGCGCCGCGCAGAGCCGCGCTACCGCCCGGACGATGGAATTGGCGCAGCGCCCTCACCCAACGGTGGACGACGGCGTCGCCCCGACCCGGACCTGCCCGACCAGCCGCGCCTCGACGACGACAGGCGGCGGCCCGACACCGACCCGCACCGGCAGCCGCACCGGGAGGCGGCGGCCCGCGCCGAGGCGTACCCGGAGCGGCGAGCCCGCGAGCAGGCCCGCCCGGACGGGTACCGCGACAACGGGTACCGCGAGGACGCGTCCCGTGAGGACGCGTACCGCGAGCCCCGGCCACAGCCGGGCCAGCGGTCGGACGGCAGTCTGCCCTGGCCAGCGCCGGGTCCGGTGCGCCAGGACCGCACCCGGGAGCCCGGCCGCCATCCCGACCCGCACCGCACCGCGGACCCACACCGCACCGCGGACCCACACCGCAGCGCCGACCCGCACCGCACCGCGGACCCACACCGCAGCGCCGACCCACACCGCAGCGCCGACCCGTACCGCAGCGCCGAGCCGGGCATGCCGTCGCGGCCGGCCGCCCGACCCGACCGGCCGGCGGCCACGCCGTCCCGGCCCGAGGAGCGCCCGGCGGCCAATCCGGCACGGCAGGACGAGCGACAGGTACGCCCGGCCGCGACGGCGCCGCCCGCCTCCGGCCGTGCCATGCCGGTCTCCCCGGAGCGACCGGTGTCGCCGGCACCCGACTCCCACGCCTGGGACCGACCGGTGTCAGCCGCCCCGACCGCCCCGGAACGACCGGTGTCGCCAGCACCCGACTCCCACGCCTGGGACCGACCGGTGTCAGCCGCCCCGACCGCCCCGGAACGACCGGTGTCGCCAGCACCCGACTCCGCCGCCGCGCGCGGCTGGGACCGACCGGTGTCGGCAGTCCCGGTCTCTCCCGCCTCCGATCGGCCCGTCTCGGGGCCACCCGCCGCGCGTCTGCGGTTGGAATACCTGCCCGCGCCGGTGGACCCACCCAACGCCGACGAGCGCCCGGACGCCCCGCCGGCATCGGGACGCCGGCCGCTGGCCGAACCGCCACCGGCATCCGGGGCGCATCCCGCCCCGCCGCCGCGTTATCCAGGCCCGGACACCAGGGACCGTCCGGCGGACCAGCGGCGCGGCGAGGAGCCGGGCCCGGACCGCCGTCGGATCGGCGACCCGTTGGCCGGCACCCCACCGACCGACCGCCGCCCGTCGTCCCCGGACCGCCCGCCCTCGGCGGAGCGGCCGCACCCCGCCGATCGCCGAGCCACGCCGGATCGACCGGCCGCGCAGCAGCGTCCGTACTCGCCGGAGCGGCTGGCACCGACGGCGGACGCCCGCCCGGCGGCGGCCCCGCCACCCACCTGGCAGGCACCGCAGCCACCGACGACCCGATCCGACCCGACCCCGGCAGCCCCGGCTCCGGCGATCCCGCAGCCACCGGCGGCGGAGGTCGCGCCGGTGCTTCCGCCGGCCCCCGGTACGCCGCGCCGCTACGTGCCCCCGCCCCCCTCAGAAGAGCCGGTGGCGCCCGTTCGCGAACCGGACGGCGTCCCGGGTACCCGCGGACCGGAAGCGTGGTTCAGCCCCGCTCAGCCCGCCGAATCCGACCAGGCCGAGCCGGCCACGGACCAGCGGTCGTTCGCCCCGGTCGACGACGAGTCGACGGCCGACGACCCCGACCTCTCCGCGACACCGGTCGCGCAGACGTCGACGCCGACAGCCGACACCCACCTCGACGTGACCGACGAGCACGCCGGCGGGTCGACATCAGACGACGCATTCGACCCGGTCTCCGCGCCGCCCGCCCACCCGGTCTCCGGCGCCCGTCGACTCGGGGCGGACGACAGTGACGACGAGCCGCGGCCCGGTTTCGACACGGGAACAGTGGACGGCGACCAGCCCGTCTCCGGCGCACCTGCCGTCGCGATGCCCCACCAGCGGAGCGAAGCGGACCTCGAAGCCGAGGTCGACCGGGAGTCCTTCACCGCTTCGCCCAGCGAGGACACCGATCCGGTCGAGCACGACCCGACGGACGAACTCGCACCACCCGACGAGCCGACGGAAGCGATCGACGATCCGAGCGCGAGCCCGGCGGATGGCTCGCCAATCGACGAGTGGCGGGACGACGCGACGCTGCCTGTCACGGCCGTGGACGACACGAGCCCGCCGGTCTCCGCACCGCCGGTCTCCGCACCACCCGCCTCGGTCACGCCCGTCTCCGCCTCTCCGGCATCGCCGGTATCGGCCCCGCCCGCGGCGCCCGTCTCCACGCCACCGGCGTCCGCGGCAGCGCCCATTCCCGCGCCACCATCACCCGCCGCAGCCCCCGTCTCCGCGCCGCCCCTTCCCAGCGCGCCCGTCTCCGCACCACCCGCGCCGACCGCAGCACCGGTGCCCGCCCCACCCGGCACGGCCCAGCCGTACCCCGCCGCGCCCGTCTCCGCACCACCCGCGCCGACCGCAGCACCGGTGTCCGCCCCACCCGCCGCGGCCCAGCCGTACTCCGCAGCGCCGGTCTCCGCACCGCCAGCGGCCGCAGCAGCGCCCGTCTCCGCGCCGCCAGCCGCCGCGCCCATGACCGCGCCACCGGCCTCGACACCACCGCCGGCCGCGGTGCCCGTATCCGCGCCGCCGGCGTCGGTGGTGCCGACGTCCGGGCCACCCGCCTCGGCCGTACCCGGCCCGAGGAGCGGCTCGGACGGGGAGAACGAGCAGGTGTCCGCGCCACCCGACGAAGCGCCACCCGACGAAGCGCCACCCGACGAAGCGCCACCCGACGAAGCGCCGCCGGTGGTGACCCGCCCGTCGCTGGCCGACCCGGGCGACCCGGAGCAGGTGCTGGCCGCGTACCGGTGGCGGTTGGACCCGGTCACCCTGCGCGAGGAGTTGACGGAGCCGGACGACCTGCGGGCCATCCGGCGGCGGCTGACCGAGAAGTTGGGCTCGGCGGTCGACAACCGTGCCCGGGCCCGGCTGCTCAGCCTGCGGGCGGTGGCCTCGCGGATCCTGGGCGACCTGGACGACGCGCTGGCCGACGGTCGGCTCGCCCTCACCTACGCCGAGGCCACCGGCGAGCTGCGCCGGACCGCGCTGGCCCAGGCCCGGCTGGCCCACGTGCTGCGCTGGCGCGGCGACTTCGCCGAGGCCGATCAGCTCTTCGCCCAGGCCAACTCGGTCGAGTTGCCCGACCGGCTACGGGCCGCGCTGCACGAGCACGCCGGGCGGTCGTGTTACGACCAGGGGCGACTCATGGAGGCCTGCGAGCATTTCGAGAAGGCGCTCGACCTGCGCGGCGCGGGCGACGCGGAACTGCTGGACCGGGTCCGGGTCGCCCTCGACGCGGTCACCGTCCGGGCCGAGGCGGACGGCTTCGGGGCGTACCCCCGGGGTCGGGACGAGGTGCTCGACCGGGACCGACCCCCGTTGCCGGACCAGGACGGGCCGCTGTGGGGTTACACCAGCCAGGACGGCGACGTGGTCGTCCCCGCCCGGTACGCCGAAGCGCAGCCCTTCCACGACGGGTTGGCCTGGGTCCGCCGGCCGGACACCGACCGCTGGTCGCTGATCAACCTGCTCGGTACGACGGTGATCCCGCCGTCCTTCCGGGCCGCGCAGCCGTTCAGCGACGGCCTGGCCTGGGTGGTCGGCGACGGTGGTTGGACGGCTATCGACGCGACCGGGGCGGTGCAGGTCGCGCCCAACTTCGCCGAGGTACGACCGTTCCGTCGGGGGCTGGCAGCGGTGCGGCGCGAGGGGTGGGGGGCTGTCGACCGGACCGGTCGGGTCATCGTGCCCACCCGCTACCACGGCTTCGTCACCGAGTTGGCCGACGGCCAGCGGATCGACGGCTTCACCGACGAGGGGCTGGCCGTGGTCGACGTGGCGGGTCGGCGGGGCGTGGTGGACCGCACCGGCACGGTGCTGGTCCCGCCGGCGCACCCGATGCTGGTCATCCACCCGGTGGCGTTCCTGGTCGAGAGCGACAGCGGGCGGTGGGGCGTGCTGGACCGGCGCGGCCTGCCACTGATCGACCCGGTGCACCGCGATCGCGCCGAGGTGATGGAGGAGATCGACCGGCTACTCACCGACGCCAACCCGGTGCTCTGAGCCACCGGTCGCCACTGGTGATCCACTGGAGCTAGTGTCGGGGCATGGAATTCCGACACCTGGGCCGTTCCGGCCTGATGGTCAGCGAGATCTCGTACGGCAACTGGATCACCCACGGTTCGCAGGTCGAGGAGGACGCGGCGTTCGCCTGCGTCCGGGCCGCTCTCGACGCGGGGATCACGACCTTCGACACCGCCGACGTGTACGCCGGCACCCGGGCCGAGGACGTGCTCGGCCGGGCGTTGCAGAACGAGCGCCGTGAGGGCCTGGAGATCTTCACCAAGGTCTACTGGCCGACCGGGCCCGGCCGCAACGACCGTGGCCTGTCGCGCAAGCACATCATGGAATCGATCAACGGCTCGCTGCGCCGACTGCGCACCGACTACGTGGACCTCTACCAGGCCCACCGCTACGACAGCAGCACCCCGCTGGAAGAGACGATGGAGGCGTTCGCCGACGTCGTGCACTCCGGCAAGGCGCACTACATCGGCGTCTCCGAGTGGACCGCAGCCCAGCTGCGCGCCGCCCACCCGCTCGCCCGGGAGCTGCACATCCCGCTGGTCTCCAACCAGCCGCAGTACTCGCTGCTCTGGCGGGTCATCGAGACCGAGGTCGTGCCGGCCAGCGAGGAGCTGGGCATCGGGCAGATCGTCTGGTCACCGATGGCGCAGGGCGTGCTCTCCGGCAAGTATCTGCCGGGCCAGCCGCCACCGGCCGGTTCCCGCGCCACCGACGAGAAGTCGGGTGCCGGCTTCATCTCCCGGTTCATGAACGACGACGTGCTGACCCGGGTCCAGCAGCTCAAGCCCCTCGCCGAGCAGGCCGGGCTCAGCATGGCCCAGCTCGCCGTGGCGTGGGTGCTGCAGAACCCGAACGTCTCGTCGGCGATCATCGGCGCGTCCCGCCCCGAGCAGGTGCACGACAACGTGAAGGCGGCCGGGGTGAAGCTCGACGCCGACCTGCTCAAGGCGATCGACGACATCGTCGAGCCGATCGTCGAGCGGGACCCGGCGAAGACCGAGTCCCCCGCGCAGCGTCCCTGACGCCGTTCCGGCCCGGCCGGCGCGAAACCCTCGCGCCGACCGGGCCGGGTCAGCAATCAGCCCCGCCCGATCAGCCCCGCCAGAAGCGGATCAGCTCCAGGCCGGTGGCGTAGAGCCACGACGGCAGACCGAGCAGGTCACCGACAGCGAAGACCGCGTCGAAGAACCAGCCGCCGATGCGCGGGTTCCACAGCAGCGCGAAGAGCAGGATGAAGCCGTACGGCGCGAACAGGTCGTACATCTTGCGCCACTGCGGGTTGAGCCACGGCTGGATCATGTTGCCGCCGTCCAGGCCGGGCACCGGCAGCAGGTTCAGCACACTGGCGGTGAGCTGGAGGAAGGCGAGCAACGCCACCCCGGCCCAGAACTCCACCGGACCATCCGACTGGGTGCCGAGCCGCACCGCCGCCACCAGCACCAGCGTGAACAGCACATTTGTCGCCGGGCCGGCGAGGCTGACCAGGGTGTGCCGCAGTCGACCCGGGATGGCGTGCCGGTCCACCCAGACCGCGCCGCCCGGCAGGCCGATGCCACCGAGCAGCACCACCACCACCGGCAGCACTATCGACAGCAACGGGTGGGTGTACTTCAACGGGTTGAGCGTCAGGTAGCCACGATGGGCGATGTCCCGGTCGCCGGCCCGGTAGGCGACCACCGCGTGGGCGTACTCGTGCAGGCAGAGCGACACCAGCCAGCCGGACACCACGAAGAGGAACACGTTGAACCGGACGCTGCCGTACCCGTTCCAGGTCAGCACCCCGCTGACCGCGAAGAGCGCGACCAGGCCGAGGAAGACCGGGCTGGGCCGGAACGCCGCCTTGGGTACGCCGAGGACCAGCCCGTCACCGCCCGGGCGGTCGTAGGCCATCACTCGGCCGTGGGCAGCAGGCTCATCCGGTACTCCACCCGGTCGTCCTCCACGAGCGCGACCGAGGTGACGCCGGACGCCGCGAGCTCCCGCCAGGTCTGACCGATCCAGGATTCGGCGTCGGCCTGGCTGCCGAACGACTCCGCCGGTCCCTCGACCGTCTGACCGTCCGTGCCCTCGTACCGCCAGCTCCACGCCATGCCGCGTCTCCCCTCGCCGCTGAAGTCCCCGTGGGACGAACCCTCGCCAGCGTAGTCGGCCCGGCGCGCAACGGCCGCTCGCTCGCCCCGGCGGGACCCACGGGGTGGATCAATCCGATCGACGCCGGCCGGTACGGTGGCTCGGTGCTGACACGGGGAGTGCTGCTCGGCGACCGGTACCGGCTGGGCGAGCGGGTGGCGACGGGTGGGATGGGCGCGGTCTGGCGCGGCACTGACGTGCTGCTGGAACGCGAGGTCGCCGTGAAGGTGCTGCTGCCGTCGCTGGTCGCCGATCCGGAGTTCACCGCCCGGTTCCGGGCCGAGGCGCGGATGCTGGCCGCGCTGCGGCACCCCGGCGTGGTGCCGGTGCACGACGTGGGGCAGGCGGCGCTCGACGACGGCAGCCAGGTCGACTACCTGGTGATGGAGTACGTCGAGGGCGAGCCGTTGTCCGCCCGGGTGCGCACGGTGGGGCGGCTGGATCCGGCCACCACCATGTCGGTGCTGGCCCAGGCCGCCGACGCGCTGCACACCGCCCACCTCGCCGGCATCGTGCACCGCGACGTGAAGCCGGGCAACCTGCTGGTCAAGGGCGACGGCACTGTGGTGCTGGTCGACTTCGGCATCGCCCGGTCCCGCAACATGGCCGGGCTCACCGCCGCGAACATGGTGCTCGGCACCGCCTCGTACATGTCTCCCGAGCAGGCCACCGGGCAGCCCGTCTCGGCGGCCACCGACATCTACGCGCTCGGCGCGGTCGCGTACTTCTGCCTTGCCGGGCAGCCGCCCTTCCACGGTGACAACCCCCTCGCGGTGGCGCTGCGGCACGCCCAGGAGGACCCGGCGGCGCTGCCGGCGGACACCCCACCGGCGGTTGCCGCCGTGGTGTCCCGCGCGCTGGCCAAGCGTCCGGAGGACCGGTTCGGCAGCGCCGCTGAGCTGGCCGCTGCCGCCGCCGACGCCCGCGACGCCACACTGGCCAGCATCCCGGTCTCCGCCCGCCCACCGTGGGCGCTGGCCGTGCCCGCTCCCGGGACGCCGTCGCCCCTTCCGGTCACCCCAGCCGCCACACCGCCCGCACCGACCCCCGCGCCACCGGTCGCACCGACGCCGTTGGCCGGGCCGACGCCGGCCGGGCAGCCCGCGCCGGTCGGAGACGCCGCGCCCAGGCCGGCAGGCTTCGCGGCCTCGCCGGTGACCGGACCAGGCTCGACCCGGGAGGAGGTGTTCCGGAAGGGGTCGTCCGGCCGGCGCCGGCAACTGCTGATCGGGGTCGGCGCGGTCGCTCTCGTGGCGCTGATCGCCGTGGCCGTGGCGGCCCTGCGGCCCAACGGGGAGGCGGGTGGGGCGGACCGTCCGCCCGCGCTGGCCGGCGAATCGGCGGCGGCACCGGACGGCGGCGCGCTCGACGACGGAGGTGCGAGCATTTCGGGACCCCCGCCCAGCGGCACCCCTGGCGCCAGCCGCACCGCGTCCGCCGCGCCGACCGGCTCGGTCGCCGGTACCGACGCGCCAAGCGCCGCCGCAGACGCGCGCACCGCGACGCCGGGCGGCACACCGACCGGTACGGCCAGCAGCCGGCCGACGCCCAGCCGTACCCCGTCCAGCCGGCCCAACCCGTACACCGCCGCGCAGGCGTGCGGCAGCGGCTACCAGGTGATCGACTCGGCGACGCTGACCGGCGGGGACGGGCAGCGAAAGGGTCGGGTCTTCCTGCTCTACCACTCGGGCACCGGCACCAACTGCGTGGTCACCCTCAAGGACAGCGCGGTCGGCGCGAAGTCGGCCGCCTCGGCGTACCTGGAGGTGCAGGGGCGGGCACGCAGCACCGACAGCGGGTCCTTCGACTACTACGCCGGACCGGTGAAGGCGGTCGCCGCCGGGACGTGCGTCAAGTGGGGCGGCTCCACCGGCGGGGTCAGCTACGGCAGCGGGTTCGAACACTGCGACTGAACGACGGGCCGGCAGGCACCGCAACCCTGGGCGGCCTTAAGGTACGGGCATGTCCGTAGACGGGTGGAACACGGTCCTGGTGCTCGGCGGTATCCGGTCCGGCAAGTCCGAGTTCGCCGAGTCCCTGGTCACCGACGCGCCGGTGGTCCGCTACGTCGCCACCGCGCCCGAGGGCGACCCGGAGGACACCGAGTGGGCGGCCCGGCTCGCGGCGCACCGCGCCCGACGGCCCGGCAGCTGGACCACCGAGGAGACCACCGAGGACCCGCGCCGGCTGGCCGACGTGATCGAGTCCGCCGAGCCCAACGAGATGCTGCTCGTCGACGACCTGGGCGGCTGGGTGACGGTGCTGCTCGACCCGGACCACCAGCCCGCCGACGACGTGGCGACCATCGCCGAGCTGGCCGAGGCGATCCGCGGGTGTGCCGCCCGGGTGGTGCTGGTGAGCCCCGAGGTGGGGCTGTCGCTGGTGCCGACCACCCCGCTGGGCCGGGCGTTCACCGACGCGCTGGGCGCTGCCAACCGCGCGGTCGCCGACGCCTGCGACGCTGTGGTGCTGGTCGTCGCCGGTCAGCCGGTCTGGCTCAAGCCGGCCCCCACCGCGACCGAGCGGTCCGCTCCCACCACCGTGACCGCGCCGACGGCCGCCGCCACCGCACCGGTCGTGGCGAGCCTGTCCGACACCGAGCCCACCCCCGAGGTGCAGCTGCCCGACGTGCTGACCCCCACGCCGCCGGCCGCCCCGACCGCGGAGTCGGGCAACCCGTGGGCGGCGCCGACCATGGCGCTGCCGATGGTGTCCACCGGGCTGGTCATCCAGCCCGGCATGGAACTGCCGATGCCCGACGAGTACGCCGGCCCGCAGGCTGTCGACCGGCTGGCCACGCTGGACGTACCGGGTGCCGGGTTGGGCGTGCTGGACCGGGTGGTGGGCTTCGCCGCCGCCACCCAGGGCACCTCGACCCCTGTCGCCTGGGGCTCGGTGCGGGTGCTGCTGCTGCACGGCGACCACGCCGGCGGGGCGGCGGCCGGCACCGTCGCCGGCGAGTCGGCGCGCCGCGCCGCGCAGGCCCGCGCCGGTCAGGGCGCGTTGGCACGGCTGGCCGCCGAGAGCGGCGCGAGTCTCCAGGTGGTGGACACTCCGGCCTCCGCGCCGATCGAAGACCAGCCGGCCCTCGCGCCGGAGCAGGTGGAGTCCGCGCTGCGCTACGGCTGGCGACTGGCTGAGCAGGCCGCCGACGCCGGCGTACAACTGCTGGTGCTCGGTGCGTGCGGCGCCGGCACCGAGGCGGCGGCCGCGGCGGTGCTCGCGGCGACCGCGGGCGCGGAGCCACCCGCCGTGCTGGGCCGGGTGATCACCGACTCCGGCGAGATCGACGACGCGGCCTGGATGATCCGCTGCGCGGCGGTGCGCGACGCGCTGCACCGCACCCGGCGCTCGTCGCGCGGCGCCAAGGACATCCTGGCCGAGCTGGGCGGCGGCGACGTGGCGGTGGCCACCGGCGTGCTGCTCGGCGCCACCGCCCGCCGGGTGCCGGTGCTGCTCGACGGGCCAATCGGGTTGGCCGCCGGCATGGTGAGCCGCGACCTGGCCGGGCAGGCCCGGCACTGGTGTCTGCTGGCCGACCACGGCGGGCACCCTGCCGTGCGGCTCGCCGCCGACGTGCTGGGCCTCACCCCGCTGCTCGACCTGCGGATGGATCTCGGCGAGGGCGCGAACGCGCTGGTCGCGCTGCCGCTGCTGCGCTCGGTGCTGGCGCTGTCCGCCGCGCTTCCCGTGCACCCGTCGCTGACCGGCACCGACGACACCGACCCGGCCGCCGACGAGCCGGAGTCCACCGACCCGAGCTACGCCGACCCGGATCTCACCGAGCCTGACCCGACCGAGCCCGACTTCGCCGAGCCGGAGCCGGCCGGACCGGGCCCGGCCAGCACCGGGGCGGACGAGCAGCCGGCGTCGAGCTGGCGTGCCGGCTGAGCCACGGCTGCTCGCCGGAGCCCGGCTCGCGGTCACCACGTTCACCACGCTGCCGGTACGGACCGGGCGCATCGACCGCCCGGTCGCCGGCACGGCGATGGCCCTCGCCCCGGTGGTCGGCGCGCTGCTCGGCGCCCTCCTGGCCGGTGTGCTGCTGCTGGCCGGGGCGCTCGCCCCACCGCTGGTGGCGGCCGGCGTGACAGTCGGCGTCGGCGCGCTGCTCAGCCGGGGGCTGCACCTGGACGGGCTGGCCGACACAGTGGACGCGCTCGGCTCGTACCGGCGGGGCGAAGCCGCCCTGGAGATCATGAAGAAGCCGGACGTCGGCCCGTTCGGGGTGGTCGCCCTGGTGGTCGTACTCCTGGTGCAGGCGGCGGCGCTCGCCGACCTCGCCGGTCGGTCCTGGCCGGCGTGCCTCGCGGCGGTGGTAGCGGCGACCGCGGCCGGGCGCCTCGGTGTCACTGTGGCCTGCCGGCGGGGCGTGCCGGCGGCCCGACCCGACGGGCTGGGCGCGTTGGTCGCCGGCACTGTCGGGCCGGTGGCAGTGGCCGCCGGCGCGATCGCCGTCGTGCTGCTGGCGGTGCCCGCGGTGCCGGGCCGCCCATGGCAGGGGCCGCTGACCGTCGTCGCCGCGATCGCCGTCGCGCTACCGCTGCTCAACCACGTGGTACGCCGCCTCGGCGGCATCACCGGCGACGTCCTCGGCGCGACCGTCGAGGTGGTCACCACGCTGGTCTACCTGGGTCTGGTGCTGTCCGGCTGAACCGGGCCCGGCGGGCCGGGTAGCGTTCGGCTCGACAACACCGGCGCGGCCACCGGGGGATCCCACAATGCTCATCACGGACGACTTCCTGCCCGTTCCGGTGCCGGAGTCGCTCAGCGCGACCTACCTGGTGCCGATGGCGGGGCTACCGAAGGTCAGTGCGAAGACCGCGGTGGCGGCCCTGACCGGCCGGCTGGCCGAGCCGGTGCACGGGCTGGCCCGGCAGATGCTCGACAGCCCGCTGATGAGCGTCGACACCCGGCCGATCGCCGAGTTCCCCGAGCTGCCACCGGACCTGCTCACCGCGTTCGGTGCCACGAAGGAGCAGCTGGACCGGCTGGCGGCGGCGACGCACCTGGTGGTCGTACAGGCCGAGTACCGGCCCGGTTGGCCACCCGCGCACGAGTGGGCCGCCCGCACGGTCGCGGCCGCCGTGGCGGAATCCGTCGACAGCGACGTGGTGGACGTCTTCGGCCTCCAGTTCCTCGACCCGGCGACCGCGCTGCGCTCCCTCCCCGACGAGCAGGGCCGCATCCGACTTGTCGACTGGGTGCTGGTGCCGTACTCCTCGGACACCGAGGGCCTGTGGTTCACCACGAAGGGGCTGCGCCGCTTCGGTCTGCTGGAGTTGCAGACCCAGGGGGTTCCCGACCACCTCACCCGCGCCTGGGGTGCGGTGATGACCGGGGCGGCCCGCCGACTGCTGCGGGACTGGACCGACGGGCTCACCGGCGAGGAGGTGCCGGCGTTCGTGCAGCTACCGGTGCTGGCCACTGTCACCGGGCACGACATCGCCGTGGCGTACGGCAACCCGGAGCAGCACGGCGCCACCGCCCCGGTGCTGCTCCGCCTCGAACTGGACCCGGCGACCGACCCGGAGGCCGACTCGTTCCTCAGCCTGCGCCCGCCGGCCGGGCACCCCGGCCCGGACGGGCGCTACTACGCAGCCGCCTGCGCGACCCTGTTCTCCGGGATCCAGCCGGACGTGCGCTACGCCCGCTCCGGTGACGCGATGAGCCGTGCGGTCGCCACCGCCCGGGACGCGCTGGATGACGCGCGGGCCCGGTTCGTCGCCGGCCAGTTCCCCACCGAGTCGCAACTGGTGGTGAAGTACGGCCTGCCCGGAGACGACGGCCCGGAGTACGTCTGGGCGGGCGTCACCTCGTGGGAGACCCCGGAACGCATCGTCGGCGTGAGCGCCAGCGACGCCAACACCGACCAGAGCGTCCGCATCGGCGCCCCCGTGGTCGTGGAGACGTCCGACGTGGTCGACTGGGCCGTCCTGGACGCCACAGGCGTCATCGAGGGCGGCTGGACCCAAGCAGTCCTGGACTCCGGCGAACCCCCCACCCCCTCAAGCTGACCCCCACCCCACCCCCACCACCCACCCCCACCACCCACCCGCGTTGATCAAGAAATTTTTTCCACCCCCCACCGGGAGTCCGGGGGAAAAAATAAAGATAAAACAA